>NZ_JAOWHD010000059.1:0-547880 GCF_030332785.1 Citrobacter sp. Cpo069
GGTTCCGGAAAGCTTTCAGCTTTGGGCCAGTTATTAAAACCCCTTTTGATTTGTTAAAACACCTTGCGGTCTGGCAACTGCAAGGGTTAAACAAGAAATCAAAAGGGGGTCCCAATGGGGGACGAAAAGAGCTTAGCGCACACCCGATGGAACTGTAAATATCACATAGTTTTTGCGCCCAAATACCGAAGACAAGCATTCTACGGGGAGAAACGTAGGGCGATAGGCAGCATCTTAAGAAAGCTGTGTGAGTGGAAAAACGTGCGGATCCTGGAAGCGGAATGCTGTGCAGATCATATCCATATGCTTGTGGAAATCCCGCCCAAAATGAGCGTATCCGGTTTTATGGGTTATCTGAAAGGTAAAAGCAGTCTGATGTTGTATGAGCAGTTTGGTGATATGAAGTTTAAATACAGGAACAGGGAGTTCTGGTGTCGTGGGTATTACGTAGATACGGTGGGTAAGAACACAGCAAGGATACAGGAATACATAAAGCACCAGCTTGCAGAGGATAAAATGGGCGAGCAGTTATCGATCCCTTATCCGGGTAGCCCGTTTACGGGCCGTAAGTAACGAAGTCTGATGCAAATGTCAGATCGTATGCGCCTGTTAGGGCGCGGCTGGTAACAGAGCCTTATAGGCGCATCAGAAAAACCTCCGGCTATGCCGGAGGATATTTATTTGCCAAAAAAACGTCATGTTTCTGTCATCTGCTGAACGTAAGGTGTTGTCTTTCCGATAATAGAAGAGTTAAAAGACAATGCATCTGGTGAAAAAATTACTCGCAGTCAGCGTGTTTCTTTGTGCTTCAGCTCAGGCACAGAACATCCTCGAATTTCCTCAGCCGGAGAACAACCCGGAAGAGTTTTATGCCGTAACCGAAATTCCTGCAGGTGGAATGATTAAATATGAAACCGACGCCAAAACCGGTTTTATCGTTGCCGATCGCTTCCAGTCAATGCCGGTTGCCTATCCCGCCAACTACGGTTCACTCACCCAGTCTTTAGCCGGTGACGGTGACCCGCTGGACGTCATTTTTTATACCCGTGCGCCGCTTGCTCCGGGAACGTTGATTAAGCTGCGCGCTATTGGCGTCCTGAAGATGATCGACGGCGGTGAAAAGGACGACAAAATTGTCGCCGTTCCGGCCAGTAAAATTGACCCCACTTATGACGACATCAAAGAGTTAAGCGATCTGCCCAAGATTGAAGTTCAACGTCTGGAATCTTTCTTCCGCGTGTACAAAGATCTGCCGGAAGGGCGCAAGAAGGTCGAATTAAACGGTTTCAATGACGCCGCTACGGCAAAGCAAGAGATCAAACAGGCCTGGGATGCCTGGAAAGAGAAAAAACCGCAGCAATAAATGGTATGCCGGATGACAAAAGTATATCCGGCATTTATATCACTGTACCGCCAGCTTACGCAGACGTGAAATATCCACGCTTTTTTGGGCCTCTGCCAGACTCCAGGTATTTTGCAGGTTTAACCACATTTCGGGTGAACTGCCAATCACTACGGAGAGTTTAATCGCCATCTCAGGCGTCAGAGCCGCTTTCCCGGTTAATAGTCGACTTGCCGTTGACGGTGCAATCTCCATAGCTCTGGCAAACTCGCGCAGGCTGACATTGAGTTCTTCCAGCGCTTCCTGAATGATATCCCCAGGACGGGGATGATTTGCCATCTTCATCAATGATAGTCCTCGTAATCCAGTATGTACGCGTCGCCATTGACGAATTCAAACGTAATACGCCAGTTACCTGAAACAGAAATTGCCCATATGCCGTCGCGTTCACCCACCAGAGGATGTAGCTTATAACCGGGCATATTGATATCTGTAACCTTGCTTGCCGCATCAATAACGGCAAGTCTGTGTCGTAATCGTCGGACATGTTTCGCCATAACGCCTGATGTTCGTCCATGAAGAAACAAATCGCGCAATCCCTTGTGCCTGAAGTTCATGATCATCCGTATCATCCTTGTTCCTTCAAGAGGAACACTACCATCAATGTTCCGTTAAACGCAACACCAAGATTGCGATATTTAAAATTGTGCGGCGAATGTGCAAAAAGAAAAAGGGAGAAGGGGAATAACTGGAAAGCGTCACGCAAGAATTGCCGGATGGCTGGCCTACACGCACATTTTGCTGATGTAGGCCGGATAAGCTTGCGCCATCCGGCAATAAAGGTTACTCCAGTTGTGCGTTCAGACGTTCAATCTCTTTACGCCATTGCGCCTGTAACAACGGTTTTTGATGTTTCGGCTTGCGGGCGAGATCGTCGGCCAGACGCTGCTCAAGATCGAGAAGTTGTTCCAGCAATCTATCGCTGTCACCGCTTATTTCAGTTTTCGCTTCAGCCACCGTTTTGGGAACGGTTATCTCCGCGGACGTTTCCCGAATACGCGCATTGACCGCATCCAGATCGTGCCATTCACTGAGTTCGCCATTGTCGATTAACCAGAACCGGTTGCAGCTTTGGCTGATAAGCTGCCGGTCGTGACTGACCAGCAACACGCCGCCGTTATAGCTTTGTAGCGTTTCTGCCAGCGCCTCTTTGCCTTCCATATCCAGATGGTTGGTCGGTTCATCGAGCATCAGCAGACTGTAGCGCGCAAGCGTCAACCCAACAAACAGTAACCGGGAGCGCTCACCGCCGCTTAACGTGCTGACTCGCTGCGCATGGCGAACCCACGGAAATCCCGCGCTAATCAACGCCATCTTGCGAATCTCTGGCTGCGGGGCAAACGCTTCCAGCGCGTCAAACAATGAATCGTTATCGGCAAGCTGATGCAGCGTCTGGTCGTAATAACCCAGGGTAACGCGCGGGTGTAACACCAGTGAAGGTGATGCCAGCTGTGACTGAAACTGTTGCCAGATAAGCCTTAACAGCGATGATTTCCCGCAACCGTTACGCCCGACAATCGCCACGCGATCGCCGCTTTTTAACCGGATACCGGCAATGGAAAACAGTGTATCTGCACCGGGAGCAGGGGCTACAGACAGATTGGTCATCTCCAGCAAACGATCTGCACGCAGGGCATCACCCTGCAATGTTAGTGTCCACTTACTTCCTGACGTTACTTCTGTTTGCACCTCTTTCAGGCGCTGTACCTGTTTTTCCATCTGCTTTGCCTTGCGGGAGAGATCTTCGTTGTCGTAGACCCGCCCCCAGGTTGCCAGCCGTTTGGCGCTGGCAGTCACCCGGTCTATCTCTTTTTGCTCAGCCTTGTGGCGCAGAGCATCGCTGACATCTCTTTCTGCCAGAGCCTGACGCGCCGCGCTACAGGGTAGATCAAACGCATGGAGAGTGCGATCGCGCAAGATCCAGGTTCCATGAGTCACCGCGTCCAGCAGTTGCGGGTCGTGGGAGACCACCACAAAACTGCCAGACCAGTTCTGTAAGAACTGCTCAAGCCACAGTAATGTAGGCAAATCCAGGTGGTTACCCGGTTCATCCAGCAGCAGCAAGTCAGGATTACGCATCAGTGCCCGCGCTAATAGCAAGCGCGTGTGCTGGCCACCGCTCAATGTTTGCGCAGTCAGAGATAAATTCTCTGGTGTAAAACCCATTTCGGCAAGCAGTGCTTCAACCCGCCACTGCTGAGCTGCGCGTTCATGCTCGGGAAGTTGAGCGAGAACGGCTTCCTGCAGCGTAAGCGGCAGTATATCGTCAGGTAGATGTTGTTCTACACGCGCGAGATGGCAGTGATTCGCCTGCGCGATTGCCCCACTGGTGGGCGAGATCGTGCCATCGAGCAGTTTTAACAGTGTGCTTTTACCGCAGCCGTTGTAACCGATAAGCCCGATGCGGTCGCCTTTTTTCAGGGTAAAGGAAAGATCGTCGAATAGCGTGCCGAATGCCGTATCAACGTGTAAGGATTGTGCGGTTAGTAATGTGCTCATTGTTGCTTACTCAAGAGTTACAGGCGTGAAAACGCCTCGTCAAACATCGCTGACGATAACCCGGTAAGCCCGAGAGAAGGGGATTTAGAAGTTAGCTTCGCTCAAGCAGAAGTTATCGCAGCACGATACCGATAACGCTTGAGCACTGGCGATCGCCAAAAGCATGTGAAACGATAAAACGTTCACAGTACAGCATAAGTATCCTCCTTTTGTTTTTCAGAATGTTAATCGGTGGTGAAAGTGTAATCGTAAGTTACGCAAAAGCGCAAGTGTTGAACGCCCGGCAGCAGTGTGCCGCCGGGCAAACCGTCAAATAGAGGTACGACGGTAGTCGCGATATTCTGCCTGCCAGAAATTATCGTCAATAGCCTGTTGCAGCGCTTCGGCGGAGGTTTTCACTGCCACACCTTGCTGCTGAGCCATTTTACCGACGGCAAAGGCAATGGCGCGAGAAACGGTCTGAATATCTTTCAGTTCCGGTAGCACCAGACCTTCACCGTTGAGCACCAGCGGTGAATACTGCGCCAGCGTTTCACTCGCCGACATCAGCATTTCATCAGTGATGCGCGATGCGCCAGACGCAATCACACCCAGGCCGATACCCGGGAAGATATAGGCGTTGTTACACTGGGCGATTGGGTAAATTTTATCTTTCCACAGTACCGGTGCGAACGGACTACCGGTCGCAACCAGCGCGTTACCTTCGGTCCAGGCGATAATATCCTGTGGTGTAGCTTCAACACGGGAAGTGGGGTTGGACAACGGCATGACGATCGGACGCGGACAATGCTTGTGCATTTCGCGGATGATCTCTTCGGTAAACAGGCCGGTTTGTCCGGAAACGCCAATCAGGATATCCGGCTTAACGTTGCGGACCACATCGAGCAACGACAGCACATCTTCTTGGGTATCCCAATGCTGGAGATTTTCGCGTTTTTGCACCAGTTTGGTTTGGAAGGAGAGCAGGTTCGGCATTTTGTCTGTTAACAGGCCGAAGCGATCGACCATGAATACGCGTTGACGCGCCGCTTCTTCACTTAAACCTTCACGCTGGATCTGCGCAATGATCTGCTCGGCGATCCCGCAACCGGCGGAACCTGCGCCGAGGAAGACGATGTTCTGTTCACTCAACTGGCTACCGGCCGCGCGGCTAGCCGCAATCAGCGTACCGACAGTAACCGCCGCGGTGCCCTGAATATCGTCGTTAAACGAGCAAATTTCATCACGATAACGGGTCAGCAGTGGCATAGCGTTTTTCTGGGCGAAATCTTCAAACTGCAACAGCACATCCGGCCAGCGATGCTTCACGGCCTGGATGAATTCATCAACGAATTCGTAGTATTCATCATCAGTGATACGCGGATTGCGCCAGCCCATATACAGCGGATCGTTCAGCAGTTGCTGATTGTTGGTCCCCACGTCCAGTACCACCGGAAGAGTATAGGCCGGGCTAATTCCGCCACATGCGGTATACAGCGACAGTTTACCGATTGGAATACCCATCCCGCCGATCCCCTGATCGCCAAGACCTAAAATACGTTCGCCATCGGTGACAACGATGACCTTGATATTGTGGTTAGGGACGTTTTGCAGGATATCGTCCATATTGTGGCGGTTCTGATATGAGATAAACACGCCGCGTGCGCGACGATAAATCTCAGAGAAACGCTCACAGGCCGCGCCGACCGTTGGGGTATAGATAACTGGCATCATCTCATCCAGGTGATTATGCACCAGTCGGTAAAACAGGGTTTCGTTGGTGTCCTGGATGTTGCGCAGGTAAATATGTTTGTCGATTTCGGTTTTGAATCCCTGATATTGGATCCAGGCGCGTTCAGCCTGTTCCTCAATCGTCTCGACCACTTCCGGCAGTAACCCCAGCAGGTTGAAGTTACGGCGTTCTTCCACACTGAAGGCGCTCCCTTTATTCAGTAAAGGGAATTCCAGCAGTACCGGGCCAGCGTAGGGGATGTAAAGGGAACGCAATTTTTTGGTTTCGTTTTCCATGTCACTCACTCTTTTTTGAATAACCGTCCCTGGCGCTCTTTATGATCGTATGTAGCCTGTCCGCCAGGGAAACGGGCGAAGTATAAAGCATTGTGAATGGGTTAAGGGGTTTTATAAGCAAAAACACCACTGCGGTTGCAATGGTGTTTATCTCGTTACTCAGTCAGACGTGCGAAAGGCTACTTGCCGTCAGTGCGGCGCTTTCTTCCAGTAGGATTATTGACCTCGTTGGTTTTGTCACCTTCGGTCACGATTTTACGTTGATTTGAGATTTTGTGGTCCAGTCCGAGAATATGACGGGCCTGACGGTTCGATTTCATTCTAACTCCTTAATCCTGTTACTGGTTTCAAGGGCGAGCCCGTATGAGAACGGACGAAATACAACCTGATATAAAGCCGATGTTCAACATAACGGCTTTCTGGATGGTCGGTCATTTTATCTGAAAGGTCAATGCTTAAGCGGCAAATGAGAACTATCCCGTATGTAACATGCTTTTTCTCAGCCGTCCTATACTAGTAACTCCGACGACAACACAGGAGAGCGGTAATGACTATCCATAAGAAAGGTCAGGCACACTGGGAAGGCGACATTAAGCGCGGCAAAGGCACTGTGTCGACCGAAAGTGGCGTGTTGAATCAGCAACCGTATGGGTTTAATACACGATTTGAAGGTGAGAAAGGCACCAATCCTGAAGAGTTGATTGGCGCGGCCCATGCAGCCTGCTTCTCGATGGCACTTTCGCTGATGCTGGGTGAAGCGGGGTTTACCCCAGATGCCATTGATACCACTGCCGATGTTTCTCTGGATAAAGTAGATGCCGGGTTTGCGATCACTAAAGTCGCGTTGCATAGCCAGGTGAGCGTGCCGGGGATAGACGCCGCCACGTTTGACGGCATCATCCAGAAAGCAAAAGCCGGATGCCCGGTATCGCAGGTACTGAACGCGGAAATTACGCTGGATTATCAGCTGAAGTCTTAATCGTGGCGTGCCGGATGCGACTGCGTCTTATCCGGCCTACGACTGTGCCGGATGTAAGTCAGTCTTATCCGGCACCTGATGATGTTATTGCGCTACCCAACCGCCATCCATATTCCACGCCACGCCGCGCACCTGCGCCGCACCGTCTGAACACAGAAATAGTGCCAGCTCACCTAACTGTTCCGGCGTAACGAATTCGCGCGACGGCTGCTTTTCCGCCAGCAGGGCGTCACGCGCAGCCTCAGGCTCTGCGCCTTCGGCAATACGCTTATCGATCTGCTGCTGAACCAGCGGCGTGAGCACCCAGCCGGGACACAGCGCATTGCTGGTGACACCCGTCTGCGCGGTTTCCAGTGCGATGGTCTTGGTGAATCCCACCACGCCGTGCTTCGCCGCTACGTAGGCAGATTTCTCTTTTGAGGCCACCAGGCCGTGAACAGAAGCGATATTAATGATGCGCCCCCAGTTTCGCGCGCGCATACCAGGAAGCGCCAGACGCGTGGTGTGAAAAACGGAAGAGAGATTAATGGCGATAATCGCGTTCCATTTATCAACCGGGAAGGTTTCCACCGGGGATACATGCTGGATCCCCGCGTTGTTGACCAGGATATCAACACCGCCGAATTCGCTCTCGGCATAGCGCATCATGTCGGCAATTTGCGCTTCATCGCTCAGATCCGCTCCATGATAACCTGGCGTTTTGCCATATTGCGCAACAGCGTCTTTGGCGGCATCCACATCACCAAACCCGTTGAGGATCAGGGTGGCGCCCGATTGCGCCAGCACCTGTGCGATACCTAATCCGATACCGCTGGTCGAGCCGGTAACCAGGGCGGTTTTTCCCGTTAAGTTCATGATGATTCTCCTTAAACAATTCCGGTGGTGTAGAAGACGCCGATGACAAACAGTACGGCCAGACTTTTAATGACGGTAATAGCAAAAATTCCGCCATACGCCTGACGGTGGCTGAGACCGGTGATAGCTAATAAGGTAATGACTGCGCCGTTATGCGGCAGGGTGTCCATACCGCCGCTGGCCATAGACGCCACGCGGTGAAAGACTTCAAGTGGGATATTGGCAGCGTGAGCGGCCGCGATAAAGGTGTCAGACATGGCGGCAAGGGCAATACTCATCCCGCCAGACGCCGAACCGGTGATCCCGGCGAGCGTAGTGATACTGATAGCTTCATTGAGCAGCGGGTCAGGAATAGCCGCCAGTGCTTTTGACAGTACAAGGAAACCTGGCAGGGCGGCGATCACTGCGCCAAAACCGTACTCTGACGCGGTGTTCATCGCCGCGAGGATCGCGCCGCCAACCGCCGTTCTGCTGCCTTCCGCCAGGCGACCTTTAATGTTGCGATAGCCGAAGAGCACCACCAGCAGGATCCCAGAAATCAGCGCCGCTTCCACTGCCCAGATAGCAGTGATTTTACCGACTTCGGTGGTAATCGGTTTGGCGAGACCCGGAAGCTCCAGTTGATGCGTGGCGCCATACCATTGCGGGATCCAGCGGGTAAACAGCAGGTTAAATACCCCAACCAGGATCAGCGGAGAGATCGCGATGATCGGGTTCGGCAGATTAATGTTATCCGGCGTTTCCGGCTCGTTTAACAGTTCAGTCCCATAACCCTCATTCTTAGCCTGCGCTTTACGACGCTGACGTTCGAGATAAACCAGACCAACAACGATGATAAATACGGAACCTATCAAACCCAGCCACGGCGCGGCCCAGGCGTTGGTACCGAAGAAACTGGTCGGAATAATGTTCTGGATCTGCGGTGTGCCTGGCAGGGCATCCATGGTGAAGGAGAAGGCACCCAGCGCAACGGTTGCCGGGATCAGGCGTTTAGGAATATTGCTCTGACGGAACAGTTCAGCCGCGAACGGATACACCGCAAAGGCCACCACAAACAGCGATACGCCGCCGTAGGTCAACAACGCACATACCAGCACAATCACCGGGATGGCATGACGACGACCGAGGATGTTGATAGCGGCGGCAACAATGGAACGTGAAAATCCAGATAACTCGATTAACTTGCCAAACACGGCCCCCAGCAAGAACACCGGGAAGTACAGCTTCACAAAACCGACCATTTTTTCCATAAACAGGCCGGTGAAGGCAGGGCCGACGGCGCTGGGTTCGGTAAGCAATACAGCACCTAATGCTGCGATGGGGGCAAACAGAATGACGCTGTATCCGCGATAGGCTGCCAGCATCAGCAGGCCCAGCGCTGCCAGGGCGATTAATACACTCATCATGACTCCTTATTATTATATTGGGGTACAGAAAGAGACGTTATGGCTTCAGGGCAAATCGCAGCTGATGCTCCCTGCGTTGCTGGATGTATTCCTTGCGCGAATCATCCCAATGATAAAAACCCTGACCACTGCGTACACCGGTATTACCGTTGGCGACCTTGTCAGCGACCAGCGTCATCATGTCGCTGCCGGTTGCCAGTTCCGGAAGCAGATGCCGACAAATGTCCTGCACCGTAGAAAGTCCGGTCATATCAGCAGCCTCCAGCGGACCGACCATTGCATAGCGACGTCCGAGCGAGGCGCGCATCACCTGATCAACCACTTCTGCGCTGGCGATGCCGCTTTTAACGATATGTAGCGCTTCACGTAGCAGGGCAAACTGCAGTCGATTGCCAACAAACCCTGGAGCGGCGCGGTCGAGCACCACCGCCTCAAGTTGCATCGCGATCAGTTGTTGTTGCAATTCATGGAGATATTCCGGCTTCGTTGCGGTGCCAGGTACAATTTCGACCAGCGGAATAAAATGTGGCGGGTGCCAGAAATGGGCGATCAGCAACCGTTCGGGATGGGCGAGTTTTTCTGCCAGCGCATCCGGCGGCAGGCCGCTGGTATTACTGGCAATAACGGCCTCCGGCGCGATCAGCTCTTCCAGTTGCGCATACAGTGCGTGTTTGAGTTCGAGCCGCTCCGGGATCGCTTCAATCAGTAACCGGCATGCGGCAATATCCTGTAGCGAGGTTGTGCCGTGCAGGCGAGCCACGACCGTCGCTTTTTCACCAATTGCAAATTGATCGGTGACAATCAGCTCATCCAGGATACCGCCAGCAACTCCGCTTATTTCTGCAATTCGGCTGCTATCGGTATCGTATAACCAGACATCGTAACCAAAACGGGCGAAGTGGGTAGCAATGCCGACACCCATTAACCCCGCGCCCAAAATGCAGATAGGCTTACTTTGCATGAGCTACCCCCTGCGGACGTTCTACCGCCAGCGCCACACCTTGACCGCCACCTACGCACAGCGTAGCCAGCCCTTTAGCTGCATTGCTGCGAGCCATTTCGTGCAGCAGTGTTACCAAAATTCGGCAACCTGATGCGCCAATCGGGTGCCCCAGCGCAATCGCACCGCCGTTCACGTTTACCCGGTTGCTGTCCCAGTTCAGGGATTCGCCAACCGCCAGCGCTTGCGCAGCAAAGGCTTCGTTGGCTTCGATAAGATCCACGTCATTTAGCGTCCAGCCAGCACGCTTCAGGCACTGGAGTGACGCTTCTACCGGCCCAATGCCCATAATGGCGGGATCGACGCCAGAAACCGCGTAGCCCGCCACCTGGGCAAGCACTGGCAGATTGAGTTCCGCCGCTTTGGCGGCGCTCATCAACATCACCGCGGCGGCACCATCATTGATGGATGATGCATTTCCGGCGGTCACCGTGCCGTTACCCGGACGAAACGCCGGTTTAAGTTGCGCCAGCTTGTCGGCCTGAGTATCCGGGCGAGGTTGTTCGTCACGGTCCACCACACGTGGCGGCTTTTTGCCCTGTGGGACGCTGACCGGCGTGATTTCCGCGTTAAAACGACCCGCTTCAATGGCGGCGGCAGCTTTTTGCTGGGAGTGCAGGGCAAAAGCGTCCTGCTGCTCACGACTGATTACGAACTTATCCGCCAGATTTTCGGCAGTAATACCCATGTGATAGTCGTTGAACGCATCCCACAGGCCGTCATGCACCACGCTGTCTTTCATACTGGCATGACCCAACCGCAGACCGGCCCGCGCGCCGTCGAGATAATAGGGCGCATTGCTCATGCTCTCCTGGCCCCCGGCAATCACGATTTGCGCATCGCCACAGCGAATCGCCTGTACCGCCTGATGCACCGCCTTCAGACCCGAACCACACACCAAGTTGATAGTTAACGCGGGCGTGGTGACCGGCAGTCCTGCCCGTAACGCCGTTTGTCTGGCCGGATTCTGACCGCAGCCCGCAGTCAGAACCTGACCTAAAATCACCTCATCAATTTGCTCAGGCACCACAGCCGTTTTTTCCAGCAGCGAACGGATCACCACTGAACCAAGCTCAACCGCGGAAAGTGGTGCCAGCGCGCCATGAAAACTGCCAATCGGGGTGCGCGTTGCCGCGACAATTACAACATCCTGCATGGTCAGCTCCTCAGCTAAAGTGCATTTCGGGGACAATTTCGGGAACGATCAGCTTGCCGGCGGTTCTGGCGACAATTTCATCCACGCTGATGCCCGGTGCACGCTCACGCAGAATGAACGCACCGTCGGCAATTTCCAGCAGAGCCAGGTCGGTAAGCACGAGTTTGATGCAGGCCACGCCGGTCAGCGGCAAGGTGCAGGCGGGAAGCAGTTTGGACTCACCGTTTTTGGAAGCATGGGTCATTACCACAATGATATTGTCAGCTCCGGCAACCAGGTCCATCGCGCCGCCCATGCCTTTCACCATTTTTCCGGGGATCATCCATGAGGCGATATTGCCGTTAACATCGACTTCAAACGCACCGAGCACCGTCAGATCAACGTGGCCGCCGCGGATCATGGCGAAGGATTGCGCCGAGTCGAAAATCGCCGCGCCTTTGCGCGCCGTCACTGTCTGTTTCCCGGCGTTGATCATGTCGGCATCAATTTCGTCTTCTGTGGGAAACGGCCCCATACCCAGCAAACCGTTTTCTGATTGCAGCATCACATCCATGCCATCAGGGATGTAATTTGCCACCAGCGTGGGAATGCCGATCCCAAGGTTGACGTAATATCCGTCGCGCAGCTCGCGGGCGACGCGCATCGCCATTTGTTCACGCGTTAACATGGTCAGGCTCCTTTCTGGCGCAGGGTGCGTTGTTCAATACGTTTTTCAAACTGACCCTGAATAATGCGGTTAACGAAAATTCCGGGAGTGTGAATCGCAGCAGGGTCCAGTTCTCCGGGAGGGACAATCTCTTCGACTTCCACGACGGTAATGCGCCCGGCGGCGGCCATCAGCGGATTAAAATTCTGTGCAGTGTGGCGATAGATGACGTTGCCGTACCAGTCGGCTTTCCAGCCTTTAATCAACGCAAAATCACCGGTTATCGCCTGCTCAAGGATGTAAGGGCGTCCGGCAAATTCGCGAACCTCTTTCCCTTCCGCCACGGGGGTTCCATATCCGGTCGCGGTAAAAAATGCCGGGATCCCCGCGCCGCCCGCGCGCAACTGCTCTGCCAGCGTACCCTGTGGCGTCAGGATGGCTTCCAGTTCGCCGCTAAGCACCTGTTTCTCAAACAGGGCGTTTTCCCCCACATAGGACGCGACCACTTTGCGCACCTGACGCGTTTCCAGCAGCACGCCAAGGCCAAAGCCATCCACGCCGCAGTTGTTTGATACAACGGTAAGTCCCTGAACCTCCCGACGGCGTACTTCGGTAATCAGGTTTTCAGGGATCCCACATAGACCAAAACCACCTGCCAGCAGCGTCATGTTGTCGGTCAGTCCTTCCAGCGCCTCTTGATAAGTGGCAACACGTTTATCCAGTCCAGCCATACACTTGCCTCCCCAGTTGTCCTTGCCGACATCATTGGGGGTGAAAAATGATTTGTTAATTTTAAATTTGTGACTCACTCATTGGGTTTTTTTATCAATTTAATGTTAATTAAAGGTATTCAACAAGTTAAAGGAATGCGAAGTGGGAATGAGCATCAAACAGTTACGCGCGTTTTTAGCGGTAGCTCACACTCTGAATTTTGCTCATGCCAGCGAAAGACTGAATATGTCGCAACCCGCGTTAAGCCTGGCGATTAAAGGACTGGAAGATTCGCTGGGCGGGGCGTTACTATTAAGAACGACCCGCAAAGTGACCCTGACGCAGGAGGGAGAAACGCTGCTGAATATGGGGCGACAGCTGCTGGCGGACTGGGAGAATACGGAAGAAGCCATGCGCCAGCGCTTTACGCTGCAGCGCGGTAAAATATCGATCGCCGCCATGCCCTCATTTGCCGCTAACGTCCTGCCATCGGTACTGAAAACATTTCGTGATTCTTATTCCGGTATCAACGTAACGGTTCATGATGTGATCAATGAACACGTGATTGAAATGGTTAGTGAAGGGCGGGTCGAGATGGGCATAGCCTTCGAGCCGGACTATTCGGGACATCTGCATTTCACGCCGCTCGGCGTGGATCGTTTTATCGCGATTGTGCCGCCAACCTGTCGACTGGCAGACAGGGATCGTATTGCGTGGCGCGAACTGCTGACGCTGGATTTTATCACCCTGCAACGCCCGTCCGCCGTGCGGCTGATGCTGGAAGAACAACTGGTGCAAAGCGGACATACGCTGGAAGTAGCGCTGGAGAGCCATCAGCTGGTAACCGTTGGCCGTCTGGTGGCTAACGGTCTGGGCGGTAGCGCCGTACCTGCACTATGCCGCACGCAAATGACAGAGTTAGGCGCAACCTGTATCGATCTGGATACGCCGGTGATCCAGCGTCGGATCGGGGTTTTGCGTTCGGCGCATCATAAATTATCTACCGCTTCCGAGGTGCTGGTGGATTCACTGAAAAAGGCGTATCGCACCTGACTTTTCTCAACGGCTCAGGTCATGTAACCGCCCGCCAGCAGCGAACGTCACATCCGGTATCACTCTTCAGCAATGCCTGTTTTTTCTCACAACCGTGGGTTGCCAATGGACATCTGTCACGGAAAAAGCAGCCCTGGGGCAACGTTCGGTTTCCCGGTAGCTCGGTTTTACGTAACACTAAATCTTCCGCCAGCGGTGTGCCCGTTTTAGGTACCGAGTCCAGTAATAATCGTGTGTACGGATGGGCGGGATGAGTGAGAACCTGTTGGGCATCACCCAGCTCAACAATTTGCCCGAGGTACATCACCGCCACACGGTCGCTCATATGGCGGACCACCGACACGTTATGCGATATCAATACGTAGGTCAGGTTTCTGCGCGCCTGTAGCGACACCAGCAGGTTGAGAATTTGCGCCTGCACGGAGATATCCAGCGCTGAAGTGGGCTCATCGAGGACGATAACATCCGGCTCTGACGATAGCGCCCGGGCAATAGCAATACGTTGGCGCTGTCCACCGGAAAACGCGTGCGGCAAGCGGTCGAGATATTCAGGACGAATCCCCACCTGCCGTGCCAAATCCTCGGCAAGCATGCGTCGTTCACGCTCCGGGCTCCGTTTTTGGATCCACACCGGTTCGGTAATTATCCGCCACACCGGTAAGCGCGGGTCCAGTGATGAAAGAGGGTCCTGAAAGACCATTTGCATACCGTTATGCTGCTTATCACCACGGCGAGAATAGCTTCCCTGACTGGGTTTCAACATGCCCATCAACAGTTGCGCCAGCGTACTTTTTCCACAGCCGGATTCGCCAACAATCCCCAGCGTTTCACCCTGGCGAATCTGTAAATCCAGACCGTTGAGCGCATGCACCCGTTCCGTAACCTTGCCAAGCCAGTTTTTACGCGCAGGAAAGTTGACATGTACATCCTGCAGCGCCAGTAAAAAATCAGACATGTGTTGTCTCCAGTTGCGGATACCAGCAGGCAGATTGTTGATCTGCACCTCCCTGACTACTTAACACCGGCGTTTCTTCACAACGAGGACCAGCGGCAAAGCAGCGGTCGCGAAACGCGCATCCGGCAGGTAAGCAGGTTAGGTTCGGCACGGTGCCGGGAATGGCGGGCAGCAATGCGCGCGGTTCGCCGTGTTCCGGCGCACATTTCAGCAAGCCGATGGAATAGGGGTGTGTCGGGCGTTGAATAACGGTTTGCGTCGGGCCACTCTCAATCACGCTCCCGGCATACATGACGTACAACCGGTCGCATAACTGTGAAACCACCGCCATATCATGGCTGATAAATAACACGGCTGTTCCACTGGCGCGCGCTTTTAACTTCAGCAAACGCAGCACCTGCAGTTGCACCGTGACGTCCAGAGCAGTGGTCGGTTCATCGGCAATGATAAGCTCCGGCTCGCACGAAAAGGCCAGCGCAATCATCACGCGTTGGCGCATACCGCCGGAAAGCTCAAACGGAAATCGTTTCATGACCTCCGGCGCGTCCGGAATTTGCATCTCTTCGAGTAGAGCGACGGCTTTCTGGCGGGCATCCGTGCGGCTTAACGCCTGATGATGGCGGATCACCTCCACCATTTGCTGGCCGATACGGCGGGTCGGATTCAGTGCCGTCATGGGCTCCTGAAAGATCATCGCGACGCGTGCGCCGCGCCATTGGCGCATTTGTTTCTCACTGGCGTTGAGCACATCTTCACCCAGCAGCGAAACGCGTCCCTGGTGAATACGATAGCTTCCCTCCGGTAGCAGACGCATGGTGAGCATGGCGGTCACGGACTTACCGGAACCGGATTCACCCACCACACCAACGATTTCTCCGCGGTTGATGTGCAGTGATACATGGTTCAGCGCATGCACGTCAGCTTTATAGCCGGGGAAACTCAGATGCAAATCTTCGATTTCCAGTACGGGTTGTGTCATGACTGTTTTCCTCCGGCTTTCGGATCCAGCAGATCGCGAATACCATCGCCAAAGAGATTAAAGCCCACGGCGGTAATCAGAATGGCGGCGCCGGGAAAAGCACAATACCACCACTGATCAAGCACGTAATTGCGGCCAATTGCGACCATCGCCCCCCATTCAGCGCTGGGCTGCTGGGCGCCCAGACCGATAAACCCGAGCGTGGCGGCCATCAGGATCGCGCTGCCGATATCCAGTGATGCCTGCACAATGAGCGGCGGCAGAGAATTGCGTAAAATGTGCCAGCTAATCAGATGCCAGCGTGAAGCGCCGTAGGTCCGGGCAGCCTGTACAAAAGTAAACTGGCGTACCACTAACGTCTGACCACGGGCGAGGCGTACATAGAAAGGGATACGGACGATTGCAATCGCCAGCATGGCGTTAAACAGGCTGGGGCCCAGCGCGGCGGCTAACGCCATCGTCAACACCAGCGAAGGAATGGACAGCATAATGTCCATCATCCGCATAATTATCGCGTCGGCACGCCCACCCATGACACCCGACAAGCAACCCAGCAGTGAGCCCAATCCCCCGGCGATACCCACTACCACCAGACCCGCAACGACAGATTGCTGACTTCCTACCAGAACGCGGCTGAACAGATCGCGACCGACTTCATCGGTTCCAAACCAGTGAGCGGCTGACGGGGGCAGCAGGCGCGCACTCAAATTGATGGCATTCGGATCGTGGGGTGTTATCCACGGCGACAGCACCATCAGCAGCAGTATCAATACGATGATGACCCCGCCAACCAGCGTCAGCGGGCTACTTTTCATCATCCAGAACAGTTTGGCCCAGTCCGTGCGGCGGCGTGCAGTCTGAGGGGCGGTCGGTGTTTCTTGTGTGAGCATCATTCAGCACCTCCACGTCCAATTCGAGGGTCTACCCACAGATAGAGTAAATCCACCACCAGGTTGACCAGCACATAGGCGAACGAGACCACCACCGCAAATCCCATTACCGCCGGGAAGTCGAGTGCCTGAATTGAGGTCACCACCCAGGCGCCCATGCCAGGCCAGGCAAAGACCGTTTCGGTCAATACCGCACCGTATAGCAGATCGCCCAGCGCCAGGCCCAGGACGGTGATTGATGGGATAAGTGCGTTAGGCAATGCATAGCACAGCACGATGTACCAGCCCGGGAGCCCGCTGGCGCGGGCGGTACGTATGTAATCTTCACTCAGTTGCTCCAGCATGGCGGAACGAATCTGACGGGCAACGATCCCAAGATGTACAAAAGCCAATGTCAGCGATGGCAAAATCAGGTGCTGAAGCGCATTGAAAAAGACTTCGCCGTTGCCTTCCAGCAGAGCATCAATCAGGTAGAAACCGGTGACGTGAGCTGGTGGATCCAGCCAGTCGTCTAAACGCCCACCGCCGGGTAAAATTTGCAGATGACCGTAAAACAGCACGATAACCCCCAGCCCCAGCCAGAATGCAGGCGTGGAGATACCGGTAATTGCCATTAGCCGAACAAGGTGATCAAGCCAGCGGTTACGCCAGACCGCAGATAAAATACCCAGCGGGATACCTATCACCAGCGCCAGCAACAAAGAACAGAAAGCCAATTCAAGGGTCGCGGGGAAAAAAATGCGCAGCTCATCCAGTACCGGACGCCCGGTGCGAATGGAGGTACCTAAATCGCCGTGAAAAATATCGCTGACATAGCGAAAAAACTGGACATACAGCGGTTGATTCAGCCCCAACTGTTGGCGAATATTTTCGACAATTTCATCACTGGCGCGATCGCCCGCCAGCAGCCGCGCGGGGTCGCCAGGTATCAGGTGTGAAATAATAAAGGTGATTACGCAAACACCGATAACCACCAGAATAAGTCCCCAGCATCGCTGGCGTAAAATACTCCAGAACGTCATTAGCTTCCCCTTGCGGAGCCAGAGCGGCTCCGCATAAACGTGGCTTATTTACTCATGGTGGAGATATTGAAGACCTGTTCCAGCATGGGGTTGAATACAAATCCTTTGACGTCTTTGTTCATCGCCAGCTGATAGTTTTTCTGGAATAAATAGACGTAGGCCGCCTCATCAATCACGATGGTTTGCGCCTGCTGGTAGTCATTGGTTCTGGCCACCTGATCGGTTGTGGCCAGCGCGCTGCGCAGCAGTTTATCGACCTCACCGTTTTCATAGAACGAACGGTTACCCGGCAAGCCTTTCTTATCTGACTCAAACCAGTAGTTCATAAACATGTACGGGTCGGCAAAATCCGGACTCCAGTTGCCAATGGCAATGTCGTAATCGCCTTTGCCCACGCGGTCGCGCATGGTGGCGTTTGCCAGTTTTTCCAGTTTCACCTTAATACCCAGTTTGCCAAGGCTTGCCTGGGTGGCGAGCGCGATAGGTTCCCAGTTAGGGTCATTATCAGAGTACAGGAAGCTCAGGCTTTCAGGTTTGCTAGCAACTTTGTCCCACGCGGCTTTGGCTTTGGCTTCATCGAAGCTGTACTGCATGGCCTTATCGTCAAAACCCCACATGCCTTCAGGGATCGGGCCACGCATTTGCTTTCCATTGCCGCTCAGGATCCCGTTAACCATGCCTTTATAATCAGTGGCCCACGAGATGGCACGGCGTAAATCCACCTGATTGAGCGGGGCTTTACTGTTGTTGAGATACAGATAGGTCACGCGCAGCGAGGGATAATCCGCCACGTTCACTTTGCCTTCCTGTTTCAAAGCGGCAAGCTGGTCAACAGGCAGCGCATCGGCAATGTCGATATCGCCACGCGACAATTGCAGGCGACGGGAGGCGCTTTCACCAATGATTTTGACTGAGACACGCTTAAATGTCGGTTTTGTACCGGGATAATGCGGGTTAGGCACCAGCACCAGTTGTTGTCCCTTTTGCCAGCTCTTCAGCATGAAGGGACCAGAGCCAGCCGTGTTCTGCGCCAGGAATCCGCGGGCATCGTCTGCGGCATGCTCTTTTAAGATGGCCGGGTTAATGATTGAGGCACCGTCATTTGCCAGCGTATACAGAAACGGGGCAAACGGCTGGCTGAGGGTAAATTTCACCGTGTTGTTATCAATGACGTCGACCTTCAGATCTTTTGGGAAAGCCTCCGCAGGTCCCTGACCAATCTTGAGCAAACGTTCAAAGGATTGCTTTACCGCATCTGCCGTTACCGGCGTTCCGTCGGCGAATTTGGCATCGTTTTTCAGGGTAAACGTCCACTCTTTCTGATCGTCAGAGGCTTTCCAGCCGCTGGCTAAATCACCTTCAACTTCCGTGGAGCCTTTACCTCCGTCGGTTTTGTATTGAACCAACCGCTGGTAAGAGGGATAGGTAACCGTCCAGTCATTGTTATCGATGGTCACGGCGGGGTCGAGCGTCTGCGGATCGGCGGCTTTACCAATCACCAACATATCTTTGGGAACGGCAGCCTGTGCGGCGGGCAGGGCAAACGCTAACGCAACGGCTATCAGAGCGGGGCGGAAAAAAGCGTTTAACGCAGGTGTAGTCTTCATAACCAGGCTCCAGAATTAAAGGGGATGTTGTGTTGTTATAGGCGTGACAGTGTAACAATCTATTTGATCGTCAAGCAGCGGATAGCGAGCGGCATCAGGTAATTCAAAATGCCACCATTCACTGTTAATACCGACAAAACCACCGCCAAACATAATGGCATTGAGCAGCAGGCGGTTACGCTGCGCTGCCGGAGGTACAGACGGGTGCCAGGCATGGGAACGGTCGTGCATTTCATCAAAACCGGCCCCCATATCAAGGAGATGGCCGCGATCGTCCATCAACGTGACGTCAATGGCCGTACCCCGACTGTGATTGGAACCAATTGCGACATCGACAACATACTGCGGGTCGGGACAGGCATTCCACAGTATCGCCTGCGCCTGCTGGGGGCGATACGCGTCGTACACCACAAGCTGCAGGCCGGCCAGTTGCGCAATGCTGATGCTTTTAGCCAGCGCGGTTACCGCCTCAGTATGCAACAGACAACGCGCTTCCCGGTAGATAGGTGCGCCGGTAATGTTATCGGCAGTAGCGTATTTAAGATCGATATGCAGCGACGGAAATATCACCGACAGATCGACCAGTTCTGGGAGTTCTGACATAGCACGTTTCCTGTTTATTGTTCGAATTGACCAAATTGTTGTTGTAACTGGCGATTGGTTTGCAGGCGTCCTGCGAGGGCGTCACCCAGTTGCGCCACCACCGCAGAAAGTAATAAGTTGAACAGACAGCTCACCGGTGCCAGTGAGTCCCAGAAATGCCCGGTGTCAGTTTTTACCTGAAGTAAATCAATGGAATAATCCCTGGCCCATGGGCACCACACATCGGTAATGAGCGCCAGCGGAATACAGCGTTCTGTGGCGACGCGGCAATATTGTCGCGAAATAGCGGAGTAGGCGCGCATATCGGTAATAACCACGTAAGGCTGGCTGAATCCCGAGTTCAGCGACTCAACCCAACTGCCGGACAGGCCTTCGGAGTAGCTGACTTTAGGTCGCAGGTATTCCAGGTGACTAAAAAAGGCGTTGGCGATCCCGCGGGTGGACTGGATCCCGAGGATGTACACGGCTTCCGCATGCGCCAACTGCTGCGCAATGCGTTGAAACGTCTCACCCTGGGCAAGTTGATAGACGTGGGTAATAGCGTCGATCTCCAGCAACAGCGACTGCTGTGCCCGATCCGGCAGGCTTTGTTGCTGGTGCCAGGAGTCCAGTCGTTCATTCATTCCCCAGGGCTGATACGGAACAACGGGCAGTTCACGCAGACTGGCTTTTGCATCCTCCAGGTTACGAAAACCCAGTTTACGCAGATAACGTCCGACGGTAATGCCGCTGGTTCCGGTTGCTTTGGCGATGCCATCTGCGGTTTCAAATGGGATCTGCACAGCATGGGCTAACAGCCACCCGGCCACGCGCTTTTCGCTGGGCGTCAGCTGGCTAAAGGTTTGCTCTATGCGGGTAAATAACTCTGGTTTGGCTGTCATTACCTTCTCGCTGTTAGTTGCCTGTCAGATACCGTATTTCTGTTAGCGAATTAACAATGCAGGACGCGTGCCATGTGCGTAACAGCGGCACGCCGGCTGTTTTTGTTAAAAGCCAACCGATATTCATTAACCAATGATCAACATTTGTGCAGCGTAGTTCAGTTTTGGTGCAACGGTAGAGGAAGAGGGGTATGAATCTGCTGATTTCGTCGGAACGATCACATTGTGGGCAACATTTATCCCTCAGACATAAGAATCAGTAATGGGAAATATAAATTTCAGCCATATCAATAACAGCAATCTTTATTCTTATGACGGTAGGGGTATTATTTTTCGCGAGCTACATTAACGGTGTTAAGCGCAAGTGTAGATATTATTTATATTATAAATGGAGTACTACAATGAATAAATTCTCCCTTTCTACAGCAGGTATTCTGGTCGCAGCGCTGTTAACCAGTGTCAGCGTCAATGCAGCAACAGATAACGCTAAAACTGAAGTGACTCCGAAAGGTATGAACTGCCAGGAGTTTATTGATTTGAACCCACAAACTATGGCTCCGGTGGCCTTCTGGGTGCTCAATGAAGACGAAGACTTCAAAGGTGGTGACTACGTCGACTATAACGAAACCGTTACGACTGCAGTTCCTCTGACCGTTGAACTTTGTAAGAAACATCCGCAGAGTGAATTAAGTAAAATAAAAGACGAAATCAAAAAAGAATTATCTAAATAAGATTAAACCGTTATTAAAACCCAGCCAAAGTGCTGGGTTTTGTTATTTGTGACGCTGTCACTAATTTGTTTTGTGATACTTAAGAAAACTTTATAAAGATATAAACGCCTGTGCCGATACTGGATAAAAGTTAGCCTTTTGCAGAAGGAGTTTGTATGGCCTGGTATCCTACTCGTATTTCAACGCGTTTAACCATCGGCGGCATTCTGCTGCTTGCAGTAACGACCCTTGTTATCGTGGTGATTATGCTCTGGCGCGGTCAGCCGCGCGTCGTTGAAATCAACACCGCCCTGATCGAAGAAACAGGGCAAGGTTTAACCCGTCAGTTGAGTACCGTATTGTCCCGAATTGAAGGTGAGACCGTCAGCCTGTCGCGACTGGCTGAAGTGTTGCCTAACGATGAATCTCTGTACCAAAGCGTTGTTCCGCATCTTATTGGTGAAGGTAAAGACTCGATTATTACCGGCGGCGGCATCTGGCCAGAACCAGACGCCTTCACCGCAGGTGTGGAGAAAAGAAGCTTTTTCTGGGCGCGTAATGCTGAAGGAAAGCTGGTGTATTCCAATGATTATAACGTCGAAGGATCGAGTGGATACCACAATGAAAGCTGGTATCAACTGGCCAAAGGCCATTCACAAAACAGCTGTTTATGGTCTGACGTTTACCAGGATGCCAGTTCAGGCGTCAACATGGTGACATGCAGCGTGCCTTATCAACAGGCGGGCAAGTTTGCCGGTGTCGCTACCACTGATATCCGTCTGGATAACGTCGCTACCTTCATGCAGCAGCAGGGAAACAGCACCGGTGGTTACGCATTTGTGGTAGACAAGCAGGGACAAATTCTCTATTTCCCGCAGGCCGACCTGGCAAAATATAAAACCATTAACGATTTGGCGCAAAGCGCGCAGTGGCTTATCCCGGTGCAAAACGGTCTGAAATCTTTGCGCCCGACAGATGGGGTGAAGACTATCACGCTGGCAAACGACAACGTCCTGAATACAGCGTCACAGGTAATGCTGTTCCCGATGCCAGATACCGGCTGGGTCGTAGGACTTGCAACCCCGGAATCTCGTATTGTCGGTCTTGCCAAAGTGATGATGCAGGACGTTCTGGAAGTATTGATCCCTATCATGACGCTGTTGCTGGTGGGATCATGGCTGGTGGTTCGTCGACTGATTTCACGTCTCGATGATACTCGTCAGGCACTTGATGACATCGCGCAGGGAGAAGGCGATCTTACCCGTCGTCTGGATGTTCGTGGCAAAGACGAGATTTCGGCTATCGCCGAGGCGTTTAACCTGTTCGTCGATAAAATCTCGGCCATCCTGATCACCGTCAGAAGCAGTAGCACAGTGGTAGCGAATAACGCCGTTAGCCTGGCTGACAGTAATATGGAGCTTTCATCTCGCGTAACGCAGCAGGCCGCTGCGCTGGAAGAGAGTTCGGCGGCTATGGAGCAGTTAAATGCGACCGTTCATCAAAACGCCAGTAATACACAACTGGCGGATGAGCTATCCGATAGAACCGCGCAAACGGCCAACCGCTGCGGCGATGTGATGCAGGGCGTGATCTCAACAATGGATAACGTCAGCGCCTCATCCGGCAGAATGGTGGAAATTGTCGCGGTCATCGACAGCATTGCGTTCCAGACCAATATTCTCGCCCTGAATGCCGCGGTTGAAGCAGCCAGAGCGGGCGATGCTGGCAGAGGGTTTGCCGTCGTGGCCTCCGAAGTGCGCACGCTGGCTCAGCGCAGTGCCACCGCCGCCCAGGAAATTAAAACGTTGATTGATGAATCCGTTTCTCATGTTGGTAGCGGAAGTCAGCAAATTCACAATGCAGGTGAGCGTCTGGGAGAACTGGTCAACAATGTGCGTCAGGTGCGCCAGTTGATGGGGGAAATACGCGTTGCGGGTGAAGAACAACGTAAGGGCGTTTCCGAAGTTACGCTGGCCGTTACCGAAATGGACAGCACCGTTCAGCAAAACGCCTCATTAATTGATGATGCCGCAGCACGGACGCAGGCGCTGAAAGAGGAGGCGGAACAACTGGCATTGCTGGTCTCATCCTTCAGATTACCTGAACCTTCCGTTGCCTGATAACGGCATCATTTCCGGGTGCAGACCTTGTGCCCGGATAACTCCAGTATAATATCCCTTAAGCAAGATTTTCCGGTTTAACTCCTTTTTATTGTGTCTTATAAGACTTTGAATCATTCCCCACTTAACTCTATAATATTGGGTGTAAAGTCGTTTTTATCCCAATAAGAGCCAATATTATGGATTTAACGCTAAATACTGCAGCCGATATCGTCAAACTACTTTGCGACAGATTGCGTAAAGAACGACTCGCCCGGCAAATGACGCAGGCTGATGTTGCCGCGCGTTCAGGGGTCGGTGTGAATACCGTGTCGAATCTGGAAGCGGGGAAAAATGTAGGATTTGAGAATCTGGTCAAAGTCGCGATGGTGTTAGGCTATGGCGATGCACTGGAGGGGTTATTCAAACCCAGGATTGATAGTCTGGATGATATTTTGCGTTACGAAAAGAGCGCGGCACGTCAGCGGATCAAAAGGAAAAATTCTGATGCCTGAGCAAGTTGATGTCTTCTATGAAGGCTGGGGTGAGAAATGGCTGTGGGGCAAACTGGTGTCTTCCACAGCCCTGACCGGACGTCCGTTGATCGCCTTTGAATACAGTGAAGAGGCCTTACGTAAGGGGCTGGAACTGTCCCGACTGATGTTACCGCTGAACGGCCCCCGTTTACGCAGGGATTTCCCGGCTCATCAGTTGGGATTACCTGGGCCAGTCTATGATTCGCTTCCAGATGGCTGGGGTATGCTGTTGATGGACCGACTATTTAAACGCCGCGGGCTCAACGCAGCACGCATAGGTCCATTGGAGCGCTTAACCTGGGTCGGCAACAACGCGATGGGCGCCATGACATTCCAGCCCGTTCAGTCAGATGTCGAGACGCTGTCAAAAGAGAATGTTCCTCTCGCACAACTGGCCGCTGAGGTTCAGGAAGTCCTGAGCGGCGAAGGCGGGGAATTCTTGCAAAAACTACTCCAGATGGGCGGTTCGCCACAGGGAGCAAGGCCTAAGGCGTTACTTTATCGTGACACTGTCACGTCTAAATTCACCACAGCGCCGCTACCCGGGAGCGAAAGCTGGCTGATTAAATTTCCCGCCAGGCATGAGCATGCTGAGGTATGTGCCATCGAAGCGGTTTATGCTGAATGCTTGCGCCAATGTGGGATTACCACGCCCGATACTGCGTATTTCAATCTGCCCGGTGGACAGGCGGCATTTGCCACTCGCCGTTTCGACCGTGACCAGTCGATACGTATTCCTATGCAGAGCCTGGCGGCACTTACCGGGGCAAATTACCAGATACCCGGCGCTTTAGACTACCGGGATTTTCTGCGCGCCACGCAGATTTGTACCAATGATGTCAGAGAAAAGGCAAAAGCGTTCGAACGCGTGGTTTTCAACGTGGCATTTAACAACCGCGACGATCATCCGAAGAATTTTGCCTATTTAATGTCAGCTGATGGAGACTGGACTCTGGCTCCGGCTTACGATGTCACCTGGTGCGAAGGGCCTGGCGGGTATCACCAAATGGACGTGCTGGGAGAGGCGCTGGATATCGAAAGAAAGCACCTTCAGTCGCTTGGCGTTCAGGAAGCTGAGTTATCTGCTGACCATGTGAACGGCATAATCGAAAAAGTCTGTCACTTTGCCACGGCATTGAGCGCCATCGCCAGGGACAAATACCCCGATCAGATAACGCAATCCACGCTGAAGACGATTCAGAAACAAATTGATGATAATGTCCGTCGGTTAATGTCCCGGTAACGCAGATACAGCCGCTACACTTAGCGAATAATTAAATCTGAGCGGGGCAATGTTATGGCTGAATTTGTCTTGGGTATGCTGGAACACACGCCAGTTTGGGTGTATCTGCTATTTGCCTTTCTACTTTACAGAGGGATTAAGGCCAGAACACCCGCCACCGTCACGCTGGAAAAGCTGGCGCTGATCCCGGCTATTTTTCTGTTCTGGGATATCTACGATTTAATCACTTATCGCGACCCGACCCTCATTACCTATATCCAGTGGACGATAGGTATTATCAGCGGCGCGATAATTGGCTACATATTAATTAACCCAGACCGTTTGAGCCGCAGTAGCGCACCGCGGAGTATTCATCGTCCGGCAGATTATTCCGCATTGCCATTTATGCTGCTGGCATTCGGCGTTAAGTACGTTCTTGGCGTACTTAACGCCATTGCTCCCGACGTTTTACGTCAACCCGCAATGAGCGCTCTGGCTATCATTACAGGCGGCATGTTCGCCGGCGTTTTTGTGGGGAAATTTACCCGCTACGTGAGCGTCTGGCTCAGACTTCCCACTCAGGACAACTATTAACGTCCCCAACGATTACGAATATAGGTCACGGCTTCCTGCGTTTGCGGTTGATTAAGATAATCTTCGCGAAACAGGATCGTGCCGTTGATGTACGGTTCGGATTCGTTTAAATCGAGCTGCTTTTTCAGTTCCGGCACACCGCCTTTTACCGTCCAGTCTGGCTCTTTTCTCGATGGTTCACCAACTTTATACAGCGCTACACCAATGTAGAGGCGGGTGTTGGTTGATTTCACGACATCTGCCCACCATTTTGCCAGTACATCGTAACGCGCTGCGTCGCGGGCAAAAGGCCAGTAGAGTTGCGGTGCAATGTAATCCAGCAAACCTAGTTGCACCCAACGGCGGGTGTCTGCATACGACTCATCATACGCTGCCGCGCCGCGCGTGTCGGAGCCCGCTGGATCGTGCGAACGGTTGCGCCACACTCCCGCAGGACTGACGCCGAATTCAACCTCAGGCTTAAGTTTCTTGATGGTCCGCGATACCTGGGCAATCAGCCGTTGCGTGTTATCGCGACGCCAGTCAGCCTTGGAAGCGAATCCCTGGCCGTATCTTTTGAAGGTCTGGCTGTCGTTGAGCGCAGAGCCGGGAGATTCGGTATAGAAGTAATCATCAAACTGCACGCCGTCAACCGGGTAATTCTCAACCACTTCCGCCACGATGCTGGTGATCCAGTCGCGCACGTCGGGAATACCGGGGTCTAACACAAAACGCTCGCCCGCAGTGCGGATCCAGTCCCGATGCAGGACGTATACGCTGGACGGCGTCTGTGACAGCGTGCTGTTTAATTCAGAGACCGTCGAAGGTTTGGTGTTTACGGACACGCGGTAGGGGTTAAGCCAGGCATGAACTTTCATTCCGCGTTTATGCGCTTCATCGAGCATAAACTGCAGCGGATCGTAACCCGGATCCTGGCCAATCGTACCGGTCAGGGTATCTGACCACGGTAGAATCTTTGACTTCCACAATGCGGTCCCATCGGGCTTAACCTGGAAAAAAACGGTGTTAATACCAAGCCGTTTCAGGTTGTCCAGCTTATCCGTCAGCGCTTTTTGCTGCAGGCTGATGCGTACGGCAGGCGAACTGATGTTCACGGATGAGATAGGTGGCCAGTCTAGACGTGAAACTGTCGCCAGCCAGATCCCGCGCACTGGCTCCTTGCTCTGCTGTGGTTTGCTCACCGGAGGTAGCGGAGTGGTTTTGGGGCCGGGCGGTTGTGAAGAACAGCTGCCAAGTAACAACATACTGCCCACAAGTACAGCAAACCATTTCATGTTGGTCAGCGGTAGTCTGGCACGAGAACGGGCGAGAATATTCGCCAGTTTTTTCTGATAATTTCCTGAAAAGAAACCGGATGCTGCCATCTGATTTTGCTCTTATTTCTTTTTATTGCGGCTGTTAGCCCAGGGATCGAAGGCCGGTTCGGGGGGGTTGTTTGAGGCCAGGTCATGCAGCGAATCAAGGTACAGCGCTTCAACTTCTGCCCGCGCCCACGGCGTACGGCGCAGAAACTTCAGACTGGATTTAACGCTCGGTTCATTTTTAAAGCAGTTGATATTAATGCGTTGCGCCAGTTCAGCCCAACCATAACGTTCAACCAGGGCATTGACCTGCATTTCAAGCGTTACGCCATGTAAAGGGTCTTTAGAAATATGAGCATTCATATGAAGTCCAGTTCAGTGGTTCCAGATTTTGTCAGTAGTGTGACGGGAAGAAGGTTACAAGAAAGCAAAGCTGCCAGCAACGGCAGAAAGCGGTATGGCGCGACAAGCCGTACGCCATACCGGCAATGGATGTCTCAATACTCTTTAAAAGCCAGTTCCAGACGGGCAATCAACGGTTTAAACAGGTAACTCATCAGGGTTCGTTCACCGGTCTTGATCGTCACGCTGGCAGGCATTCCCGCTTTAATTTTGTAATCGCCCAGCAAACGCGCGCCCTCTGCTGAAACCTGTACTTCCGCAAGGTAGTAAGGCTGCTGAGTGGTTTCATCAATTAAGCGGTCCGCCGAGATAGTCAGAACCCGGGCCGGAACCGACGGCAACAGAGCATGGTTAAGGGCAGGGAAAAGCACATCAACGGTTAAGCCGGGGACCAGTTTATCAATGGCATGCACGGGTATTTTGGCATCAATTTGCATCGGTTGTCCGGCGGCGACAATATCCATAAGATGTTCGCCGGGTTGAATGACGCCGCCCACGGTACTGACTTTAACATCCAGCACGATACCGTTAATCGGTGAGCGGATCTCGGTGTTATCCAGCTCGTGACGGGTGGACACCAGTTCATCCTCCAGCATTGCCACTTCTTTTTGGTTTTCCGTCAGTTCAGACTCAACTTCACGTAAATATTGATGACGCACCTGGTAGGCTTTAATTTTTAATTCGTTTTGCTGCGATTTCAGTTTGGCAATATTAAGAATATCTTCTGAAACGCTGCCAGATATTTCAGCCGCTTCGCGCTCCAGCACCAGTAATTGCGCTTTGGGGTAATAGTTCTTTTCGCTCAGCGCGCGAATAGCCCCCAACTCCCGGTTAATCAGGGAAAACTGGTGGTCGCGATAGCCTTTTATTTTATTGAGATTATCCGTTTGCCCAACCAGACCATCGAGCGTCTCCTCAATCATCGACAGTTCGTCCTGAATCGTTTTGCGACGCGTATCGAAAAGCTTGGCCTGCAGATTTCTGACTTCTGTCAGCCGTTTATTGCCAGAGAATTGCTGCGTCAGCGTCGTATTAAAGACGATCGCTTCCAGGCCATCGCGTTCTGCCAACAGGCGATCTTCGATACTTTTTGCAGAAATATACTGGGCATTTAACGCGCTGAAACGCATTTCGAGCTGCATTTTATCCAACCGGACGAGAACCTGATTTTTCTTCACGAAGTCGCCTTCTTTGATAAAGATATCCGTTACCCGACCGCCGCTCAGATGCTGAATAGTTTTGCGGTTACTCGATACGGTTACCGTACCATCAGCGACCACGCCCGCATCTAATGGAGCTTGCACTGCCCAGAATATAAAACTACCGACACCAAGCACAATGACGATCACGCCCCGGATAATCGGCGACCAGATATTGGTATCTACGCCAGCAGATGCCGTGTTGTGGGGATTCTTTTTCATCATCAGGCCTCACGTTGCTGTTCAGTCGTTGATGGAGAAGGCGTAGCCACCGGTTTCAGTACGTTGGCCTGACGCAAATGGGCGAAAACCTGATCGCGGGTACCAAACTCCTGTATGGCGCCATCGTTAAGCAGCAAAACCTTATTGACCACGCCGAGCAGCGTCGGGCGGTGTGAGATAATGACGGTAGTTTGTCCCTGTGTACGCAGGGTATTGATGGCTTTAACGAGTGCAAATTCGCCCGCGTCGTCAAGATTGGCATTCGGTTCATCAAGCACGATGAACGCAGGATTGTTATACACGGCGCGTGCCAGCCCGATACGCTGCCGTTGCCCGCCGGAGAGCTGGTATCCGCCTGCGCCCAACAGCGTGTCATAACCTTGTGGCAAGCGCAGGATCATCTCATGAACGCCTGCCAGTAATGCGGCGGCGACGATAAGCTCACTGTCATTCTGCGCGAAGCGGGCAATGTTTTGCGCGATGGTACCGTCAAACAGTTCCACATCCTGCGGCAGATAGCCAATAGACGGGCCCAGCAGCGCTTTATCCCACTGACAAATATCTGCGCCGTCTAATCTGACTTTCCCTGATATCGGTTTCCAGACGCCAACCAGAACCTTTGCCAGCGAGGTTTTCCCTGAGGCTGAGGGGCCGATAATCCCCAGAACTTCACCTTGCTCCAGCTGGAATGAGATATTACGCAGTAGCGGGGAAGGCTGGCCGGGGGCAGCGGCGAAGACGCTTTCGACGCTGATGTTGCCGTTCGGACGCGGCAGGGTCAGTACCTCTTTCGGTGCCGGATACTCCTTCAGCAAGGTTGAGAGCTGATGCCACGCGCTACGAAACTGCACGAACTGCTTCCAGCTGCCAATAACTTGTTCTACCGGGTTGAGGACGCGGCCAAGAATGATCGAGGCGGCGATCATCAAGCCCGGAGTAATATGGCCGCCGATCACCAGTAAAGCCCCGGCACCCAGCGCAATAGATTGCAGCAACACCCGCACAAAGCGGCTGAGGCTACTTAACCCGGCCGTTTTGTCGGCAATCTGCGTTTGTAGTGCCAGCACTTTGTTATGTTGCTCCTGCCAGTTGGACTTCAGGGTCGAGAGCATACCCATCGCCTCAATGGCATCGGCGTTTTGCAGCTGTTTATTCAGTTTGCTGGCATTGTTAATGGTTAAGGCGTGCGCTTGCTGAATCGGGCGCTTGGTAGAGATTTCAGATACCAGCGTCAGAATGAATAATAACGTTATTCCGCCGAGAGAAAGGTATCCCAGCAGGGGATGGACCAAAAAGGCGATGAACAGATATATCGGCGTCCAGGGAATATCCAGTAAGGCGAATAGACTATTCCCGGAAAGAAACTGACGAATCTGATCCAGCTCGGCTAAAGATTGCGCCGGGTTGTTATCGCCGGTAACCATCTTTCTTTTAAAGGCTGCGTTAAAAACCAACTGGCTTAGCTTTATATCCAGCCGGTTGCCAAGCCTGACCATAACCTGCGCGCGGGCAGATTCAATCATGGCAATAACGATGTACAAGCCGACAATCAATAAGGTTAACATTAACAGCGTGGTGGTATTTTTACTGACCAGCACACGGTCGTAAACCTGTAGCATATAAATTGCCGGCGCCAGCATAAGCATATTAATCACACAACTAAAAAACAACAGCATCAGAAAAGTGGGTTTCGTTCCCTTTAATGCATCATTCAGTTCTGTTGGCGTATGCTGGCGCGACATAGTCTTCTCCTTATACGATCAATGAACTATTGCCATTGTTGCTGGCAAGGGTAGTGGGCATTTCCAGATAAAAGTCACCAATATTCACGGTGGTCGAATTGACGCCCACCAATGTGATGGTATCTGTACCGATAGTCACAATGGTGTTGCCATTGTTTCCGGTGATAGACACGCTGCTGGCAAAATTGCCCGCGTTGATACCTAACAAGACGAGATCAAGGAAGTCCTGCCCGCCGTTGGGGTTACTGTCAAAACCGGTAATTCGGTCCTGCCCAAAGTTGGCGCCAAAGGCGAAGATATCGCTCCCGGCACCACCGTCCAGAATGTCGTTACCTTCCTGACCATTAAGAATATCGTCCCCGCTACCGCCGGAAAGGGTATCCGCGCCCGCACCGCCAATCATGACGTCGTTACCAACTCCGCCTTGCAGGTTATCAGCGCCATCTCCGCCATCGAGGAAGTCATTCCCGATACCACCAAACAACTGGTCGTTACCGCCCATGCCGAACAGATAGTCGTTACCGGTCCCTCCCGTAATGGTGTTCGCAATGGCATTACCGGTACCGATAAAACTACCGCTGCCGGTAAATACCAGCTCTTCCACGTTATCGGTGAGGTCGTAGCTGCTGAGGTTGGTTCGGACAACGTCCGTGCCACCATTCACACCTTCAATAACTACATCACCGAAATCATCAACGATGTAGGTATCATCGCCCGTGCCGCCGGTCATACTGTCGGCACCAAGCCCGCCATCAAGCGTGTCATTACCGGCATCACCTTGCAGAATATCTTGCCCCGCCTGACCAGAGAGGTTGTCGTTTCCCGCACCGCCAATGAGCAGATCGTCACCTGCACCGCCGAGTAAGGTGTCATTACCGCCTTCACCGCGTAGGATATCGCTCCAGGCAGTACCGACGAGGGTGTTAGCCCCGTTGGTACCTACAATCAGATCGCCCACGGGCTGGGTGGTGGTCGACGTCAGGACAACAGGGGGGTTGCCTTCATCGTCGACGACGGTAACGACCACCTGCAACGTTCTGCCAACCATAGCCTGACCCGGCGTATAGGTGGCGGAAGTCGCACCGTTAATGTTGACGAATCCGGTTGGCGAACTCATTCTCCATTGATAAGTGAAATTACCGCCGCTCAGACCATCGGCGTCAGCAATGCCTGAAACCACTGCGGTCAGCGTCAGGCTTTCAGTTGGGGTGAGGTCGTTAATTACCGGCACACCGGTCGTGGCCTGATTTCGCGGTAGGATCGCCTGAGTTTGTGCCGACACAAGGGTTTCAGCGTCACCCATGCGGTCGTTAAAGCTGGCTACCACACGCAGCGGTGCGCCCTGAATAGTGCCAGGCACTCTGAACTCAACGCCGGTTGCCTGATCTCGCCATTGGCCGTTGACGAATGCCTGCCAGGTCATGGTGATGGCCACATCCGCCGCCAGCCCGTTACCATCCAGCAAGTTCGCCACGTTGACGCGCAGCAGGTCGCCCACCGAAGGGTTAGGGTTACTGATGGTAAGATCGCCCGTCGCTTGTTGCCCCGTCACCCACAGCTGCTTCCCATCGCCAAACTCGAGCTTTTCGATGTTCAACAGGCGATCGATGCCATCATTCAGGTTCAGCGCGGCATCCGGCGTGGCGTGATCGACGCGCAGGCTACCGTCCGCCATACGGGTAAAGACATAGTTGCTGCTGACATCACGGTACACCGCGACGTCAGTTTCCGTGCCGTTACCTTCATGCAGGATTTCTCGCACAATCGACAGCTGATTCGGTTTCAGCGTGCCGGCCAGCATGTACGATTTCAGTTCAGCCATACCTTCGGCGCTGGTGAGTCCTGCCATACCCGTAACGGCAATACGCACGTTGAGCCATGCATCACCATCAATGATATCGTTTCCGGCTTTACCCATAATGCGGTCGCTACCGCCACCGCCGAGTAAAATATCGCTACCATCATCAGGATTCAGGAGCACCGCGTCCGGATTTGTAGAACGCTCTACGCCGAGAATAGCCTGTAAACCGGTGATCCGATCCGCACCTTCCTGGGTCAGGTTGTTAGAGAGGGGAACGCCCTGAACAGGCGCAGTACCTATCGGCTGTTCTGTCCCGGTCAGGATATCGTCGTATTTCCAGCCCGACAGCCCTTCAACAAGATCAAAACGGTCGCGTAGAATAAACTCCTGCTGGTTGACGAAAATAGGGATCCCAAGGTCAGAGTTAGCGCCATTTGGGTCGCCTTTATGGATAGCCCAGTCGAAACCGGCCATGCCATTATTGCGCTGGATCCCCGCGCCCTGAACCATGATGTCGTCACCGGCTTCGCCATCGTAGTCGGTGTCGTTACCCTGACCGTTGAGGACATCGTGACCGATAATGGTACTGTTGAAGAACAACTCGGAGTTGTCACCCGCCAGCGTGTCAAACCCGTCACCGCCTTCCAGCCAGTCATCGCCTTCGTTGCCCATCAGGAAATCACCACCCGAGCCGCCAAGCGCAAAGTCGTTATCCTGACCCGAGAAGACCTCCTGCGCATCTTCGCCGACCACCACGAAGTCGCTACCACTGCCACCAAAGACCAGATCGTTTCCGTTACCGGAGAAGATAACGTCATGTCCGGCATCACCGTGCAGGAAGTCCGCATCACCAACAGGCGTACCGGTATCGGTAATAATGTCATCACCGTCACCGCCATGGACCACGTCTGCTTCGTCGCCGCCGTCCAGTCGGTCATCTCCGCCATCACCCCACAGACTGTCGATCCCTTTACCGCCGATTAACGTATCATTGCCTGCCGTCCCTCCAAGCACCACATGCCCATCGCCGGTATATTTCAGATACCCGCCATCGGCAAAACTATCGCCGTCAACATCCACACCTGGGTCACGACGCACCAACAACGGCGAGAGCAGATCCTTCAGCGGATTACCCCATTTCGGATCGATTTCCGTTTGCAGCACGCGGTTCACTTCAAAAATATGGTCCGGTGTCTGGAACAGATTTGCGGGCAGGTGGGAGGATCCCTCATCACCAAGATCGCTGTTACGCATTACCAGCGCGGAAAACGAGTTGGCCTCCAGTTCATTGAGTAAGTTCAGTCCCTGAACGCGGCTCAGATAGTAGAAACGATCGCCGTCCTGAAGCATTTCCATTTGTGTTTCAAAGACGAAGTTGAAGGTTGAGCCGAGCATGCCGCCAAATTCATTTTTGCGCTCTGCCAGCCCGCCAATCCAGAAATCGACCATATTCAGGCCGGTCTCTTTGGTTGCCCACGCTCCGGTACTGTTAAAGAAATCCATCGCATCCGCAGGCGGGGCATTGTTAGCATCACCAAACAACAGGAAGTTTACCGCTGCACGCTTACCTTCAAGGCTGGTGGCATTGAGGATCAGCTCATGCTGACCATAGGCGGCCATAAAGTTAATGATTGAAGCGGGATTTTTCAGGTAGGTAGTGAAGTCGGCCCAACTGGTATAAGGCTTCAGTTGACTATCACCGCTTAATGCAAAAAACTGCTCGCGGGCCTGGTTCAGCGTCGGCATTGCGGTGTCACGGCCACGGGCTATATTAAGCGCGCCTAAATCGAGAGGCAGGCCGATGAGATTATTACGCAGAGCATCGGTAATAAATTCATCAATTTCGTTACCCACCTGACGCGTCATACCACGCACAATTGCGCCAATAGCCTGATCGTCCGTGACGGTGGCCCCGTTGATTTGATTAAATGCTACCGGATTCAGGAATGCTGAAATCAGGTCAATATCACCGCTTTGCATATCAATGTCGGTGCGCGCCACGGTTTCTGTCAGCATTGAATGCCCGAAACGGTAAACCACATGCGCAAACTCGGCAAAGATCATCGGGTTTATATCCGCCGTGTTGGAGAAAACAAACGGATCGACGGCGGGTTGTACGGTACGGGCAAACTCCTCGAAGACGAGGTGCTGATATTGCATTTCCGTGGAGAAACGACCTGCCTGGAATAGGTACTCACCGTTCCATACCAGCGTACTGGTATCGGCAGGTAATTCCGTGATTTGATGATTGGGCATCAACCACTGATTAATGAGGTCGATATCACCGGTTTCCAGCAGTGTTGTTTTATATTGCTCAACCAGACGGTTATGCTCGCTGTGAAAAACGGCGTGCACCGCGGTTAAACCTATATTTTCGTTCCCACGCCCGTCACCGGTAATAAAGTGACGATCGAGCAGTTCGTTATCATAGGTTCCTGCCGGTTGCGCTCCTTCGCCCCCAATCGCAGTGTCATCATCTGCCAGCAGACCCGCTTTTGGCGCGGCAGTATGCGCAATATCATCAAGAAACGCATGGCCGGTGCGGAATGTTCCCTCAGGCAACAGACCGCCGTTGGCTTCAACCAGTCCCCCGGTGGTAACAATCTGTACCTTTCCATTTTCACTTAAAATCAAATTACCATAGCGATCCGTAGCCAGCAGGGGAACATTAAACACATCCTGATCGGTGAGTTTAATGCCAAGCAGAGTTTCAGCCTGGTTTTTAACGTCGGCCCAGGTCGCCAGTCCACCGTTCGCACCGCCTAATAAATTCCCGGTAGGCTCAGGTTTCCCATCAATAATGACGTATTCGCGGATGAAAATCTGATGTGAAGGATGGGAGGTGTAGGTTTGGTTTTGGTCGATGAAGGGGGTAGTCAGGTTTACTGTCTCTCGGTTTTCATCCACCGTTGCCCGGGTTAATAGCATAAAGTTTGTCGACGACCCTTCAACATATAAAGGGTCATCCGGCTGTAGCGGAATGAAAACGATACCGTTGCCTCCTTTGGGAATCAAATCCAGACCGTGGTCAAAAAACTGGCCAAAGAAGGTCATCCAGCCGTTAAAAGCAGGGGAGAGACCGATATCGGGAGACTGGTTAGGAATGGATAACGTTTCTCCGTCTCCTGTAATAGTCCCCCCGCCGGGAGCATCTTTTAACGCGTTAAATACCTCCAGTGCGGCTGGGTTAGATGCCGTTTGATCGGAAATTAAGTTACTAATAATACGTGGGTCGGCATCAATAACGGTGCCACCAATTTGGATATAACTGGTCATTTGGTCCGCATCTTGCCAGTTTAACGCGGTTAATCTCGGCATTGTCTGGTCGGCAGAGCCATATAACTCCTGACCCGGTAGAAGATTATTCCATGAACCATCTACCGTGCGAAGTCCATAAGGTAATAGCGGACTGGAAACTAATTCCCTAAGCAATTCAGCATTAACGCTACCATCTGGGTTAGTTGCCGCTTCGGATATTTTGATCTGCTTAAGAATAAAAGCAAGATCGTGCAGGGTGACAGTAAAGTCATATTGTGAGGCCATAAGTCATTACCCCTATCTTTACCTGTATTAGCTATCATCACTCTTTTCTTCCGCTTACAAAAAATGACAGAAGAATGAGTCGTATCAGATACCTGATTGTTATTGCATGATTAAAAGTCCATATTTTAAAAATGATGTATCCATGACCAGATTAGCGTTATTCTCCTGAGGATTAGTTAGCACAATAAGATATTCACCTCACTTATATATTAGGTTTTAGAGGGTAATGACCATCGTGTCCCATTGAAATCAAAGACATATTTGAGACACGATGTTTTGAGAAGACAAGGTCTCCTCAAGGCTGTAACGGTTTTACTTTTTAAAACGCATATTACAGTTATGTGATGATCATAACTATGGTTTTTCCGTTGGCGACTTCACTCATACTTTTTTATGAAAAGATTAAATTTTCATTTCTTTACATTAGAATTTATGTCAAATCACTTATTAAGAAGAGTTCTCATTAAGTCGAATTTTAAGATGTCGTTGTGTTGAATTATAAAATTTAATATTGGATAAAATTTAACACGACATCATTCCTGATGCCTGATTATGCTATTAGCATAAATCAATACCGTGTGATAGCTGACCCTACGTTTAGTAAAGAACGACCTCTGCAAACAGGTAATACAATGAAAAAAAATATAATTTTTCTCTCCGGGATGATCTTTTCATCGGTCGGTCACGCCAGTGCGCTCTATTTCTATGAAATCGGAACGGAGGATACCGCACTGGCTGGTGCAGGGCAGGCCGCTCGTGCTCAGGATGCCTCTACGCTGTTAACTAACCCTGCGGGGATGACTCGTTTACCTGACCATATGGTCACCGGAGGATTACAGGCGATGGGCGGAGATATACCCTATACGCTGAATAATACGACAGATGGCAGACAAAGCCCCGGTAATGTAATGACGCTTTTCCCCAATGCCAGCATGTTTTATACGCAACGGCTGAGTGATACCGTTTCTGCCGGTTTGGGTTTGTACGGTAACTATGGGTTAGGTATCGACTTCGGCAACTGGGCAGGGGATCGGTTAATTAAACAAATGTAGCGCTTTCGATGCCAACTGACGATGAATGGCGACTTGCCACCGATGCACAGTACCAGATTACGCCAGCCAGCAATATTGGCGTTGCCGTTGAGTATTTGCACATGCAGTCGTCCAACGTCAAATCTGATATCTTTGCAGGCCAGTATAAGAACCCGTGGTTATGGTTTGCCAGTGTCAACTACAGCTATCAATTCTAGCGCCGTTATTCCCGATTAAATATCTCACGCATTGTTAATAGTCACCATAGCGGATTATCTATCCGACAGTGTCTGGTAACCGTCTGCTGGTGGTCGTATCACACACGCTCGTTTAAATAAAAATAAATTTGTACTTTTATTATTTAGCAATTTATGGTTTTAATATGAATCTGTACTACCTTCATGGAATATAGGTAAAAGCATATTGTTTTCAATCTAAATAATACAGGTTTGATTATGCAAATTTCACCTCCGGTACGCCCAGAACAAAGCATACAACGTTTAATGCAAGCACTTGAACCGATTGCAGAAAAGATGAAGGTTGTGCCGCGGCGGCGTATCATGTGGAAATACAAGAATAAGCCTCAACTCTACCTTTTTTTGCAAGGGGAGCTGTCCATTTTACGTTCTTCTGATGGTCTGTTAATCGTGACCGTCTATGAACCCCATCTGTTCGGTATTGCCGAAATGATCCAACCGGTACACGGCCATTTATTGCGCGCTGAAGCAGAATCAACCTTATTACGCGTCGATGCCGATAAAGCACGAGAACTCTTTCATCAACAAGGCCTGTGGGAAGATGCGGCGGCAGTGCTTTCATATCATACGGGCTATCTTTTTTATCGTGATGATTTAGTCGTACAGCAGCGTACTTATTCGGTGATACGTAACCACCTCGAAGAGATGATTTTGTTGCCGGAAGAGACGCGCACGCGAGTCTCTATTTTGGATTATATTCAGGATCGGACCCACTTATCGCGCAGCAGTGTTTTAAATGTTGTATCTGCGTTAAAAAAAGGAGGGTATATTGATTTTGAACGCGGAGGGTATCTTACTTCCATCAATAAATTGCCTGAGCGATTTTAAATAAACCCGAAAACAAGTTACAAATCGATCATCTAAATTTAATATTCTATTGTAGTGGCATGCTAAATATCAATCGTAAAAAAACCTCCTCATCATTCTCTGAGGAGGATTTCTTGTTATTCAATAAGAGAGTTCACGGACTGATTAATGCTTAACAGTCCTGTTTGATTATGCTCCTTATAATAAAAATTGTTCATTTGCTGCATTTGTTCGAGCTTGGTTAAAGAAGCATAAACCTGGTATGCCTGGCTATGAACGTCAAACATCTCTCTTGGCTTAACCTCATGAAGATATTCATTTTTTAACGAACTCACGACGTTTTCAATTTGCTGTTTATTATCCTGATATAAGGACAGAGATGCCGAGTCACTACTTGATTTTGACTCGGGTTGTGCCTGAACAACGGGGATCACCATTTTATTGATTTTAACAACTTTCTCTGGGGGGGAAGTATTACAGCCAGAAAGCATCCCAACAATGAGAAGTAGATAGAGAGTGCGCATATATAGTGTTCTAAAGACAATGGATGCCAGCCATTATCTTTTTATACAGTCAGGTGTCTACAGCTATTTTGTTTAAATAAAAACAAAAGGAAATTTAAAAATAAATGTCATTGCATTACATTGTTTCATAAGACCATGTTAGCCTACGAGCATTAGATCATGGAAACCTGATAAATATAGTATTACGGAAGCTTCTCAACAATCAGAGCAGCAGGGTTTCTTTTTTCTTGATAATATATTATTAGCGAGGTTTTATGAAACTTAATAAACTAGTGAGTTATCTGGCTTTAGCTGGTGTGTGTTCAACATCATTAATATCACTACCTGTATTGGCACAGGAAGGGGCAAAAGATGCGACTGCTCAGACCAAAAGTGCGAATGACGCCTTATATGGTCAATTGCCATTCACTGATAAAACCGATTTTATGAACGCACATAAAGGTTTTATTGCTCCACTTCCCAGTGAATTGATTAAAGGTAAGAAGGGAAATGTTGTTTGGGACCCTCAGCAATATGCCTTTATCAAAGAGGGCGAAAAAGCCCCCGACACGGTTAATCCAAGCCTGTGGCGGCAGTCGCAGTTGATCAATATTGGCGGTTTGTTCCAGGTCACCGATGGCGTGTATCAAATCCGTAATCTTGATCTCTCGAATATGACAATTATGGAAGGGAAAGAGGGTATTACGGTCATTGATCCGCTGGTATCGGCAGAAACCGCGAAAGTAGGAATGGACCTTTATTATAAGAATCGCGGTAAAAGACCCGTTGTTGCCGTCATTTATACGCACAGCCATGTTGACCACTACGGTGGCGTTCGCGGCGTGATTGATGAAGCTGATGTAAAATCCGGTAAAGTGAAGGTATATGCACCGGCTGGTTTTATGAAGGAAGCTGTATCTGAAAATATTATGGCAGGTAACGCCATGAGTCGCCGAGCCAGTTACATGTATGGCAATCTGTTGAAACCGGATGCAAAAGGTCAGGTCGGTGCGGGTCTGGGAACGACAACCTCCGCGGGTACGGTGACGCTGATTGAACCCACTAACTATATTACCCACACCGGACAGAAAGAAGTTATCGACGGCCTTACCTATGATTTCATGATGACGCCGGGATCGGAAGCTCCTTCTGAAATGCTGTGGTATGTAGAAGAGAAGGGAATGATCGAAGCTGCAGAGGATGTCACCCATACGCTGCATAACACTTATTCATTACGTGGCGCGAAGATCCGCGATCCGCTGGCATGGTCAAAATATATCAATGACGTTATTGGCCGCTGGGGTGGAAAGGCAAACATTATTATTGCTCAGCATCACTGGCCGACCTGGGGTAATGAAAATGTGGTGAAGTTAATGAAAAGTCAGCGTGATATGTACCGTTACATCAACGATCAGACGCTGCGCATGGCTAACCAGGGGCTGACCCGTGACGAAATCGCCGCTAACTTCAAACTGCCGTCTGGTCTGGAAAAATCATGGGCCAGCCGTGGATACTATGGTTCTGTCAGCCATGATGTGAAAGCAACGTATGTCTTTTACCTCGGCTGGTTCAATGGTAATCCGGCAACACTGAATGAATTACCGCCCGTTGATGCCGCGAAGAAATATGTCAATTATATGGGCGGCGCTGATGCAATCATGCAAAAAGCGAAAACGGATTACGCCCAGGGCAATTACCGTTGGGTGGCGCAAGTCACTAACAATATTGTTTTTGCTGATCCGAGCAATAAAGAAGCCCGTAATCTGGAAGCCGATGCCCTTGAACAAATGGGTTACCAGGCTGAGTCCGGTCCATGGCGTAATTTTTATCTGACGGGTGCACAAGAATTACGCAACGGTGTGGTAAAAGGCGCGACACCAAATACCGCCAGCCCGGATACCGTTAAGGCCATGTCACCTGAGATGTTCTTTGATTATCTCGCGGTACATATTAACGGAGAAAAAGCAGCAAATGCGCAGGCAGTCTTCAACGTCGATTTAGGTGCTGACGGCGGTAAATACAAACTCGAACTGGAAAACGGTGTTCTTAACCATAGCGCTGATGCACAGGCCAGCAACGCTGATGCCTCCATTACGCTTAACCGTGCAACGTTGAACAAAATCATTCTCAAGGAAGAATCGCTGAAACAGGCAGAAGAGAAGGGTGATGTACAAATTTCCGGCAATCATGCCAAGCTTGATGAGTTCCTCGGGTATTTAGATAGCTTTGATTTCTGGTTTAACATGGTAACGCCTTAACTTTAGAGACAAACCATGCCATAACCCGCCAGCACTGGCGGGTTTTATATTGTTGCTTATCAGAGTATTGAGTTGAACGATGCTGTATAGCAGTTGCTATACATAAGCCTTATGGTATGCTTGTAAAGCAATTGCTATACAAGAGGCTTAATAATGAAATCAGATGTCCAGCTCAACCTTAGAGCTAAAGAATCCCAACGCGCGCTTATTGATGCGGCCGCAGAGATTCTACATAAATCGCGTACAGACTTTATTCTGGAAATGGCCTGCCAGGCGGCAGAGAACGTCATTCTCGATCGCCGAGTGTTTAATTTTAATGATGAACAATACGCTGAGTTTATCGAGATGCTTGATGCTCCGGTTGCCGAAGATCCCGCTATCAGGAAGCTACTGGTAAGGAAACCACAGTGGGATTTGTAACCGCACCTGAGCCACTAACTCACATTCATCAATTGGCGGAATTTGTCAGCGGAGAAATTGTTCTCGATGATTGGTTAAAGCAAAAAGGACTAAAAAATCAGGCTCTCGGCGCAGCCAGGACGTTTGTTGTCTGCAAAACAGACACGCGACAAGTCGCTGGCTTTTATTCACTGGCCACTGGTAGCGTCAACCACACTGAAGTAACAGGCAATCTTCGGCGTAACATGCCAGATCCAATCCCCGTAATTATCCTTGCCAGATTGGCCGTAGATCTTTCTGTTCGTGGAAAAGAGTTAGGGGCCGATCTGCTTCACGATGCGGTACTGCGGTGTTACAAAGTGGCAGAAAATATTGGCGTGCGTGCCGTTATGGTGCATGTGCTCACAGACGAAGCTAAACGTTTTTATCTTCACCACGGATTCAAAGCATCTCAACTGCAGGAGCGAACTCTGTTCCTTGGGCTTTCATGATTGTAATGAGCAGAGGAGGTCAATGGCCAAAAGTGGGCCACATGGGGACTCAACTGAGTACGTATCAAATTGCATTTAACATAATATACATTATGCGCACTAACGTAGATAAAGGCTGAATCTGATGTTTTATGGTCATCCTTGTGCTGCTCAATAATGACGCCTCAAAACCCTTTCAAGCACAGTTTCCTCAACAGCGCTAACAGTTCTGGATGATGGCTCTCGACTACAGCTGGTTATGCAAATAGCTGTTTATGTCTTCTACAATTCCACCGCGACTCTCACTTCACTGAACATTAAAACTGATAACTGTAGTTCACACTGGCAAACCACAGATACGGATTATCGTAACTCCCCTGATAAATTGATGGTGACTGTTGCCAGGCTAAATCACCGGATTAAAAGCGCGACTTGTGCATACGTTCGAGCTGGATTTTGTCTGCTTCACTCGCTGTGTCAGCCAGGGACTGAAAACTATCTGGTGCGTAATAAGTTTTCGGTCGCGGAAGCGATTGCATGGAAGTGCCCGGGTAAATTTGTAACTCGCCCAGGCGCGCAAGCCGATATCCTTCGATCACGGCGGGAAAAGTCAGTTGCAGTGGCGTGGCGTTCTCGTACGAAACTGGGGTTGGTAACCGGTTATGCTCAAGATTATAGTTACGCTTTAACACCAGAAATTTATCTGGAACCCTACGTTTACTGTTCCACCAGTCACCGTCCAATTCGCGAAACTTACGCTCAGTTTCAGTCCGGGTTGCGACGCCAAGTTGCAGTAAAACCCGCTGCAGTTCGCGATCCACCGCCGCGTTGTATTCCGTAATGGATTCCACCCTGCCCTGTAAAATCACGTTGATGGCGATACGAGCACCCAGTAGATTTGAATAGAGATCTTCCGGGGAAAATGCAGAAATCTGCTCAGAAAAACCGGGAACAGACTCGAATCCATACCACTGTGCAATTTCGTGCCATTGAGCCAGTTCAAAGGCCAGATTCCCCGCCAACCAGGCGGCCAATGTGTAACGCTGCGCCATTGCTGCAGGAGGTGTGAAACCGTGTAGCTGTATCCGTCTGACGCCCAATTCTTCGCTGTAAAAAAAACGCCACTGTTGACCAAGTTTTGGATAAATACGAGAAAAGAGGTAAAAGGTGTTATCCGCCGTATCGCGAACGTGAGCTATGTCGATAAACCCCCCACGGTGGGTATAAAGCAGTCCGTCTTTTTCCTCACTCAGTCCAACGATATTTTTCACGGCCCCCAACGCACTATCGTTATAGTGATGACGCCCCAGTGAATTTAACGTTAATACATTGCCAATCTGGTAGACAGGGATCGGCACACCTATCGCCCTGACATGAAGATCATAGCCAAACGCGCAGCATGGGCGTAGTGACTCCGGCGGTGCTAAATGGCTGACAACGGGATACGCCTTATGCGCTTGTTTAAGAGTGAGGCCAGGAACTTCCGCGCAGGCGAATCCGGCTACCAGCAGTAAAAACAGAAATCCTTTAGCCATTCAGAATGCCTCCGCAATTTGAAAATAGAATCCTGCACTCTCTCTCCCAAATCCTAAATCCAGGCGGATATTCATGGCGGGCTTCACTTCAAAGCGATAGCCGACACCCGCATTAGGTAAGATCGGATGATGTCCCATATCGTCAATGTTTCTGCCTAAAGCTCCTGCGCCCAACCACAACACGTAACCATGTCGCCAGTTGAGTTTTTTTCGATATTCCACCTGCCCACTTACCACATCCTTATCCCGATAACGCCCCTGGTAATACCCCCGCAGACGGCGGTCGTCTCCGGCCATTGATAAACGATTCCACGGCACGTCTCCACGAGTGAAACGTCCCCATAAATCGAACGCCAGCACAGTCCTGTCATCAAGTAAAAGGTAACGATCGTACTGAATCTGTGCTGCCGTAAAATGAGTATCTGAACCAAAAGACGGATCAAACCAGGTGTACTCCAGCTTAAAATAGTGTCCATGCTGCGGGCGCGTGACAACGTCACGCGTGTCGTAACTCATACTTACACTGGGTCCAGACGATAACGGCGATGTCTGCGCATTATTTAGGCTGAACACGTCCCCCTGATGCGGATCGTCAACGTCCGCCTGCATAGAAGAAAAATCCCAACCCGCGCCGAGATAAACGCGTTCAGCGATTTCTCGCATCAATACAGGATGCAAACTCACGGAGTTGTTGGTGTAATCCTGTTCATTACCCTGGGCTGCGTCGTAGCCAATGCCCCAAAAACCCGTTGGCACTTTGTTCACTGAGCCGTCCACAAACAATCGCCAACGGTCGTCGGTAAAAAAGGTATAACTGCTGATCCCCATTCCCAACGCCCCGCTGGCGCTGACATAACCCGTCAAGGAAACAGAAGAGTTCTGAGTTGTTTTATCTGCCTCATCCACCCGGTAGATCCCCGCCACCGCCATGCCAAGACCCAGCTTCAGCTCTGGAGTGTAAAATGGCCCCGGCAACACGCTCCAGTTCACCCCTTTTGCCGGATCGTACTGGTTATCCGCACCCAGCTTCCCGAGGAAAGCGTCAATTGAGGGTTGATCCAATGTTAACGCCTCCGCAGACCAGGTCGTCAGAGCCAATAGCGATGTCAACATGACGCGATAACCGTTCATCAGAAGCGATATTCACCGGCAATAAAGAAGCTATTGCGTTCGTTAAATCCAAACTCCGTCAGGACGTTAAATTGTGGTGTAATTTCAAACTGAGTCCCCAGCAGCATGTTCCACGGAGAGGTCAGATTCTGTTTAACATCAAATCGCCCGTTGCCATCCTGGTTTACGGCCTGGATCAGTGGCTGAAGCTCAGCGGGCATATGCAGATCGGAGAGGCTACCCCTGAACTCCTGCTGCACGTTCTGGTACATACTCCCCACCCAGACGCTCAGATGAGATTCGCCCACCGGCCCCTGAAATTTAAAGCGATATCCAACACGGGGAGACACGGTAAGGGCTGAAATTTTGCCATCCAGAATGTCAAAATCAGTACGGGTATAGTTGGTATCCACCAGGGCAAACCAGTTTTCGTAACCTCCTGCCAAAGTAATACCGGTTCCCCAGGTTGTGCCTTTAAAATCGAGAACAAAATCAATATCCTGTAGCTCACCGCTCTGATAAAGCTGATGCACAGATGATGCGATAATGCGGTCAACACCGGTGTAACGCGAAGGGTCTGCATCTACTGAAACATTCGAGACCGACGATCCGCGTGTGTGCCCTACCAGCCCGTAAATGTTCAAAAACGGGAAGATCCACATGTCCAGACGCAGGTTTTCAGTTTTGCTCTGTTCACGCGTATGGCCGGCATCAATATTGAACATATCGACAGGAATCGGGTGATTGCCAAGCGCCAGTCCGGAAAAACTGATGCTATCGACATCAATATTTTGCCGCATGTTCATATAGCTCAGGTTGATGCCAAACGGTAGCGGAATGGCATATCCCCGCGCCCTGGCCTCCTCGCCCCAAATCGGAAACGTGCTGGCATCAGTTTCAGCTGCGCTGGCCACGCCGGAAACCCACAGCAACGGAACAACCGCGTGGAACCATTTCATTATTTGTCCTCATTCATTCCGCTCATCCCTACAGGCCAGAGCCAACATTAAAATAAACTGCTTGTTCGTTATCGCTAAAAGCGACATCTACACCGGTACGCAGTCCGTATTCGCGCGCAATCAAATATCGAATACCGCTGCCCCAGGCCACTTCTGCGCTACGGTAAAGCTCTGATGTACTGTCTGCCGCACTTCCAGCACCGACAAAACCCAAAACAATCCAACGCGACGACATTTGCCAGGCTAACTGCGTCTGAACGGTACTCACGTCATCCCCCTGGTAGCGATAGCGAGAGATACCACGAAGTTCGATATAAGGGCGCGCCATTGGTGGCAGATGTTTATCCTGCTGCGACAGCGTTTGATAGTTCCCTGCAAGTGAAAGCGTCCAGTCGGCGTTCAGTGGCAGGAAAAACTTGCCTTCGAGCGTCAGCAGGTCGTAGCGATAGTCGCCCCCAAGATAATGGCCGTAGAATTGATACTCGCCGCTAAGAGAAAGCCCGCGTCCGGGCCAAAAGAAGTTATCGGTTGTGTCGTATTCCGCTACCAGCCCCAATGCAGAGGTGATGCTGCTTTCACCCAATAGCTGCCGCCATACCTGGTTGACGAGCGGATTATTGCGGGCAGAGATATCCATCTTTGCCCAGAACTGTGATGCTCCCAAAAAAACGGGAGAATCCCCTGCGCGAAAGAGAAGCTTTTGCATACCGCCATAACCGCGAGTTTCGGTTTCCACGGCCCGGTTATTGCCAAAGCCCAATACGTCACCGGAATATATATCCAGATTGACATCGGCATAGCCTCCTGCAACCAGATAGCGAATGTGGTCATCCTGCCAGGTGTGGCGATGCCCCCCACCTACAAACCAGGTACCGTTTTGCGTTCCGCCACCGCCAAACGCGCTCATGGCCGGAGGAATAAACTGCCCATCAACCTGTCGTCCCTTGCCATGCAGAAACAGACCGAACAGGCCGCCGCCATAACCAACGGCCGGTTCGGTAATAACCAGCGGAATCGGTAGAAAACCGTACGGGTTTTCTTGTAAATAACGGCTCATGTCCACCATGCCGTCTTCAGGATCGATAAGCCCTGTCGCCATAGCGCGCCAGCACAGCAGAGGAATTAGCAGAAAAAACCAACGCATTATTTCCCGCCTTCTGGCGGTGTTGCGGGTGCGGTATACCAATTCTCTTTGGCCACCATCACGCTGTTTTCTGGCTGTAGCACAAAATTCGGAGACATAATCTGCACGTTAAATTCGTTGAAGACGTCCTGAATATTGCTGTGCAGTTCATTGCGGGCATCTGCCAGAGATACATCCGGCAGCAGGCGCACCTGCAATTCATAGGAAATATACCAGTCCATCAGACTCAGCTGACGCACCAATGGCGGCTGTGAAAGATCGATTCCTTTGGCACGCTTGGCTGCCAACTCCAGCATTGCGTGGACCTGGCGCCAGGGCGTGTCGTAGCCAATGGTAACGCCGACCGTCAGGTTGACGCCGCCGTTGGTGCTTTGCGCGCTAAGGTTAGTAATTTTTCCACTAACCACTACCGCATTTGGCACGGTGACCACGTAATTTTCACGAGTGATAATTTTGGTCGCGAGCATACCAATTTCGCTTACCAATCCCTCGTTGTCCGCTACCCGAATCATGTCGCCTTTGCGCAGCGCGCGCGAATAGATCAAAACCAGTCCACTCATTGCGTGGTTCATCACCCCGGCCGACCCCAGCGTGAGCATCAGGCCAAAGAAAACGCTGATACCTTTAAACGCCAGTGAATTGGCACCGGGCAAAAAGGGATAGGCTGCAGATAGCGCAAAGAGCCACACCACCACAGAGATCAACTTCCGGGTTGCGCCCACGGTTTCAGGGTGAATTCCAGGCAACTGCAAACGCCCTGCTTCCACCTGGTTGAGAACCACTTTAAGCAACTTCAGGATGAACGCCGTGATGAGAAAAATGATCAGGACGATCATCAAGCCAGGTAACGCTGAGACAATCGACAATGCAATATCACGCACTACGCGTACAGACCAGTCACCGAGGGACTCTCCCCAGACGCGCGTCCAGGGAAACAGGCTAAAGACCCAACCCAGCCAAACGTAAAGTGCAACGATACCCAGCAGGATCATCAACAGTGCGTACAGGCGTGTCTCGATAGCGCCGATAAAACGCCGCCAACTCTGGGGGATCCAGCTTTTGTTCTCAAAAATGCGACGACGATAAACACGTCTGACCCAACGCCAGGAACGGTATGCACCGAACCAAAACAGCACCAGTCCCACCAGACCAGCCACCGTTTTCACCGCCGACAGCGCCAGCCAGCCGCTGTTATACTGATCGTTCAATGCAGACCGCTGCGCCTCCATGCGCGCCAGTACGCGCTGCGCCGCCTGGTCGAGCGTAAGATCGTCTCCTTCGTCGAGATCGCCTTGTGTCAGCAACATCACCGGTTTACCGTTCATCACGATAAGCCTTCCCGGCTGGTTATAACGCGTGACCGACACAACCTGTAACGGTTCGCGAACATCGGCTTCAGTGAAATTTCGTAGCGTATTGCGGATGCGCAGCACCCGCTCTTCTGGCGTGGTAAGGCCGAATTTCGCCTGGAGCATGACAATCGGTTGATGAAAAATATAAACCGTTCGCGCGCGTTCCTTTTCGGTGGGTTCCTGACGAGGTTCCGCCGCATATGTGTTAACAACCAAAGAGGAAAGAAAGCACATTAAAAAAGCGATCACAATCCTGTTCATATTCGCCACCGAAAACGCGAGAATTATCGTTATTATTCAAAAAGCCAACGCAAATTTGATTGCTTTTTTTAGCATAGACCAGCCTTTCACTTACGCAATGTTAGTGAGAATGAGATCTTCATTTGATGTGAAAGATGACATGTCTCTGGGAAGGCTCTTATCTTCATCGTCGCTAATTTGAAACGCATACCTCTGACCAAAAGTACATAGTCTCAATTATTACGTCATGAGATTTTGGCTTTGGAAGCTTTCATTTAAAAATATAAAGCCGCACATCTGTGATTTTTTAGCAATGGTATGTAATCGTTCGTTATATACTGAACCCGGTGACTTCACTTACTTTCAGAAATACGATAATAAAATTGAGTACATATCGGACAATGCGAAACAAAAAAAGCAAAACCATCCTACGCTTCATGCTCTTGCTACTATTTACCTCTACGCTGACGAGCTGCACATTAACCCGTGTTTCCGACAGCACACATGCCAAAGAGGTCGATGAGCTGAATGTTATTGGTCTGAGCCTGGAGGCAGCAAGGCAAAGAGCAACTGAAAAAGGTTTTGTGTGCAGCGAATACGGAAACGTGAACACGGTTGTAACCGAACAGGGTGAGCATCGATGGCTACAAACTGAATGCAGCAAGAAAAGTGCAGAGCTGTTCTGCCCACAAATGCGTTTTGTCGTTCTTAATGTCGATCCCAACACGAATAGAGTCGTTGATGTTGGCAATTATGTTAATCAACACACCTGTTTTTAAAGACAACACCTGCATCTTTTACTAATTATCGTATCGACTAAAGGACGTTATCTTGCTCATCAGAATCATCATCGCAATGGTCGCATTTGCCGGCAACTCCGTACTTTGCCGACTCGCGTTGAAGGGGATGCATGCTGATGCTATTTCATTCAGCAGCCTCCGGTTGATAAGTGGCGCAATTGCCCTTTTTTTATTTATTGCGATAACATCTGACAGCAGAAAATTTGAATTCAAGTGGTTAAATGCCCTGCTACTTTGCATCTATGTTTTTTCATTCTCCATTGCCTATGTTTCTCTCAGCACCGGCGCTGGTGCCCTGCTGCTCTTTGGTACCGTTCAGCTCGTCATGACAGTATGGGGGATAGCTCAGGGAGAAAAGCTCGTAATTTTAAAAATAACAGGAATACTCGGAGCATTGGCTGGAATAGCCATATTGCTGCTTCCTGGTGCAGAACGCCCTTCCCTGTATGCTGCAATAATGATGGTTATTGCTGGGTTAGCCTGGGCGTTCTACAGTATCACAGGGAAAAAAATCACGGATGCTGCTGCCTCTACCGGGGGGAATTTCATCCTGGCAATCCCGGTCGCATTGATTATTCCTCTGTTCTTCCGCTCTCATCTTCATATTGATATATATGGATTAGTTCTGGGCGTGCTTTCTGGTGCAATTACATCGGGAGGTGCATATCTGCTCTGGTATTCATTGCTCCCCTTACTCAGGTCCACAACGGCCAGTACTATTCAACTCAGCGTACCTTGTCTGGCCACTCTCGGTGGGATCATATTTTTGGGCGAAACGCTCACCGTCAGAATCCTTCTCGCAAGCATCATTATTTTGGCTGGAATTGGCTTAGTTATTTTCTCTGATATGAGAAAAGGAGCAAAATAGACTGATTAATTATCGGCAAAGACGATACAGAACATGTTGTGCCAATCGATGATCTGGCGGCAACGCGGGATGCGTAAACTCTTCTGTTTTATTCATACCAAGTCGTATCATCAGATTCTCTGACGGTTTATTCAGCACAGAAGTAAATGAAACGACTTCATTTAGCGCCAGTACGTCAAAAGCAAATGCAAGACTCGCTTGCGCGGCTTCTAACGCCAGCCCCTGGTGCCAGTATGCTTTAGCAAGCCGCCAGCCAATTTCGGTACAGGGTGAAAAATAAAATTTATCAGGTTGTGGATGCAACCCCACACAGCCCACAAACTGGTGTGTTTCTTTTAGCTCTACGGCCCAAAATCCCCAGCCGCGTTCTGCAATACCTTCACTAAATCTATCGGCCAGGTTATCGCTTTCAGCTTTCTGTAGCGGCGCGGGGAAAAAACGCATCACGTCAGAATCGGCATTGAGTGCAGCAAAAGGGGCTCGGTCTTTAGCCTCCCACTGTCGTAATATCAACCTTGATGTTTCCAGCATATTCCTGCCCTTATCATTCATTTTCATATAATCTTCTAAAATAAGTGGCTCATCGGCAAGGTCTTATAACGTCCTTTTCCGACTTTTCCTCTCATACTGGAGATTTATACATGGCCGACTGGAACCCTTCGCTTTATCTGCAATATGCAACTGAACGTTCAAGACCCGCAGCAGAATTACTCAGCCGTGTGGCGTTAGAAAATGTCCGCTCAGTTGTTGATCTTGGTTGTGGTCCGGGAAACAGTACGGCATTGCTGCATCAGCGCTGGCCCACGGCAAAGACAACAGGTGTCGATTCTTCACCTGCTATGCTGAATGAAGCGCGCAACGCATTACCTGACTGCTATTTTATCGAAGCGGATATTAGCCAGTTTCAGCCCGAGCATCCCGTGGATCTGCTTTATGCAAATGCGTCGTTACAGTGGGTGCCCGATCACTATGAATTATTCCCACATTTGGTCTCACAACTGAGTCACAACGGTGTTCTGGCCGTGCAAATGCCGGATAACTGGCTGGAGCCCACGCATGTACTGATGCGCGAAGTGGCTTATGAACAAGATTACCCCGACCGGGGGCGTGCTCCGCTTCCTGGCGTTCACGCCTACTATGATATTTTGACCGAAGCGGGTTGTGATGTAGATATCTGGCGTACAACGTATTATCACATTATGGATTCGCATCAGGCGATTATCGACTGGGTAAGCTCAACGGGACTACGCCCCTGGTTGCAGGATTTGAGCGAAAGCGAGCAGCGTCATTACCTGGCTCGCTACCATGAACTGCTTCAGGATCAATATCCGTTGCAGGAAAACGGCAATATTTTGCTGGCATTTCCGCGGTTGTTTATTGTTGCCAGACGCAATAGTTAAGCGTTTATCATCAGACAGATCACAGGACTGGGCTACCGAGTATGCGCGCCCTCGCCTTTTTATCATAAGGATCTAGTGACTATGTCTGGCATCTGCTAGTGTCTTGCCACATGTTTCTGACGGGAGTTGTTATGTCTAAAGTCTACATTGGTGGGTGTCTGTGTGGCTCGATCCGCTTCACTGCCAGCAGTCCTAATAATTCCCATACCTGCTCATGCGATATATGCCGGAAACATACGGGGGCCCCGACCGTCGTCTGGATTGAGTTTGATGCAGAAAATGTAGAATGGACGGGAAAAGCCGGAAAACCGACAACCTGGCGCTCATCTGAAACCACCAGTCGGGCTTTTTGCCCTCAGTGCGGTAGTTCCGTGGGCGCCATCGATGACGCTCCGGTCATTGCGCTTTTAGCCGGCGCTTTTGACGATCCTAATGATGAAGATCTGGCGCCGGAGTTTCATTCGTTTTCTGATATGCGGCCAGCATGGTGGGAAACAGAACGAAACTAAGTTAGTTGGTAATGTTTATCCGGCATATGTTTTGCTGGCACATTGGTTTCATCGTTCATTTGCAGTAAATCGATTTCGATTGCATTGCAAATCGCATCCAGCGGCAGGTCATTGTTCTCAGTACCAAACGGATCTTCAAGCTCTTCCGCAAGCGCATCAAGCGAGATAAAAGTATAGGAAATCAGCACCGAAATAAACGGCGTCATGTAGTGAAGATCCACCACCAACGCGAATGGCAGCATGATACAAAACAGATAAACAGTGCGATGAAGGATCAAAGTATAAGCAAACGGAACGGGTGTATTCGCGATTCGCTCACAACCTGCCAGTACTGCCGACATATCATTTAATCTGTTGTTTAAACTATGAAATAATATATCGGACAGCTGCCTATCACGTCTGCGCACGGCCAACCACTCCCCCATCAGCAACAAAATTCGGTTTGCTGGCGATTGTGCGGCAAATACCGTCTGCAGATCTTTCTCGCTGAGATATTTCGCCAACGGCTCTGCCTGTGGGTTTCGACGTAATGTCATGCGTAAACAGTGGGCAAATGCGATTTGCAGACGAACAAACTGCCCCAGTTCGGCGTCATCCGGTAAGGTGGTTTTCACCTCGCGAAGTAGTGACCGGGAAGCAATCATCAACTGCCCCCACAGGTGTCGGGCTTCGACATAACGTGAATAGCAGGCGTTATTGCGAAAACCTAAAAAGATAGCAATCGCCACGCCCAGAATACTGAACGGTGCCAGGGTAAATTTGATACCCAACATCGTATACCAGGGCAACATGATGATAACGGCGATGGAGAGCAGGAAGTTCAGCAGCAGTCGTGAAAATATTTTAGATAATACGGAACCATGCCAGACGAATATCAGGCGCAGCCAGTGTTGTTGGGGACGAACGATCATGGTTATCTTCGGGAAAATGTGAAATCCGTCACATTAGACGCGATAGCGATCAATGTTGCAAGTTAATCGCAACATTATCCCAACAACTTTGGCCCTGCTTAAAATGAAGCCGCACCTAAGTCACAGACCTGGTTTATGATATAAACCACACAGTATGTTGTAACTAATGTATATCCAGAAAAAACCCGGCCTGAGCCGGGTTATCGGTAGTCGTCTTAGCACAGTGGCTTAACGGCTTCACGCATACCTTTTGCCAGAATGGTATCCAGATCGGCAGAGACCTGTTCCACCAGTCCAGAAACCTGCGTCAGATCTTGTTCCCAGTGTTCTTTGACACCCAGTACAGATTTGACCAACGCTTCGGTACTTATCTGGCGATCGCGATGCTGGGACCACAGCTGTTGAAAACGTTCTATCCAGTGCGCATCATCCTGAACCGGATAAGACTCACCGTTGCGCTCTCCACGATAAAAAGCAATTAACGCGGCAAGTGCAAACGTCAAACGCGCCGGCAGCTTACCGCTGGCCTGTTGCCCTGCCAGCAGTTGCGGCAATATACGGGTGCGGAACTTGGTCATGCCATTCAGGGCAATCGACAGCAGCTGATGTTTTATATACGGGTTGCAGAATCGACCGGTTACCGCGCTGGCGAAAGAAGCTAACTCATCACGTGGTAAATCCAGTACCGGAATGATCTCTTCATAGATCGCTTTCTCCACGAAAGCACAAATCTCAGCGTCATTCATCGCCTCGCCCACGGTGTCCAACCCTGCCTGCCAGGCAACAGGGACCAGCGCGGTGTGAGCACCGTTGAGAATCGCCACTTTGCGCTCTTTGTACGGTTTGATGTCATCCACGATCAGGACATTCAGCGGATACTTATCCAGACCTAGTTCGGCGGCTAATGACTTTGGCCCCTGAATGACAAACAGATAGAAGTGTTCAGCCGTATCCAGGAATGCATCATGATAGCCAAGCTCAGCTTCAAGTTGCGCTACTTCGTCACGCGGATAACCGGTAACAATGCGGTCCACCAGCGTGGAACAAAATGCGTTGGCTTGATCCAACCACTGAATAAATGCTTCCGGTAGCGCCCACTCCTGAGCGTAGCGCAGAACCAGTTCACGCAGTGCATCACCGTTATAATCAATCAGTTCGCAAGGGATGATAATCCAGCCTTTATCCAATGCGCCGTTAAAATAGCTGAAGCGTTCGAACAGCAGACGCGTCAGTTTAGCCGGATAACTAACTGCTGGCGCGTCGTCAAACTTATCGCCCGCGTGGTAACTGATACCTGCTTCCGTGGTGTTAGAGAACACAAAACGCATATCAGGATTATGCGCCAGCTTCAGGAACTCATCGTATTCGCTATAGACGCTGATTTCACGGTTAACTGAACGAATTAGACGGGCATCACTGACGGCCTCGCCCTTCTCATTCAAACCACGAATGATAGTGGTATAGAGGCCATCCTGCGTACTCAGCGATGGCGGGAAGGAACTTTCGATAGGACGAACAATGACCACACCAGCGTTCAGATCGGTATGTTCGTTCAGCAGATCTACCTGCCAGTCTACAAAGGCGCGCAGGAAGTTTCCTTCACCAAACTGAATAATACGTTCAGGATACTGAGCACCGGGGAAATCGCGACGATTTAGTGTTTGCACAATGGGTTCCCTTTATGATTAGTCATACAACCTGATTGAATTGGTCCAATAGGTTAGCAAACTTTAATACATTGAAACCCTGTTTTGATCAATCCCCGGCGACAAATTAGAGCGTTTTATAGAAAAGTGTGGTTCCGGTCAGCATACCATCGGGCATTTGGGCATAGTCAGGTATCACCCCTACCTTTTTCCACCCACAATTGTGGTAGAACAACTCCGCACCACTGCCCGTCGCCGTATCAAGCACCAGCAGCGTTTTACCTTGTTGACGCGCGCAACTTTCCAGTTCGTTCATCAATTCACGGGCCAGGCCACCGCGTCGCGCTGAGGGGTGAACCAGCAGTTTGGCGACATCAGCATGATGAGGTTGATTTTCGGGTTGATCGATAATGAGTTGGACGGTACCGACAAGCACCCCCAGCGCATTCTGCGTACCAAGAACGATCCGTTCTCCGCGAGAAACACTTTGCGCGACCTTCATCCAGAAAGGCTCTGATTTTTCGCGATTAAAGGGCAGCATAAAACTGATGGAGGCGCCGTCATTGACGCACTGTTCAAGAACATCGCTGAGCTCGTCGATTCGCGACAGAATCTGTGCCGCGCTCAGCACAAAGCAGGGTTTGCCGGAAGCCATGGTTTCTCCTTAGATTGACCCCTTCATACTGCTTTTAACAATTAAACAACACAAGGGGGCATATCATAGGATAATGTTATCTATGGCTTGTTCATTTGGAGCACTAGCCAGTGGTAAATAACCGTGACAACGTAACGTTGCTGTTCATCGTTTAGCGCTACACCCTGAGGTATATCATGCCATTTCGCCAGACACCCTCGACAGCACGTCGCCGTAGCATGTTGAGCAATAAATACCGGGTGACCACGCATAGGAGTCTGTTTTCCATCATTGGCGGGAAACGCAGGTGCCAGTCGTTTAGCTATAAAATCCGCAGCATGTTGTTCGATAACTGGCGCCCCTTTATCCAGACAATACTGCCTTTCTTTCTGACCAAGACGAAACCGCGAGCGAAACGTTGATTTCGCCAGCCGGGCAAAAAGAGGATCGAGCGTTTTCATCAGTAAACCGAGCGCCCCAGCTGTTGTGTTAATTGCTCCAGCACGGCGATACCGGCCAGTGAATTTCCCGCCGGATCCAGTTCCGGACTCCAGACAGCAATCGCCATCTCGTGTGGCACGATCGCCACGATGCCGCCACCCACGCCAGATTTCGCCGGAAGCCCGACCCGCCAGGCAAATTCCCCTGCGTTCTGATACATGCCGCTGGTCGCCATCAGCGCATTGATCTGCCGGGCCTGCATCGGAGTGACCACAGGCTCAGCAAGATGAAATGCATGCCCTTGATTTGCCAAAAAGACAAAAGTCCGCGCCAGTTCCACACAGCTCATTTTCAGCGCGCAGTAGTGAAAGTAGTTCTGCAAAACGGTGGGCACGTCATGGTGAAAATTGCCGAAGGATTTCATCAACCATGCAATAGCGGCGTTACGCGCCGAGTGCTCAAACTCCGATCGCGCGACCGTCGCATCATAGGCGATATCCGAAACGCCGCTTAATGCCCGCACCACTTCCAGCATCCGTTGACGCGGTGCGCTTAGACGCCCTTGCAGCATATCGCAAACCACCAGCGCCCCGGCATTAATAAAGGGGTTGCGAGGGATACCCTGCTCCATTTCCAGCTGCACCAGGGAGTTAAAAGGATGACCGGAAGGATCTTTGCCGACGCGCTGCCAGATCTCCTCTTCCTGATAGTGACGCATCGCCACGACCAGACTGAGCACCTTTGAAATCGACTGAATAGAAAAACGTTCTTGCGCATCTCCCGCCTGATAGTGCTGTCCATCAACGGTACAGATAGCAATACCCAGTTTTGAACCGTCGACGGAGGCTAATGCCGGAATGTAGTCAGCGACTTTACCCTGACCAATCAGCGGACGAACCTGCTGCACAATGGTCTCTAAAATTGAATTGTCCATGGCCCTGGCCACAACATGCTCCTTGCTCGCAGGTATGAAAGGCCTGCGAGTATAACAGAGCTGGATACGCAGCGTCAGGCCGGAAGGCGGAATCTGGCCACGGCCTGCATAAGCTGGTTAGATTCATGGTGAAGCTGTAAGGAAGAATCAGATGCAGCATTCACCAGATCACTGGTTTGTCGGGCTTCGCCGTTCAGGACATGGAGCTGACGGGTTAACTGATGAATACTGTTCCCCTGATTTAACGTTGCAGTCGAAATGTCGTTCAGTAACGCGCCGAGGTTTTCCACCAGTGCGATAACCTGCTGCAAATTCTTATCCAGTCCGTTAACCGCGTGAAAGCCCTCTTCAATGCCCTGTAAGGAGTGTTTAATCAGTGTCTGAATGTTTTGCGTAGACTGACCGCTTTTCCGCGCCAGCAGCCCAACTTCTTTCGCAACTACGGCAAACCCGCGCCCTTGCTCCCCGGCATGTGCTGCCTCGATTGCGGCGTTGAGAGCCAGGATATTTGTCTGAAATGCAATGTTGTCGATAAGCGTTGTAATCCCTCGCATTTCAGACGAGCGAGTCACAATCGCCTGCATTGACGCATTTACCGTCGCCATCATTCGGTCTCCACCTGCCGCAATATCACGCGCCTGCACTGCGCGTTGATTCGCCAGTTCAGCAAAGCCACTGTTATCCTCAACATGCGTTTCCAGAACCGAAATATGCGATGTCACAGTGCTCAACTCTTCACTTTGTTTTGCCGACTGCTGGTATAGTTGTTTATTGTTCTGCGCAAGTTCGTTGATATTTCCTACCATTGCGGTGGTGGCATCATTCACCTGCCGCACCAGCGCGCAGAGCCCCTGCTGCATTGCAGCAATACGCGAACTTAATTGCGTCACTTCCCGATTAAACTGACTCACCTGCGGGGCTGGCCGAGAAAGATCACCCGCCGCTAAAATATCGATATGATCGATCAGCCGTCGCAGCGGCATAATCACCCAACGGAACATACTACGCCAGACCAGAAAGGCGATAACCACCAGCACCAGAGGAAAAAACAAAAATAGATTCTGTAAACGCTCAAGACTGGTCAACAGCTGCTGACGCCCAGCTTCCGCATGTCGCCCACTGTCCTGCTGAAAGCGCGCGTAATTACCGTTAAAGTCTGTCTGAAAGGCCTGCACGGGTACGGCAAAAAACGCATCAATGGAACCTGACTGCGTCAGCCCATCCGCCTGCTCCTGAATACCGCTATAAAAACGCTGATAGCTCTCCGTTAGATCCGGATCCGACTGCGGCTTCATATCCCGCCAGGCATCCCATGCACTTTTTGACTGCGCCAGCGCCCGATACGCCTCTTCCATTAACGGACGCCAACTCCCGTCCGAACCGGTGGCGGCATCCTGCATAAAATAAATTCCCGCACGGTTAAGTAAATCGCTGGCAGATAATAACGCCACCCGCGCTTCATCGACCTTTGCCTGCTGCAAAAGCGCGAGTTGATTACGCCCTTCATTATGCTGTGCGTCGCTGACTGAGGCCGAGAGCATCAAGGAGGACACGACCTGCAAAACAGAGAACAGCGCAATAATGCAAAAAATGCCGGTTAACAGACCGAACTGACGGGGTATTAGACGATGGAAAATTTGCGTTATGTTCATATTACTCTTCTGTATCAAAGCGTTAGCTGCGAGTGTACGGAGAGTAAATGACAGAAAAATTGCAGAAATAAGACAGGTGCCCCCAGCGGAGGCACCCACACCATCAAAGGCGGTTTTTCCAGACGGTCTGCACGTTACAAAACTCATGCAGGCCAAAGTGAGAAAGTTCGCGGCCAAAGCCACTTTTCTTCACACCACCAAACGCAACGCGAGCATCGCTGGCGCTGTAACCATTGATAAATACGCCACCACACTCCAGGCGTGACGCCATCTTCTGCGCCAGCGCTTCATCCGCAGTAAACACCGTGGCGGATAAGCCGAAATCACTGTCATTCGCCAGCGCTAAGGCATGTTCAGCATTCTTCGCCACGGTAATTGCCGCAACCGGACCAAACAGCTCCTGGCGGAACGCCGTCATCTCTGGAGTGACATCGCCCAGTACCGTCACGGCATAGTAATTGCCCTGACCCGCAATTTTTTCCCCGCCGAGAAGTAACCGTGCCCCTTCGGAAAGGGTGGCTTCTACCTGCTGGTGCAGCTCATCACGCAGATCAAATCGCGCCATCGGCCCCAGATCGTTTTCTTCGTTCAGCGGATCCCCCATTTTGAGCGCGCTCGCAGCGGCCACAAAGCGTGAAGTAAACTCTGCCGCAATCCCTTCTTCAATAATAAAGCGCTTGGCTGCCGCACAAACCTGCCCGGTGTTCTGATAACGCCCAGCGACCGCCGCCTTAACGGCCAGATCGAGGTCAGCATCATTGAGGACAATAAACGGATCGGAGCCGCCCAGTTCAAGCACACATTTTTTCAGAGCGGCCCCAGCCTGAGCGCCAATCGCCGCACCGGCACGTACACTGCCTGTCACCGTTACCGCCGTAATACGCGGGTCATTGATCATCTGACTGACCCCGGTGTTATCGGCATTCACCCAACCGTAAACCCCCGCGGGTACACCAGCATCAGCGAAAACCTGCGCAATAATTGCAGCACAGCCGGTTACGTTAGGCGCATGCTTTAACAGGTAGCCATTTCCGGCCAACAGAATCGGGACGGCACCTCGCATTACCTGCCAGAGCGGGAAGTTCCACGGCATGATCGCCAGAATGGTTCCTAGCGGACGATATTCAATCACTGCCTGGTTATTCTCCACCAGCGTAGGTTCCGGATTGAGCATCGCCGGTCCATGCTCGGCGTACCAGTCACACAATGCAGCTGACTTGGCGACTTCAGCACGCGCCTGCTTAATGGGTTTACCCATTTCACGTGAGATACACTGCGCCATCTCTTCCGCACGATGGCGCAGAGATTGCCCGATCTGGCGCAGCGTTTGCGCACGGTGCTCAACGGAAGTATGTTTCCATTCGCTATAGCCATTCGCGGCAAGGTTCAGCGCATGATCAATCTCTTCCGCGCTGGCCCACGGCGTCGCCGTCAGCCTTTCACCGCTGGCAGGGTCAATGGAAATCGCATGTGTTGCTGCTGTGATAGTCATAAGTGCCTCTCTTTATCGCAGGGTATGGTTATATCATGAGCATATTTACTCTTTCTGAAAAATGAATAATATTAACCATACCATTCACGAATAGAGAAGATTATGGATCTGACGCAGCTGGAAATGTTCAATGCCGTCGCGGAGACTGGCAGTATTACACAGGCCGCCGCGAAAGTGCATCGCGTGCCATCCAATCTCACCACCCGTATACGTCAGCTTGAAGCCGACCTGGGCGTTGATCTGTTTATTCGTGAAAACCAGCGCCTGCGGCTTTCCCCATCCGGGCACAACTTTTTGCGCTACAGCCAGCGGATCCTGGCACTGGTTGAGGAAGCCAGGATGGTCGTCGCCGGGGATGAGCCACAAGGACTCTTCTCTCTCGGCTCGCTTGAAAGTACAGCAGCAGTTCGCATCCCCGCTACGCTGGCTGAATATAATCAGCGTTACCCCAAAATTCAGTTCGCGCTGGCGACAGGTCCTTCAGGCACAATGCTGGACGGCGTACTCGACGGAACATTGAACGCGGCCTTTGTCGATGGCCCAATTACCCATCCGGGACTTGAAGGAATGCCGGTCTACCGTGAAGAGATGATGATCGTGACGCCGCACGGCCATCCCCCCATTCAGCGGGCCAGCGACGTCAACGGTTGCAGTATTTACGCCTTTCGCGCCAACTGTTCCTATCGCCGCCATTTTGAAAGCTGGTTTCATGCCGATCGCGCCATGCCCGGCACCATTCATGAAATGGAGTCATATCACGGCATGCTGGCCTGCGTCATTGCCGGCGCGGGTATCGCACTGATCCCGCGTTCGATGCTGGAGAGCATGCCTGGGCATCATCAGGTCAACGCCTGGCCGCTAAGCGAGAACTGGCGCTGGCTGAATACATGGCTTGTCTGGCGCAGAGGTGCAATGACACGTCAATTGGAAGCGTTTATTGAGGTGTTGAACCCTCAGTTATCACACGACCCGGAGTAACTGGCGATCCTCAAAAAACATGAATACCTGTAAATCCGGGTGAAGTCATACGCCCGGAATTTCATTATTATTGAAATACTTAAAAATACGAGGAATGTTCGGCAGCAAATTGTAGCGCCCTACCAATGAAATGAGATCCATATCACAAAATGATTGTATTTTCGCCAGCAAACGTTTTAAGATCGTGGCCTTACCTTTTCGCAGCTAATCCTCTTATTTGATATGACAACAGACACTGTTTCCCGCAAGGTCGCGTGGCTACGGGTAGTTACGCTTGCCATTGCCGGTTTTATTTTCAATACCACCGAGTTTGTCCCTGTCGGCTTGCTGTCCGACATCGCACAAAGCTTCAATATGCAGACCGCTCAGGTCGGGATCATGCTGACGATCTACGCCTGGGTTGTCGCCCTGATGTCGCTCCCTTTTATGTTACTTACCAGTCAGGTGGAGCGCCGAAAACTGCTGATCTGTCTGTTTGTTGTGTTTATCGCCAGCCATGTGCTCTCTTTCCTGGCATGGAATTTTACCGTGCTGGTAATTAGCCGTATTGGTATTGCTTTTGCGCACGCTATTTTCTGGTCGATTACCGCATCGCTGGCGATCCGCCTGGCCCCTGCCGGTAAACGTGCACAGGCTCTCAGCCTGATTGCCACTGGCACCGCACTGGCGATGGTGCTTGGCCTGCCAATCGGACGTATCGTCGGTCAGTATTTTGGCTGGCGCACGACCTTCTTCGCCATCGGTATGGGGGCGTTAGTTACCTTGCTTTGCCTGATAAAGCTCCTGCCCAAACTACCCAGTGAGCACTCCGGCTCTTTAAAAAGCCTGCCGGTGTTATTTCATCGTCCGGCATTGATGAGTCTGTATCTACTGACGGTGATTGTGGTCACCGCACATTACACGGCCTACAGCTATATCGAGCCGTTTGTGCAGACCGTCGCGGGTCTGAGCGCAAACTTTGCTACCGTGCTGTTGCTGGTTCTGGGTGGCGCGGGAATTGTCGGTAGCGTCATTTTCGGTAAGCTGGGGAATCTGCATGCGTCAGTGCTGATTAGCAGTGCCATTGCCCTGTTGACGGTATGTCTGGTGCTGTTACTTCCCGCTGCTGACAGCGAAATGCACCTTGCTGTCCTGAGTATTTTCTGGGGCGTCGCCATCATGCTGATAGGTCTCGGAATGCAGGTAAAAGTGCTGGCGCTTGCTCCGGATGCGACTGACGTCGCAATGGCACTGTTCTCAGGTATCTTTAATATCGGTATTGGCGCTGGTGCGCTGGTAGGCAATCAGGTGAGTTTACACTGGTCGATGTCTACGATTGGTTACGTCGGCGCAGTGCCTGCCGTTGCCGCGTTGATATGGTCGGTGATTATCTTTCGTAAATGGCCAGTATCGCTGGAAGAACAGCCTCAGCATTCGTAAAAATGTGCCCGGTAGACATTAACGATTACCGGGCACAGTGTTCTACGCGTAGGTTTTAATAATTTCCAGCACGCCGTTAATAATAAACTGCACGCCCATACACACCAGTAAGAAGCCCATCAAACGAGAAATCGCTTCGATACCACCTTTGCCGACGAGGCGCATGATCCCCCCGGAACTGCGCAAACAGCCCCACAGGATAATCCCAACAACCGCAAAAATAATCGGCGGTGCGACCATGATCACCCAGTCCGGAAATTCGGAACCATGACGCACGGTTGACGCGGAACTGATGATCATCGCAATCGTCCCTGGACCGGCAGTGCTTGGCATAGCCAGCGGTACAAAGGCGATATTGGCAGTCGGCTCGTCTTCCAGCTCTTCTGACTTACTTCTCGCTTCCGGAGAATCATGCGCCTTCTGCTGCGGAAACAGCATCCGGAAGCCGATAAACGCAACGATTAACCCACCCGCAATACGTAGTCCGGGAATCGAAATCCCGAAGGTATTCATCACAAGTTGCCCGGCATAGTACGCCACCATCATGATGGCAAACACGTAAACGGAAGCCATGAGTGACTGACGGTTACGCTCTGCGCTGTTCATATTGCCGGCAAGGCCAAGGAACAACGCTACGGTGGTTAACGGGTTTGCCAACGGTAACAGGACTACCAGCCCAAGTCCTATCGCTTTAAACAAGTCCATCATAATGTCATCTTTCCTGTGCGTTAATCGTCAACGGCAAGTATACGGTGAAATCCGCGAGATAAGCCATTTTGGCGATGTAAGGATTCATTTTTCATCCACGCGTATAAACCATAATTATCAGATCGTTAAAATTTCACTCACCGGATGTTGAGTCTGATGATTTAACAAAACGTGGCATTTGCTGACTCATTCATTTGACTTATATTTGCCTAAGCAATAATATCAGCCGTGACTAACTACTTGCCAGGGCAACCATTGTGAAAAACACCAGTGATCTGTTTAACGAAATCATCCCACTGGGTCGTTTGATCTATATGGTTAATCAGAAAAAAGATCGTTTGCTAAACGACTATCTGTCACCGCTGGATATCACGGCATCGCAGTTCAAGGTGCTCTGCTCCATCCGTTGCGCGGTGTGCATCACCCCTGTCGAATTGAAAAAAGTGCTGTCTGTCGACCTTGGCGCCCTGACGCGGATGCTGGACAGACTGGCCTGTAAAGGCTGGATCGAAAGGCTTCCGAATCCACATGACAAGCGTGGCGTGCTGGTGAAACTCACTGAGCATGGCGCAGCAATTTGCGAGCAGTGTCATCAATTAGTAGGGCAAGACCTGCACCAGGAACTAACAAAAAACTTAACGGCGGATGAAGTAGCCACACTTGAGCACTTGCTTAAGAGAATCCTGCCGTAAACAGAAAGAGGTATGACGATGTCCAGACGCAATACTGACACAATCACTATTCATAGCATTTTGGACTGGATCGAAAATAACCTTGAATCGCCGCTCTCGCTGGAAAAAGTGTCTGAGCGTTCAGGTTACTCCAAATGGCACCTGCAACGGATGTTTAAAAAAGAAACCGGCCATTCACTGGGTCAATACATTCGCAGCCGTAAAATGACTGAAATAGCGCAAAAATTAAAAGAGAGTAACGAGCCCATTCTTTATCTGGCAGAGCGTTACGGTTTTGAGTCTCAGCAGACGCTGACCCGGACATTCAAAAACTATTTTGATGTTCCGCCGCATAAGTACCGTGTGACGAATATGCACGGCGAATCACGCTATTTGCTTCCACTCAATCAATGTAATTGCTAATCGCCAGTTAACGACGTAACCGAGGAAATCATGAAACTTCTGTCTTATGCAATGCTGGCCCTGCTGTTTGTTGTTTCGGGCCAGAGCATGGCGGAACAGACCGCGCAACCTGCCACCCAGAACAGTCGCGACGCGATGATTATGCCCCCTGCGCACGATCAGTCCCCGTTCGATTTTAATCATATGGGTGCAGGCAGCGACAAGTCCGACGAATTAGGTGTGCCTTATTACAATATGCGCAACCTGTAATTATATTGCCCAGCAACTGCGGTAATGCCTGTCAGTTAGCGCCTCAGTTTCAGTAAGCATCAACCTGTGCTGGCGGAGGTAAATAACATGCTATCTAGGAGAAAGAGTTCCGTTCACCTCATGTGCATTGCTTCTCTAAAACACTGACTCCTGTGAACGTGTAAAGGGCGTTCTCCGCCACGCCCTTTACAATCCCGGCTCCCGGCAGGAAAATTGTTGCTACGCAATACCCTCCGCTTATTCCTCCAGGCTACCGGGCCGGGCGCGAGGAAGCGTCCTTGCAAAGCGCGCCCTGAGCCAGCATCCATGCTGGCTCTCCCGGCCTTACGGAAACACGTCGGCAATTTTCAGCCGGACCAGTCCACACCTCACCACCTACGCTTTTATTTGAATATCTCTGAACAGCAATACGGATATAACTGGAAGCCAGTGCGTTGAAGCGATGACCCCGGTCCGGCTGAAAATCGATGAGTGTTGACGGCTGACCGGGTCTGTCCGCAGGGATGCGGACAGAGGGGACGGCCCGCAGGGACGCAGGCTCGGCCCCGACCCGACAGGCAGACGACATAAGACGAATAACTCGCGCAGCGACGATTTTCCCGCCGGGAGCCTGGGATGCAAGGGAGACGGCGGTGAGTCTCCCTTGCACGTTCACGGGTATCTACGCTTCAGAGAAATGACACCGCTGAGGTGAACGGAACCATGAGCAATAATCACATGTTCACCATACATGCTTAACTGACGAGCATTACTCCACTGCGGGGCTTTTTTAGCCCCTCACCGACGCAACCTTACGTAACCGAAAGCCAAACACATTGATATACAACCCTGCCATGATCAGTAGCGCACCGAGCAGTTGCAATCCGGTCAGCGTTTCATCCAGCAGCACGACCGCACTCGCCAGTCCAACGACCGGCACCAGCAGCGACAACGGCGCGACAAGCCAGGTTTCATAACGTCCGAGTAACGAACCCCAGATACCGTAACCCACAATGGTCGCCACAAACGCCAGATAAACCAGTGAAAGAATGGTGGTCATATCTATCTCCACCAGACTGTGGGTCATTTGCGTTGGACCATCCAGAAGCCATGATGCCAGGAAGAACGGAACAATGGGAATTAACGCGCTCCATACCACCAACGACATAACGGCTGGGCGCGAGGTATGCTGCATGATTTTTTTGTTAAAGATATTACCGCAGGCCCAGCTTAGCGCCGCCGCCAGCGTCAGCATAAAACCGAGCATGCCAACATGCTGACCGTTCAGACTGGCCTCAATCAGCACCAGCACGCCAAATACCGCCAGCGCAATCCCAACCAATTGTTTACCCTGCAGGCGCTCACCGAAAGCAAATGCGCCCAGAACAATGGTAAAAAACGCCTGAGCCTGCAATACCAGAGAAGCTAACCCTGCAGGCATACCGAATTTGATAGCGCTAAAGAGAAATGCGAACTGCCCAAAACTGATGGTCAGGCCATAGCCGAGCAACAGCGAAAGTGGGATTTTCGGCCTGGCAACAAAGAGTATTGCCGGAAACGCAACCAGTAAAAAACGTAATCCCGCCAACATTAGCGGTGGCATATTGTGCAGACCCACTTTAATAACGACAAAGTTCAGTCCCCAAACCACGACAACCAGTAACGCTAACAACCCGTCTTTACGCGACATACCACCGCCCCTGCAAATATTAAATTTTTGTAAACAAGTTAAAGTAACGGAAATCGTTGTGCCGTAACAGATCATTATTTCAGGTAGGCCACGCAAGGCATTTTCGGACAACTTATTGAGTGTACATCACAGTTTTGACATGCTATTTGTTTCTTATATCTAAAAAAAACATAACAACATGCATTGTCGGGCAGGCAAATGAATATCTCCTTGAGAAGGTCCACTCTCGCGTTACTCGCGTCATCTTTGTTATTAACAATTGGCCGTGGCGCCACTCTGCCATTTATGACGATTTACCTCAGTCGGCAGTATCATCTGAGCGTTGACCTGATCGGCTATGCGATGACGGTCGCGCTGACCATTGGCGTGGTGTTCAGCCTTGGCTTTGGTATTCTGGCCGACAAGTTCGATAAAAAACGCTATATGCTGCTGGCAATTTGTGGCTTTGCTTCCGGCTTTATTGCAATCCCGCTGGTGCATAACGTGGTGGTAGTGGTTTTACTCTTTGCCCTGATCAACTGTGCCTACTCCGTCTTCGCCACGGTGCTGAAGGCCTGGTTTGCCGATAATCTGTCAGCCACCAACAAGACTAAAATTTTCTCGCTTAACTATACCGTGCTGAATATTGGCTGGACCGTTGGTCCACCGCTGGGCACTCTACTGGTGATGCAAAGCATTAACCTGCCATTCTGGCTGGCTGCCGCCTGTTCAGCATTGCCACTGGTGTTTATCCAGACCTGGGTAAAACGTTCGACAGCACCATCAGAAGGTTTAAACGCCGCGGTGTGGTCCCCTTCGGTACTCCTGCGCGACCGGGCATTATTTTGGTTTACGTTATCGGCCTTTCTGGCATCGTTTGTTGGCGGTGCTTTTGCGTCCTGTATTTCGCAATACGTTATGGTGGTAGCGGATGGCGATTTTGCCGAGAAAGTGGTAGCAGTCGTCCTGCCCGTTAACGCCGCCATCGTAGTATCACTGCAATACGCACTTGGTCGTAGGCTCACCGCCACGAATATCCGCCCGTTGATGACAGTGGGTACAGTCTTCTTTGTCGTTGGCCTGGTCGGTTTCGCTTTCTCCGGCAACAGTCTGTTGTTATGGGGAATTTCTGCTGCCTTTTTCACTATCGGCGAAGTCATTTACGCGCCGGGTGAATACATGCTTATCGACAACATCGCGCCAGCAGGCATGAAAGCCAGCTATTTTTCCGCCCAGTCGTTGGGCTGGCTTGGCGCAGCGGTTAACCCATTAGTCAGCGGCGTCATTTTAACCACATTGCCGCCATGGTCGCTGTTTGTCGCGCTGATAGTGGCGATCGTTCTTGCCTGGGCGCTCATGATAAAAGGCATGCGCGCCAAGCCCTGGGGGCAGACGGTGGTCTGCTGATGAGTATAGCGACAGAGCCGAAGCCGCTCTGTCGCATACCTCAGATTGCAACCAGTCCCCGAACGCCCTCGGCCTCCATATTTTTACCATCGCCGCTTTGAATAATGCTGCCCCGCGACATGAGCAGGTATTTGTCGGCCAGCTGCTGCGCAAAATCGTAGAATTGCTCCACCAGCAATATAGCCATATCCCCCCGGTGCGCCAGTTGAGAAATCACCTGACCAATCTCTTTAATCACCGACGGCTGGATCCCTTCCGTTGGCTCATCAAGAATCAACAACTGTGGGCGACTTGCCAGCGCTCGTCCAATGGCCAGTTGCTGCTGTTGCCCGCCGGACAAATCTCCGCCACGCCGATGCTTCATCTCCTGTAAAACCGGAAAGAGCGCGTAAATATCATCAGGCACATGTCGGGCCTCCGGTGCTGAAAAACGGGAAAGACCGAGCAGCAGATTCTCTTCGACCGTCAAACGCTGAAAAATATCACGCCCCTGTGGGACATACGCCACACCGGCTCTGACCCGCTGGTGTGGCTTCCAGTGAGTGACATTTTTATCCTGCCAGAGTACGCTTCCGCTACGGGCCGAAATAAGCCCCATCAGACACTTTAGTAGTGTTGTTTTCCCCACGCCGTTACGCCCCAGCAAGCATGTCACCTCACCGATACGCGCTTCAAAGCTCACCCCGCGCAGAATATGGCTGCCACCATAATATTGATTCAGTTCTTTCACCTGCAGCATGTAAACTCCTTAACGCCCGAGATAAACTTCAATAACCTGCTCGTTGGCCTGCACATCGCGAAGACTCCCCTGAGCGAGGACACGTCCCTGATGTAATACTGTGACGCGATCGGCAATGGTTTCAACAAATCCCATATCGTGCTCAACAACCATCAGAGAGTGCTTACCGGCAAGCTGGCGAAACAGCTCCGCCGTGTATTCCGTTTCCGCATCCGTCATCCCCGCCGCGGGTTCATCCAGTAGCAGTAAATGCGGCTCCTGCACCAGCAGCATGCCAATTTCGAGAAACTGTTTTTGCCCATGCGAAAGCAGACCGGCGCGGCGGGCCCGCTCATTACCCAGCCGCAACAGCGCCAATACTTCATCAATACGATCCCGTTGTTCGCCTGAGAGTCGTGCCCGTAGAGCCCCCCAGACAGATTTATCATTTTTCAGCGCCAGCTCCAGGTTCTCTTCCACCGTTAATGCTTCAAATACCGTGGGCTTTTGAAATTTCCGTCCAATCCCCTGACGCGCGATGGCAATGGGATCGAGCGTTGTTAAATCGGTCGACTGATCGTATATCGCACGACCACTTTGCGGTCTGGTTTTACCGGTTATGACATCCATTAACGTCGTCTTCCCGGCGCCGTTGGGGCCAATAATACAGCGCAGCTCCCCGACGCCAATATTGAGCGAGAGATCCGTTAACGCCTGGAATCCGTCGAAATTAACGTTAATTTTTTCCAGTTGGAGTACCGGGTCCGTTTGTTCGCGAAACCGATCGCCAGGCATCTGGCGAGTAAAAAGTCCTTCATCCGGCTGCATTATTTGTCTCCTTTGCGAAACAGGCCAATCACACCACGGGGTAAAAAAAGCGTAACGCCAATAAAGATCAGGCCAAGAAACAGCTGCCAGTATTCCGGCATAATGACGGTAAACAGGCTTTTAGCACCGTTCACCAGTACAGCGCCAAATACCGGGCCGATCAGGGTTCCACGTCCGCCGAGAGCAACCCAAATCGCCGCTTCAATCGAGTTGGTCGGCGACATTTCGCTGGGGTTGATAATCCCTACCTGCGGGACATAAAGCGCCCCGGCCAGGCCGCACAGTACAGCGGAAAGCGTCCACACCAGTAACTTGAAACCTTTCGGATCGTAACCACAGAACATCAAACGGTTCTCGGCATCGCGCACGGCGGTCAGAATACGACCAAACTTACTGCGGGCCAGCGCAAGTCCCAGCCATATTGCCAGCACCAGCAGCATAACCGTCGCCAGAAACAGCGCGATCCTGGTGGACGTCGCGGTCACCGGAAACCCCAGAATGGTGGTAAAACCGGTAAAACCGTTATTTCCACCAAAGCCGGTTTCATTGCGGAAAAACAGCAGCATTCCGGCGAAAGTCAGGGCCTGGGTCATGATGGAGAAATAGACACCTTTGATTTTTGAACGGAAGGCAAACCAACCAAATACCAGCGCCAGCAGGCCCGGCACCAGAACAACCAGCAGCATCGCCCAGAGAAAATGTTGCGTCCCCCACCAAAACCAGGGCAGCTCGCTCCACGACAGGAACGACATAAAGGCCGGTAATCCTTCGCCGGAAGCCTGGCGCATCAGGTACATTCCCATCGCATAGCCCCCCAGCGCGAAGAAAATACCGTGTCCCAGCGAGAGCATTCCGGCATAACCCCACACCAGATCCAGCGCAACGGCCACAATGGCATAGCAGAGAATTTTCCCGGCCAGCGTCAACGTCCACACCGATATGGCCAGCGGATGCTCCGCAGGTAACAGCGCAAGAAACGGCAGAATAATCAACGTCAGCAGTAAGCCCAGACTCAGCACGCGTGTTGTACGCGGCGCTTTACGCGCCAGCGTTATTGTCATTGGCATCGTCATCAGTCAATAACCCTCCCTTTCAGCGCGAACAGTCCCTGAGGTCGTTTCTGAATAAACAGAATGATCAACACCAGGATCATGATTTTGCCGAGAACCGCCCCCACCTGAGGCTCCAGAATTTTATTGAAGATCCCCAGCCCAAAAGCTGCAGCCACGCTCCCGGCAAGCTGTCCAACGCCGCCCAGTACCACCACCAAAAACGAATCGATAATGTAGCTTTGCCCCAGCTCCGGCCCTACGTTACCTAGTTGCGAGAGCGCCACACCTCCCAGTCCGGCAATTCCTGAACCAAGGCCAAAGGCCAGCATATCGACTCGTCCGGTAGGTACGCCGCAGCAGGCCGCCATATTGCGATTTTGCGTCACGGCACGCACGCGCAGCCCGAGGCGCGTTTTATTCAACAGCAGCCAGGTGAAGAACAGCACCAGCATGGCAAAGCCAAGCACCACTACTCGGTTCCACGGCAATATCAAATTGGCATAAACCTGAATACCGCCGGAAAGCCATGCCGGATTGGCGACTTCCAGGTTTTGCGCGCCAAAAGTCATACGCACCAACTGGATGAGCATCAGGCTGATACCCCAGGTCGCCAGTAGCGTTTCAAGCGGACGGCCATATAAATGGCGTATCACCCCACGCTCTAGCAGCATTCCTACTGCCGCAGTCAGCAAAAAGGCGACCGGAAGTGCAATAACCGGATACCAGGCTAACCCGTGCGGGAAAAACTGCCCCATCAGCTGTTGCACCATCCAGGTACAGTACGCCCCGAGCATCAACATCTCGCCATGCGCCATATTGATGACGCCGAGTAATCCATAGGTTATCGCCAGACCCAACGCCGCAAGCAGCAAAATAGAACCCAGTGACAGTCCCATGAAAGCCTGCCCAAGAAGATCCCCAACCTTCATGCGATACGAGATGGAATTCAGACTTTCGTCAGCGGCAGCACGCACTCGGGCATTGGGTTCATGTTCAGCCCTGGTGAATGGCTGCAGGCGCGCCTGAGTTTCAGGATCATTTGACGCCCCTAATAGTTCGATTGCCTGAAGCCTGACTTCCGGCGAGGTGCTACCCAGTTGCAGATTTGCCAGTACAATAGCGAGTGCGGATTTCACATCACCATCTGACTCCTGAGCCAGTCGTTGTTGTAAAAACGGCAGCATGCCCGGCTGCGCCTCACGCTGTAATGTACGGGCTGCCTCCTCCCTTACCGTGACACTGTCACTTAAAAGTTGATGGACAGCCAACGCTCCGGCTACCAGATTACGCAGGCGGTTAGTCAGGCGAATTTTTTTTAGCTCGCCGTTTGGGGCTATCGCTGTTCCTAACGGCTGTACGTGCGAGCCGTTCATGATAAAGGCATTTTTCGTGTTATCGGTCAGCAGGTTCTCATCTCGCAGTGCGCTGAGCAGCGGGATGCGCTGAACGTCAGGATTCACCGCCCATTGTTCAAGCAAGGCGCCCTGCTGAGCACGGTTGGCGGCGGTAAAGGTATCAGCATCTGCGGCCTGGGCTATCCACGGCAAAAACCACATCAGCAACAACACACCACGAATAAAGCGCATAGCTTTCATGAGCGTTCTCCAAAGCATTACCCTCCCGCAGGAGGGCGTTAGATCAGTTGCTGGCGGTTTTCACAGGCTGTTCAGATTTTTTATCATTACCAGCGATGTACGGACTCCACGGCTGGGCGCGGACCGGCTCATCGGTTTGCCACACCACGTTAAACTGGCCGTTGCCTTCAATCTCGCCAATCATGACGGGTTTATGCAGGTGATGGTTGGTCGCATCCATGGTCAGGGTAAAACCTGATGGCGCAGCGAAGGATTGCCCCGCCATAGCTGCACGAACTTTATCCACATCTGTAGTTCCGGCTTTTTCTACCGCCTGCGCCCACATATGCAGGCCAACATATGTGGCTTCCATTGGGTCGTTCGTCACCACCGAATCAGCATTCGGTAATTTGTGCGCTTTGGCATACGCCCGGTAATCAGCGACAAACTTTTTGTTGGCCGCATTATCGACGGACTCAAAGTAGTTCCAGGCGGCAAGGTTGCCCACCAGCGGTTTGGTATCAATACCGCGTAGCTCCTCCTCACCCACGGAAAAAGCCACCACCGGCACATCGGTGGCTTTCAGCCCCTGATTCGCTAACTCTTTATAGAACGGTACGTTAGAATCCCCATTGATGGTTGATACCACCGCCGTTTTTCCCCCTGCGGCGAATTTTTTAATGCTGGCGACAATGGTCTGGTAATCGCTGTGTCCGAATGGGGTGTACACCTCTTCGATGTCTTTATCGGCGACCCCTTTTGAGTGCAAAAAGGCGCGTAAAATTTTGTTGGTCGTGCGCGGATAAACATAATCTGTGCCCAGCAGGAAGAAGCGTTTCGCGCTACCGCCGTCCTCACTCATCAGATACTCAACCGCAGGGATCGCCTGCTGATTGGGGGCTGCGCCGGTATAGAAGACGTTAGGCGACATCTCCTCACCTTCATATTGCACCGGGTAAAACAGCAGACCGTTTAACTCTTCAAATACCGGTAGAACCGATTTACGCGAAACCGATGTCCAGCAGCCGAAAACTGCCGCCACCTTGTCCTGACTCAGCAGTTGTCTTGCTTTTTCAGCAAATAACGGCCAGTTCGAGGCCGGGTCAACCACCACCGGTTCCAGCTTTTTACCCAACACACCGCCCTGAGCATTTATTTCATCGATGGTCATCAACGCCACATCTTTTAGCGGCGTTTCGGATATGGCCATCGTGCCGGATAACGAATGCATGATGCCAACCTTAATGGTGTCGGCTGCCTGAACGCTAAAACTCACGCCCATTGCGACAACAGAGGCAGAAAGTGCAAAAGCTTTTAAAAATGTACGACGCTGCATAGTTTCACTCCTGAAATTAGACTTGCTGAAAGCTCCGGTGCAGCCGGGCAGACAAAACGGTGCAAATTAAGGGTGTTCAGAAGTGATAAGGCAAAAACGATGCCAGATATTAAAACCTCATATAAAATCAACAAATTAGCATCTGACGCACATAGATCAGTATTACATTTTCCCGCCAAAAGGATTAATCAAACGAAAAATTGAACCACCATGAGACAACTCTGCATTATAAACGTGCAACAATCTGTATCAGCAGCACACCGTCATAACAGCGTCTCAGGGTTTAAAAACAGGGTTATTTGTGCGCAGATAAATGTGTCTCGTCACTATTATTTATTTTATTCGACGTGATCATGTCAAAAATTTACTTTTCAGTCGAAATAATCACACAGTTCAGCCTTTGTTTAAGATTGAATTGCTACTATAGTCATAAGCGAGGTGAACTTAAGGTAAGAGAGGAAACTCACAGATAAAGGAGCATTTACTATGCTGGGTAATATGAATATTTTTATGGCTGTTCTGGGAATTATTTTATTTTCCGGTTTCCTGGCCGCGTATTTTAGCCACAGATGGGATGATTGATGAACGGAGATAGTCCTGCACCGACCCGGCCCCTTGTAGCGTAACTGCACAAGGGGCCATTTTTTTACCTGAATCGCACTCGCTGTGCCTTTTTCCTGATTTACAGATAAAAAAAACCGCCGGATAAACCAGCGGTAAATGCTTGCATGGATAGATTTGTGTTTTGCTTTTATACGCTATCTGGCAATTCCCTGCGAAGATAACGGATAGTCAGCTAACCTATCATCGACAACCCCAATGAAAGTTAAACGAAACGTAACTACCTCAAAGCGTTTTTCGAAAACTCACGCACTGAGGGGATACGAAGTTCCGTCATTGGTGTCCACCAACGCAATTTGCTCATTTTCATCTATAAACATGCAGCGATTCCTGCCGGTCTGTTTCCCCTGATACATCGCCCTGTCGGCCCGACCAAGCGCGGTATCCAGTGTTTCACCCTGTTGAACCCGGGTTATGCCTGCCGTCACCGTGATACCGATCTCTCCCTCAGTGTAGGGAATTTTTTTCTGACCAATCAGACGACAAAGTCGCAAACCCGCCTGGCATGCCTGCTCGTCCGTTTTTGTCCTGATGATGATAATGAACTCTTCTCCACCGTAGCGGTACGCCGCCTCATCATATCGCGTCCATGACAATAAATTTGATGCCAGAGCCCGCAATACCACGTCACCCACCAAATGGCCGTAGGTATCGTTAACGTATTTAAAACGATCGATATCTAACAACAATATATAAAGATTAAGCGGTTCGGCATCGAGCAACTGCCGATCAAAAGACTCATCGAGCATTCTTCTGCCAGGTAAACCTGTTAATGCGTCGATATTACTGCGGATACTCAATAAATATATTTTGTAGTCCATTACAGATGAGGTAAATGCCAGCAGCGCATCCTGGAAGCTGTCGAAATGCCATGAATGGCTACGATTCTCCACGATAGCCATTAGCAATTTCTTGCCTGATAAATGCATCTTTTCGTGGGTGGCGCTTATCTTGCTTACGTAACTACAATCATCCTCATTGTACCGTGATTGATTATTAAGCCACTGTCCAAATCGACAAGCAAAATGCGAGTTTTCACCCATAATATCTGGCTGCGTAACATCTGAAGACACCACGCAGCGGAACATTGTCACTAACCATTTGTAGTGGGCATCAATGGACTTGTTCAACTCAATCAAAATTGCATCTATTTCCTTCGTATTTCTCATCATCACGTTCTCCCTCCCTGTTCGAGCGTTTCTGATGGAATTATCTTAACGATAAAAAAGAAAATTTATGTAAATTTTTTAATAGTAATTAATAAGCCGCGATTAACAATAGCGTTGCGCTATGCCACTGGTCGCCGCATAGCGTACATCACTCAGTTCATACCAGACTCAAATTGAACACGGCCATTGAGCTTTTTATTTTCGCGGATAGATAAAAACCGCTAAGAAAGCTGATGTGTATGCTTTAAGCTTTTTATAGCTATCTTTTCCGGTTAGAGACCTAAATTGCAAGGTTATTTCTTAGGTAATATAAAAACCGGGCGTTACACCCGGTTGGGGATGCACGAAAAGATAGTGAGCAGTAGGCCGGATAAGGCGTTTACGCCGCCATCCGGCAATCTGTTACAAGCAGCCGGATGGCGCTTCGCTTATCCGGCCTACAGCGTAATTTCCTTTTCAGCACAATGATGAATTTATCGGCGTCATTATGTTTAGCTAAGCTGAATTGAGGACTTTCCCCCTCTGAACAAACCTTACGCGCTCAAACCACGATGTTCCAGCATCGGCTCCATTTTTGGATCGCGCCCGCTCCATTGGCGATAAAGTTCAGCTAAATCAGTACTGTTACCGCGGGACAAAATCGCTTCACGGAACTTTTGCCCGTTTTCATGAGTTAATCCGCCCTGCTCTACAAACCACTGATAGCCGTCATCGGCCAACATTTGCGTCCACAAATAGGCGTAATACCCTGCGGCATAGCCGCCGCCGAAGATATGGGCAAAATAGCTGCTGCGATAACGAGGCGGCACAGCCTTGAGATCCAAACCTTCAGCCGCCAGCGCCTGCTGTTCAAATTGATCGACCGAAAGAGATAACGCGCTCTTTTCCAGACTGTGCCAACGCATATCCAACAATGCGGCACTGAGCAGTTCGGTCATGTCGTAACCTTTGTTAAACAGGCTGGCCCGCTGCATCTTATTCCGCAACGCCTGCGGCATTTGCTCCCCGGTATCAACATGACGAGCAAAACGAGCAAAGACCTGCGGATGACTCGCCCAGTGTTCGTTGATCTGCGAAGGAAACTCAACAAAATCACGCGGAGTGTTGGTCCCTGAAAGCGTGGAATAACGCTGAGTGGCGAACAGGCCATGCAACGTGTGCCCAAACTCATGAAATAACGTAATAACATCATCCCACAATAACAATGCAGGCTGACCTTTTGCCGGTTTTTGATAATTACACACGTTGTAAATAACCGGCCGGGTTTCATTGAGTTGCGATTGCTCAACAAAATTGCCCATCCAGGCACCACCGCTTTTCGATTCCCGGGCAAAGAAATCGCCGTAAAATAACGCCAGCCCTACGCCATCGTGATCGAATATTTCCCATACCCTAACATCCGGGTGATAAACAGGAATGTCGAACCGTTCTATAAATTTTATGCCAAAGAGTTGATTGGCTGTCCAGAAAACGCCCTCGTTCAGCACCGTATCAAGGGCAAAGTAAGGTTTGAGCTGCGCCTCATCAAGTGCATATTTCTCACGACGAACCTGCTCGGCATAAAATGCCCAGTCCCAGGCCTCGACGTTAAATTTCCCCTGTTCGTGATTGATAACATTCTGGATTTCGGCCTGTTCATCCAATGCCCTGGCTCGCGCAGCGGGAACAATCGCCCGCATGAAATTGAGTGCAGCTTCCGGTGTTTTTGCCATCTGATCGGCAATTTTCCAGGCGGCGTAATTGGCAAAACCGAGTAGTTTCGCCTGCTGCATCCGGATCTCGACCAGTCGCTGAATAATCGCCCGAGTATCGTTAGCGTCATTGTTTTCTGCTCTCGTCCATGCGCGGTTGAACAGATTCTCACGGGTCTGGCGATCGCGTAACGCCGCAAGCGCCGGTTGCTGAGTCGTGTTCAATAGCGGGATAACCCAACGCGCTTCAAGCCCTTTCTCCTTTGCAGCTTCGGCGGCAACAGCAATTTCCTCTGCGCTGAGTCCGTCCAGGTAACGTGCATCATCCACCACCAGAGCACCGGACTTGTTCGCCGCCAGCAGACGTTGATTAAACTGGCTGGTCAACGTGGCGGACTCTGTATTGAGCGCTTTAAGGTTCGCTTTATCGACCTCATTCAGACGCGCGCCGGCTAATACAAAACGCTGGTGGATGACCTCCAGCAAGCGTAATGATTCGCTATCCAGCCCCAGCGAACCTCGCTGTTGCCAGACCGCTTCAACGCGCGAAAAAAGCGCGCCATTGAGATAAATATCATTGGCAAGGTTCGCCAGTTCTGCGGAAAATTCTTCGTCAAGGCGCTGTAGTTCATCGTTGGTGTGCGCCGCCGTCATCGCGAAGAAAACGCTGGTTACACGTGTGAGCAGCGTGCCGCTTTGTTCAAGCGCCAGCAACGTATTGGCAAAATCAGGGGCCTGCGGGTTTTGCACAATCGCCTCGATCTCTGCACGTTTTTGCCGCACGCCTTCATCGAACGCTGGGCGATAGTGCTGCACCTCTATCTGATCAAACTGCGGTGCCTGGTACGGCAACGTGCTGTGACGTAAAAAAGGATTCGTTAACGACATCTTTCACTCCTGAAAACGATTTGTTTACCAGAGTAGACTTCCCAGGAATCAACCGCAATCGCGTTACGCAGGAATAGCTCTGAACGGAAATGACGTGCTATGGTAGTACGACATAAAAAGCGTTGAGGAACAGTGAGATGATCGTTTTAGTAACCGGAGCAACCGCAGGTTTTGGTGAGTGCATTACGCGTCGTTTTATTGAGAATGGGCATAAAGTTATTGCCACCGGACGCCGCCAGGAGCGCCTGCAGGAACTGAAAGAGGAATTGGGTGACCGCCTCTATACCGCGCAACTGGACGTACGTAATCGTGCATCGATTGAAGAGATGCTGGACGCCCTTCCTGCTGAATGGCGCAATATTGATGTTCTGGTCAACAACGCGGGTCTGGCGCTGGGCCTTGAGCCTGCTCACAAGGCCAGCATTGAAGACTGGGAAAATATGATCGACACCAACAACAAGGGGCTGGTTTATATGACCCGTGCCGTTCTGCCAGGCATGGTTGAACGCAACCGCGGTCATATTATCAATATCGGTTCTACCGCGGGCAGCTGGCCATACGCTGGCGGTAACGTCTACGGTGCGACCAAAGCGTTTGTTCGCCAGTTTAGCCTGAATTTACGTACTGATTTACACGGCACTGCAATTCGCGTTACCGACATCGAGCCGGGTCTGGTTGGCGGTACGGAGTTCTCTAATGTCCGTTTTAAAGGTGATGACGCCAAAGCTGAAAAAGCCTACGAAAATACCACGGCGCTGACTCCGCAAGATGTTACAGAAGCGGTATGGTGGGTGGCTTCTTTACCGGCTCATGTCAATATCAACACCCTTGAAATGATGCCTGTCACACAGTCTTTTGCCGGGCTGAGTATCCACCGGGGCTAATTTCTCTGCCCGGCCTTGTGCCGGGTATAGATAGCCAGAAAGAAGTGATAAAATATCCGGGTTAACTCTCTAAAAAGTAAGAATGAATGACCGTAGAAACGCAGCTCAACCCTACACAGCCAGTAAATCAACAGATTTACCGTATTCTTCGCCGTGATATCGTGCATTGTCTGATCGCACCCGGTACACCGCTGTCGGAGAAAGAGGTTTCTGTACGCTTTAATGTGTCACGCCAGCCGGTACGAGAAGCATTCATCAAACTGGCTGAGAACGGTCTGATTCAGATCCGCCCGCAGCGTGGCAGCTACGTGAATAAAATTTCGCTGTCGCAGGTGCAAAACGGCTGTTTTGTTCGCCAGGCAATTGAATGTGCCGTGGTACGCCGCGCCGCATCGCTGATCAACGATCAACAGTGCTATCAGCTTGAACAGAATTTGCATCAGCAGCGCATCGCAATTGACCGAAAACAGATTAATGATTTCTTCCAGCTTGATGATGAGTTTCATCAGAAACTGGCTTTAATCGCCGAGTGCCAACTCGCCTGGGATACCGTTGAGAATATAAAGGCTACAATTGACCGCGTTCGTTATATGAGCCTGGATCATATTTCCCCGCCTGAAATGCTGCTACGCCAGCATCACGATATCTTTGCCGCCCTTGAGAAGCATGACGGCGATGCGGTCGAGCGCGCAATGATGCTCCATCTTCAGGAAATTGGTGAGTCCGTTCAGCTTATTCGTCAGGAAAATAGCGACTGGTTCAGCGAAGATTAGTACTACGCTCACCTCACACCGGGGTGAGTTTCTCCTGCGTTTTCCCCTCTCCCGCATAACTGCATAAAAAAAGCTGTGATTTTGATCGAAAACAAAAAAAATCATTAACGAGAAGCGTATTTATATTGCGCCCGTTACGTGGGACTAAAAGCCCACGGGCTTTGACGGTAAGTTGGAAAGGAGAAAACACCATGAAAACATACGATCGTAACCGTAACGCAATCACCACTGGCAGCCGCGTCATGATCAGCGACACCGGACTCACAGGCCGCATTACAGCAATAGATACCGATGGCCTGACCGCTGAGCAGATTCGCCGCGGGAAAACAGTGGAAATCGAAGGATGTGAAGGCAAATACGCCCCCCTCGAGCTGATTCGTTTAGGCATGAACTAATTGGTGTGAATGCCAGAAAACACAGCGCCATCTGGCCGTTGCAAGCCAGATGGCGACATAAAGCATAATCTTCGTTACTTCAGTTTTGCTGCATACTTCGCAACCGTCGCCTTCGCCCCTTCAGCCAGTAAAGTAAGATACGCTTGTGTAACCTGACGGTTGAACAGTTCAACCTGTGGCAGTTCACGGCCAAAAATAGCATCGATTGCCAGTAGCGCCTGAACGCGCTCTTCGCCTTCGCTGCTGCTACGCACCGCATTCTGGATCACCGGCAACAGTGGATCGCTAATTTCAATCGCCTGGCCCTGTTCATCCACACCACCTACGTAACGCATCCAACCAGCGACACCCAGTGCCAGCAGCGCAAAGTCACTACCGTGCACAATGTGCCAACGAATGGAATCAAGCATACGCTGCGGCAGTTTTTGGCTACCGTCCATGGCGATCTGCCAGGTACGATGACGCAGCGCCGGATTGCTGTAGCGTTCAATTAACAGATCGGCGTAGCGCTGTAGGTCAACACCTTTTACTTTCAGCGTAGGTGCTTGTTCCTGCAACATCAGCGCACGTGCAGCAAGACGATAGTTTTCATCGCCCATGCAATCGTTAATATGTTGATATCCCGCCAGATACCCAAGATACGCAAGGAAAGAGTGGCTGCCGTTGAGCATACGCAGTTTCATCTCTTCAAACGGAATGACATCAGCTACCAGTTCCGCCCCGGCCTTTTCCCATTCAGGACGGCCGGCAACAAAGTTATCTTCAATTACCCACTGGCGGAACGGTTCGCATGCCACGCCTGCCGGGTCGCGTACACCGGTGATATGTTCAATTTTGTCCAGCGTCTCCTGCGTAACTGCAGGGACAATGCGGTCAACCATTGTTGATGGGAATGTCACATGTTGTTCGATCCACGCGGCCAGTTCCATATCTACCGCTCGGGCATATGCAATGACAACATTGCGCATCACATGACCGTTTTCTGGCATGTTATCGCAGGACATCACGGTAAAGGCGGCTAAACCCGCAGCTTTGCGACGCGCCAGGGCTTCAACCACCACGCCCGGCGCAGTTTTAGGCTGTTTAGGGTTTTGCAGATCGGCTGCAATCATCGGGTTGTCTAACATCAGTTGGCCGGTCGCCGGAGAATGGCAGTATCCTTTCTCGGTGATGGTCAGGGAAACGATCGCGACCTGCGGTTCACACATCGCTGCCAGTACGCTTTCCAGACCATCAACCTGCGCATGCAATGCATTTTTCACCACGCCCACGACTCTCGCAGTCCAGGCATCAGCAGACATCTCTGCAACGGTATACAGATTATCTTGCTGTTTCAGATCGAAAATCTGCTGCTCGCCGCCAATCAGGTTCACTTCGCAGTAGCCCCAGTCACTGCCGTGATCGGCGGCCAGAATGTCAGCGTAAACACCTTGATGTGCGCGATGAAACGCGCCAAATCCCAGATGAACAATACGCGTAACCAGTTTTGTACGATCGTAGTCAGGAAGTGCAGCCTTAGCCGCTAAGAGCTTGTTTTGCATGGTATGGCCTACTTATAAATGAAATCAGGACTGTTCCAGAGTAACGCCTGTATGGTTGTATGTTTTGATTTGCATTAAGCTTTTTATGATTGGTATGACATCATTTGTTGAGTTATATACCAAAGTCAGTGAATTTGGCGGCATACTGCCGCCAAAGGATATTAATGTTTCTGCCACTGCTGGTATTCACGCTTAAGTCTTTGCGGAGCGGTTTCCGGCATCATCAACAAACCAATAATTGAGATAACTCCAAGTACAATCACATAGGTTGCAAGTCCATAGTAATGTCCACCTGTTACTTGCAGAATTTTTACTGCTACCAGTCCAAGAATGCCACTGCCTATTAGCGACCCCAGTTGCCAAATTAAAGCTATTCCGCTACAGCGAATATGAGTTGGGAAAAGCTCCGGAAAATAAGAAGCCTGAGGTGCATAACACATACTATGCCCAACACTCAGTACCAGGATCATTACTATTTGTGTAAGCCAAAAACTATCCTGATTAATCGCAAGAAAGAAAGGAATAATCATAACGACCTGCAGCAGCGCACCGATAATATAGACTGGTTTACGTCCAATTTTATCGCATAGCGACCCCATCAACGGTATTGCAATTATTTCTATTATGACCGCAACGATCATTGTCTCCATCAAAATATTAGCATCAAGATTGTTTGCCTTTCCGTAAGCCAAAACAATCACTGTGAACATTGCAAATGTGCAAGCTTCAATCAGTTTCGCGCAGACCCCCTTGGCAACAATGCCAGGAAAATCGCGGATAACTTCAACTAATGGACGTGATTCTTCTGCTTTTGTCTCCCTAATCTGAGCAAAGACAGGTGATTCATCAATTTTTAAGCGGATAAACAGTCCAACAATAACCAGCAACAGACTCAACAGAAACGGTATACGCCACCCGTAATCCATCATTGCCTCTGGAGAAAGTGTGGCATTTAACAGCGCAAAGAGCGCTAACGGCAGGAGGAAACCAACCGGCGCACCGATTTGAACCCAACTGGAAAAAAATCCACGATGTTTGGGTTCAGAATATTCAGCCGTCATCAGTACTGCACCAGCTTGCTCACCTCCAACGCCAAATCCCTGTAATACACGAATAAAAATAAGTAAAGCTGGAGCCCATACACCTATTTTCTCATATGTAGGTAATAACCCTATACAGAACGTCCCCAAACCAACAATTAATATAGTAATAACCAGTGCTTTTTTACGCCCAACCTTATCGCCAATATGCCCAAAGACGATTCCTCCTAATGGTCTTGCAAGGAAACCAACAGCATAGGTTGCAAAAGCAGCGAGAGTACTTATTAACGGATCGTCACTCGGGAAAAATAGATGACCAAAAAAGAGTACAGCTGCAGTCCCGTATGCAAAAAAATCATAATACTCAGCAGCAGTACCAATTGCGGATGCTGAAGCCACTCGACGAATAATAGGCTTATTATCTACGTTATTTTTAATATCGACTGAACTAACCATAAGTTTAACCTTCTGTAGGGTATTGGGTTAATCAACATCTTTTGTACGTAAAATTTATATTTACCAGTTCCACAGCGTGCCATCTTCCAGGCGAGCAACGGGCAGATATGCAGGGTCATACGGATATTTCGCTGCCAGTTTTTCGTCAAACTCGATCCCAAGACCAGGTTTGTCTCCTGGGTGCATATAGCCGTTATCAAAGGTCCAGTTATGTGGGAACACTTCCAGCATTTGCTCGGAATAGCCCATATATTCCTGTACGCCGAAGTTCGGCACCCACAGATCAAAATGCAGCGCGGCGGCCATGCACACAGGCGACAGATCGGAAGGTCCATGTGAACCGGTACGAACCTGATACAGCGACGCGAAATCAGCAATCCGGCGCATACCGGTGATACCACCCGCATGGGTGATGGTGGTGCGGATATAGTCGATCAGTTGTTCTTCAATAAGCTGTTTACAGTCCCAGATGCTGTTGAACACTTCCCCTACCGCAATCGGCGTGACCGTATGCTGGCGGATCAGGCGGAAGCACTCCTGGTTTTCAGCTGGCGTTGGGTCTTCCATCCAGAACAAACGGTACTGTTCAATGCTTTTGCCAAAACGGGCCGCTTCAATTGGCGTCAGACGGTGGTGCATGTCGTGCAGGAGATGTTCGTTAAAACCAAACTTGTCACGCACGGCAGCAAACAATTTTGGTGTGAAATCCAGGTATTTCTCCGTTGACCACAACTGCTCTTCCGGCCATGGCCCTTTGGTGGCGGGTTCGTAGGCCTGTCCTTTGCCTTTAGACATACCGTAAGTGGTTTTCATACCCGGCACGCCGCACTGTACGCGAATCGCTTTAAAGCCCATTTCTTTATGACGCGCATAATCTTCGAGTACGTCATCAACGGTATGGCCTGTGGTGTGGCAGTAGACCATAACCCCTTCACGAGAAGCACCGCCGAGCAACTGGTACAACGGCATATTCGCCGCTTTCGCTTTGATATCCCAGAGAGCCATATCCACCGCAGAAATCGCCGACATGGTGACCGGACCACGACGCCAGTACGCGCCTTTGTAGAAAAACTGCCAGATGTCCTCAATACGATGCGCATCGCGACCAATAAGCTGCGGACACACGTGATCTTTCAGATAGGACGCCACGGACAGCTCGCGTCCATTTAACGTGGCATCTCCCAGCCCGGTGATCCCATCTTCTGTCGTAATTTTCAACGTTACAAAATTACGCCCAGGACAGGTGACAAACACTTCAGCCCCAACAATCTTCATTTCTTATTCCCTACATCTGTTCTTGTGATGCAGGAAATTTACTCAACTGAGCTACTACCATACAAGTATAAAGATCAAAAAAACGCTGTTTGATCACAAAAAAGGCGCTATGCGCGCCCCCATCCAGCCACAATGATCAGCATGCCGCACAACGCCACCAGCGCGCCAGACCAGTCATATAAACTGAGTTTTACACCATCGACAATACGTAGCCATAGCAGCGCGGTCACCACGTAAACACCGCCATAGGCTGCGTATACACGCCCGCTGGCTGCCGGATGCAGTGTCAGCAACCAGACGAATAAAGCCAGTGACACCCCGGCGGGTATCAGCAACCAGGCTGTAGCTCCTCGCTTAAGCCAAAGCCAGGGTAAAAAGCAGCCAATGATTTCGCATAACGCGGTGATGAAAAAAAGAAATGTGGTCTTAAGCATTGATGTTATTCAGTTACCTTCGGTTTAACCATGATACGACAGAATCTCGTTAGCGTATCCATATCCACCGGGTGGGTATGCCCGCAAACTGGAATAGTGTAGAATTTAACCCTGTTTTATCGTTTTTACCCTTTCCCATAAAAGGAATTCACCATGAAAATTACACTGACCAAACGCCTGTGCCTGACGGCTATGCTGACGCTGGCTGCGGCTGTGTACACCTCTTCCGCATTTGCTGAAACCAGTAAACTGGTCATTGAATCCGGAGACAGTGCGCAAAGTCGTCAACAAGCCGCAATGGAAAAGGAACAATGGAACGATACGCGTCAGCTTCGCCAGAAAGTCAATAAACGTGCAGAGAAAGAGTGGGACAAAGCCGATACGGCCTTTGATAGCCGTGATAAGTGCGAGCAGAGCGCTAATATTAATGCGTATTGGGAACCTAACACCCTGCGCTGCCTCGACCGCCGTACTGGCCGCACCGTTGCCCCATAATCATTGCACTTTGAAGGATATTGAAAGGATACGATATGACTAGCGCCCTCAGTGTTAAGTTGCGCCCGCTGGAGCGTGAAGATTTACGATTCGTCCATCAGCTTGATAATAATGCCAGCGTAATGCGCTACTGGTTCGAAGAGCCTTACGAAGCGTTTGTTGAGCTGTCAGACCTGTATGACAAACACATCCACGACCAAAGCGAACGCCGCTTCGTGGTGGAGTGCGACGGTGAAAAAGCCGGACTGGTGGAATTGGTTGAAATTAACCATGTACACCGCCGGGCCGAATTCCAGATTATTATTTCGCCGGAATATCAGGGGAAGGGTCTGGCCTCACGGGCAGCAAAGCTGGCAATGGACTATGGCTTTACCGTGCTCAACCTCTATAAGCTGTATCTGATCGTCGATAAAGAGAACGAAAAGGCTATCCACATTTACCGTAAACTCGGTTTTATGGTGGAAGGCGAGCTGATCCATGAGTTCTTTATCAACGGCCAATACCGCAACACGATTCGTATGTGTATCTTCCAGCAGCAGTATCTGGCAGAGCACAAAACGGCAGGCCCTAATCTGCTGCCGCCTACCGCTCAGTAAACACGACTAGTAGTAGTCGATCGTGTTTTCAATCGAGTAATGATGTTCAACTGCCGGCTTCACGCTCTCATCAACGATAACAAGCTGGCAGTTGATCGGATTTGCGTATTCATCGTATTTGCACGTTTGTTTGACATTGCCTAACGGATGATTGTTGAGCATGCTCACCGCGGTGTAATCTAACTTCTTCAATGGGTCAACCGACGGTTTAGCATCAACCTGCAAAGTACTGTCCTTACTGACGGTTGTTTTGCCCAGCGGGTAGCCTTCGGCATCATATCGATACTGCACCTTCATCTCTTTCCCCGTGGCGGAAACGACAAAACCGTTATCGTCGGTATCCCACACCACACCTGCAGCAGGCAGTTCCGCCAGTTGGCATTTGCCCTGTAAACGGATCCGTTTTTCCAGCGTTTCGGCATCCCGATAGTAGTTAGCATCCAAGACCAGCGCCATACCGGTATTGTTTTCGATATCGTGCAGTTCAAGTGTATCGAAACACCCTTCCTGTGACAGGGTACCAGCGACGCGCTTGGTGACCTCACCTTTGTCGTTGAGCAGCGTTTGACTGAAATCTTTCACCGGCCCGCGCAGCGGATCGAAATCAAACTCATTGGAAAAACTGGCCATTTCCGGCGTAAAGGAAACCAGCCCTTTGGCGTTATCACACCCGACCAGCACGACACACAGGAAACCTAACAGGGTCTGTTTCTTCACATTTTTCACCGGGATAAGAAGATAATTCTCAATCATATTAGCAAATACAGTTATTTACACCAGAAATGCTAATCTTAGTCTATGTCGATCATAAAGGAGCTGATGATGAAATACGTAACAGGAATTGCCGCGATCTTACTGGCAGTTGCATCCCCACAGGTTCTGGCGGCACCTGCGTCATGTGAACGCGTGAAAAGCGATATCGAGCAGCGCATCATCAATAATGGCGTCGCAGAGTCCAGTTTTACGCTGAACATTGTCCCCAACGATCAGGCCGATCAACCTGATTCACTGGTGGTAGGACATTGTGCAAACGATACGCACAAAATTCTCTACACCCGGACTAACAGTGGAAACGCCCCTGCCAACAGCTCGCCTGCACAGGACGGGCACGTCGCCGAACCGCAATAAATCATACCCTCCGTACGCGGAGGGTTACTCCAGTTTGATATGCATTAAGATGCCATACTCATAAATGGGTAAACTCACTCTATTATTAGCATGCTATTAATTTCGCTATAGAGATTAATATATAGCGATAACTATAATGGAGTGAGTTATGTCTGATACTGAGCAATATGGAGGCATTAGCCGCAGGATGTTAGTGAAATCCTCGGCTATAGGTTCGTTGGCGCTTGCCGCTGGCGGGTTATCGTTACCTTTTGGGATGCGCACCGCAGCTGCTGCGGTACAACAGGCGATACAACCGGCTGAAGAGAAAGTGGTTTGGGGCGCTTGTTCCGTGAACTGCGGCAGTCGTTGTGCCCTGCAACTCCACGTCAAAGATGACGAGGTCGTATGGGTGGAGTCTGATACGACCGGAGACGATATTTATGGTCAGCACCAGGTGCGTGCCTGTTTACGTGGACGCTCAATCCGTCGACGGATCAATCATCCGGATCGTCTCAATTATCCTATGAAGCGCGTGGGCAAACGCGGTGAGGGTAAATTCGAACGCATAACCTGGCAGGAAGCGCTGGATACCATCAGCACCAGTTTAAAAAATACCGTACAAAAATACGGTAATGAGGCCGTGTATATCAACTACACCTCTGGCATTGTCGGCGGCAATATTACTCGCTCCTCCCCTTATGCCTCGCTGGTCGCTCGATTGATGAACTGCTATGGCGGATTCCTGAGCCATTACGGCACATACAGTACCGCACAAATCGCGGCGGCAATGCCTTACACCTACGGCTCAAATGACGGCAACAGTACCTCCGACATTGAAAACACGAAGCTGGTGGTGATGTTCGGCAATAACCCTGCCGAAACGCGCATGAGCGGCGGTGGCATAACATACTTCCTTGAGCAGGCCCGGGAGCGTTCTAACGCCCGCATGATCGTCATCGACCCGCGTTATACCGATACCGCTGCGGGTCGTGAAGATGAGTGGATCCCTATCCGTCCGGGAACCGATGCCGCACTGGTGGCGGGAATCGCCTGGGTCCTGATTAACGAAGATCTCGTCGACCAGGCATTCCTTGACACATATTGCGTCGGTTATGACGAGAAAACCCTACCCGCTGACGCCCCCGCTAACGGACATTACAAGGCCTATATACTTGGCAATGGCGATGACGGTGTCGCTAAAACGCCCCAATGGGCCTCGCATGTCACAGGGATCCCGGCCGAGCGCATCATTAAACTGGCACGAGAAATCGGTAGTACAAAACCGGCGTATATTTGTCAGGGTTGGGGTCCACAACGTCAGGCTAACGGCGAACTGACTTCGCGCGCGATCGCAATGCTGCCAATCCTGACCGGCAACGTTGGCATCAACGGCGGCAATAGCGGTGCACGAGAATCAACCTACACCATCACGATTGAACGCATGCCGCTGCCGGATAATCCCATCAAAACCCAAATATCCTGCTTTAGCTGGACCGACGCCATCGCCCGGGGTCCGGAAATGACCGCAACCCGCGATGGCGTGCGCGGGAAAGATAAGCTCGATGTACCGATTAAATTTATCTGGAACTACGCGGGCAACACCATTACTAATCAGCACTCAGATATCAATAAAACGCATGAGATCCTTCAGGATGATACGAAATGCGAAATGATAGTGGTCATCGAAAATTTCATGACATCTTCGGCGAAATACGCCGATATCCTGCTGCCGGACCTAATGACCGTCGAACAGGAAGACATCATTCCTAACGACTATGCGGGCAACATGGGATACCTCATTTTTATTCAACCCGCGACGTCACCGAAGTTCGAGCGCAAACCGATCTACTGGATAATGAGCGAAGTCGCCAAACGCCTTGGCAATGATATCTATCAACGGTTTACGGAAGGCCGTACTCAGGAACAATGGCTCCAGTATCTGTATGCAAAAATGCTGGCCAAGGACCCCGCGCTCCCTTCTTATGACGAGCTGAAAAAAATGGGGATCTATAAACGCAAAGATCCTAACGGGCATTTTGTCGCTTATAAAAAATTCCGCGACAATCCGCAGGCCAATCCGCTCAAAACACCGTCTGGAAAGATTGAAATTTACTCCAGCCGGCTGGCGAAAATTGCCAACACATGGGAGTTGCAGAAGGATGAAGTAATTAGCCCACTTCCCGTCTACGCCTCCACGTTTGAAGGGTGGGACGATCCCAAACGCAGCGCATTTCCGCTGCAGTTGTTTGGCTTCCATTACAAATCCCGTACGCACTCCAGCTACGGCAATATCGATGTTCTGCAGGCGTCCTGTCGTCAGGAAGTGTGGATCAATCCCGTCGATGCCCAAAAACGTGGTATTGCAAATGGCGATATGGTGCGGGTCTTTAACGACCGCGGGGAAGTACGTATTCCGGCCAAAGTGACGCCACGGATCCTGCCTGGCGTCAGCGCAATGGGCCAGGGTGCATGGCACGATGCGGATATGGCCGGCGACAAAATTGACCATGGCGCCTGCGTCAATACGCTGACAACACAGCGCCCTTCACCGCTGGCAAAAGGCAACCCACAGCACACTAATCTGGTCGAGATCGAGAAGGTTTAAGGACTAACCCATGACAACTCAGTATGGATTTTTTATTGATTCCAGTCGTTGCACCGGGTGCAAAACCTGCGAGCTGGCCTGCAAAGACTACAAAGACCTCACCCCTGACGTCAGTTTCCGGCGGATTTACGAATACGCAGGTGGTGACTGGCAGGAAGACAACGGTGTCTGGCACCAGAACGTTTTTGCCTACTATCTCTCCATCTCCTGTAACCACTGCGAGGATCCGGCCTGCACCAAGGTTTGTCCAAGTGGTGCGATGCATAAGCGTGAGGATGGTTTTGTGGTGGTCGATGAAGACGTGTGCATTGGCTGTCGCTACTGTCATATGGCCTGCCCATACGGTGCGCCACAGTACAATGCTGCAAAAGGACATATGACCAAGTGTGATGGCTGCCATGATCGTGTTGCAGACGGCAAAAAGCCCATCTGCGTCGAGTCCTGTCCGCTGCGTGCGCTGGATTTTGGCCCCATCGACGAACTGCGCAAAAAACATGGTGAACTGGCTGCCGTCGCCCCGCTGCCGGGTGCGCACTTCACCAAACCAAATATTGTGATCAAACCAAACGCCAATTGCCGCCCGACCGGGGATACCACGGGTTTTCTGGCTAATCCGAAGGAGGTGTAAAATGGGAAATGGATGGCATGAATGGCCGCTGGTACTGTTTACGGTGCTGGGTCAGTGCGTAGCCGGGGCGCTGATCGTCAGCGGTTACGGCTGGCTGACCGCTAAAGACGAGTTGGCAAAACAACGTATCGTTCGCAGTATGTTTTTTCTCTGGCTGGTAATGGGCATCGCCTTTCTCGCCTCGGTTATGCATTTAGGTTCGCCGCTGCGCGCGTTTAACTCGCTGAACAGAATTGGCGCATCGGCGCTAAGTAACGAAATCGCCAGCGGTTCGCTGTTTTTCGCCGTCGGTGGCCTGTGGTGGCTGGTGGCGTTTCTCGGTAAAATGCCCGCAGCGTTAGGTAAAATCTGGATGCTATTGAGCATGCTGCTGGGCCTGGTATTTGTCTTTGCGATGACCAACGTCTACCAGATAGACACCGTCCCAACCTGGTATAACGGCTATACTACACTGGCGTTTTTCATGACGATGCTGCTCAGTGGACCGCTATTTGCCGCTCTGCTGCTGCGTGCTGCAGGCGTTTCTTTTAACGCCGCCAGATTCGCCGGTATCAGCGTATTGGCTCTGCTGGTTACGGTGGCCGTTATTGTGCTGCAGGGACTGTCACTCGGCGAGATCCACAGTTCGGTACAATCCGCCAGCGCACTGGTTCCCGACTACGGCAGTTTACAGGTCTGGCGAGTCCTGCTGCTGGCCGCGGGTCTGGGTTGCTGGATATGTCCGTTGATCCGTCGCAAAGGACCGTCCGTTGGCGGGTTGGCGCTCGGGTTAATTCTGGTGCTTGTCGGTGAAATCATTGGCCGCGGTTTGTTTTACGGTTTACATATGACAGTCGGAATGGCTGTCGCAGGTTAACTTTCGGGTGCGGGGCAACCCGCACTGTTCAGGATTGTTTGCATGACCCATTTTTCACAACGTGACAACTTTTCTACCGCAGCGCGCGTGCTCGGCGCGCTATTTTACTATGCCCCAGACAGTGCGGAAGCTTCGGCACTGGTCAGTGCGTTAAGAACCTATGGCTGGCAGGCGCAGTGGCCGCTTGAAAAGACAACGCTTTCGCCGTTAGTCGCTCAGTTTCAGGCTGAGGCCGATGAGTCTCTCCCGCAGGCCTGGCAACGTCTGTTTGTTGGACCTTATGCGCTCCCTTCTCCGCCATGGGGATCCGTCTGGCTGGATCGTGAAAACGTGTTGTTTGGCGACTCCACGCTGGCATTACGTCAGTGGATGCGGGACAACGGCATCCAGTTTGCCATGCAGCAAAATGAGCCAGAAGATCACTTTGGTTCGCTGCTGTTGCTGACGGCCTGGCTTGCCGAGAACGAACGCCACACCGAGTGCGAGCAACTGCTGGCCTGGCATCTGTTCCCATGGTCATCGCGCTTCCTTAATGTGTTTATCGAAAAAGCCGACCATCCGTTCTACCAGGCGCTGGGTGAGCTGGCGCGTCTGACGCTGGCACAGTGGCAATCACAGTTACTGATCCCGGTAGCCGATAAGCCTTTGTTCCGTTAGTTTCGTCACAGGTAGGATGCGTCCTGCCTGTGGTGCATCCTGTTGCGCACGCTGAGCTTTTGCTTCTGTTACCTAATAGCCGCAAAATAGAGCGTCTGAATTTTCCAGTCTGGCCACTCATGCATCATTTACATGCTTACCCTGACCTGCGTGCCATGTTCCGCCGCCTGCTGATCGCCGCGTTGATTGGCGTCCTTGCTGCGCTGGCCGTCGCAGGATTTCGTCATGCCATGCTACTTCTCGAATGGTTGTTTCTGAGCAACAACACAGGGAGTCTGGTCAACGCAGCGACAAACCTATCGCCTTTAAGGCGTATGCTGACACCTGCACTCGGCGGTCTGGCGGCTGGATTACTACTGTGGGGTTGGCAAAAATTTAACCGTTTACGTCCGCAGGCTCCCACTGATTATATGGAAGCCCTGCAAACCGACGGACAATTTGACGTCAGTGCAAGCCTGGTGAAATCGCTGGCCTCGTTACTGGTCGTCGCCAGCGGGAGCGCCATCGGACGTGAAGGTGCCATGATTTTACTGGCGGCGCTGGCGGCCTCCTGCTTTGCTCAACGCTTTACCCCGCGTACAGAATGGAAGTTATGGATTGCCTGTGGCGCCGCTGCAGGTATGGCTGGAGCCTATCATGCCCCGCTGGCGGGCAGTTTATTTATTGCCGAAGTATTGTTTGGCACGCTGATCCTCGCCTCACTGGGACCGGTAGTGGTATCCGCCGTAGTCGCATTACTCACCACCAATCTGCTTAGCGACAGCAATGCACTGCTGTATACCGTGCACCTGTCGCGGGAATTACATGCTCTGGAATACGTTATGATTGTCAGCACCGGTCTGGCTGCTGGCATCTGCGGACCGCTCTTCATGTGGTTGATGACCGCCAGCCATAATGTATTTTTGCGCTTAAAACTCTCGCCACCGTGGCAACTGGCGCTTGGCGGGTTGATCGTTGGCCTGCTTTCATTGCTCACGCCTACGGTCTGGGGTAATGGCTACAGCGTGGTGCAGTCATATTTACTTTCACCACCGCTGCTGGCCGTGGTTAGCGGGATTTTTATCTGCAAATTACTGGCGGTGCTTGCCAGCAGTGGCTCCGGTGCGCCGGGTGGCGTGTTTACGCCAACGCTGTTTGTCGGCTTGTCGGTGGGCATGTTGCTGGGTCAGGTATGGGGATTATGGCTTCCAGGCTCGGATGAAATTGCCATTTTGCTGGGATTAACGGGGATGGCCACGCTGCTGGCGGCTACCACGCATGCGCCAATAATGTCGACGCTGATGGTTTGTGAAATGACCGGGGAGTATCGCCTGCTCCCCGGATTACTGATTGCCTGTGTCCTGGCGTCGGTACTGTCGCGTACGTTACGCCACGACTCTATCTACCGACAGCACGCTGCCGAGCATTGACAGGCGGATGTACTGCGACAACTCACGCTGCTCTGCACGAGGCAGATAAGGCAGTTCACCGATCAGCGGTGCAGGTAATTTTTTACCCAGCACATCAATGATTTCCGCATAATGCGCCAGCCCCGGGTTAATGCGATTCGCAACCCAGCCAATCAACGGCAGTCCGTCGCTGGCTATCGCCTGCGCGGTGAGGATCGCATGATTAATACAGCCTTCCTGGATACCCACTACCATCAGCACCGGCAGTTGTTCCTGCACCACCCACTCCGATAACGGACGCAGATCGTTCATCAAGCTCCGCCAGCCTCCGGTGCCTTCCACGACAACGTGATCGACTTTTTCGCTGAGGCTTGCGAGACCGTTGGATAACAGGGTGTAATTGACCGGACCACTATGCGCCACGCTACTTTCATCTTCGCTCAACGCAATTGGGTTAATCGCCTCATAAGGCAGCTCGATAGATGACACACTTTGCAGTACCAGTGCATCTTTGTTGCGCAGACCTTCGGGCGTCTCTTTGCTGCCTTTGGCTACAGGTTTGTAACCCGCAACGCTTTTACCCCCTGACGCTAACGCTTGTAGTAATGCGCGGGAAACCACGGTCTTCCCAACAGAAGTGTCTGTACCTGTAATAAAGAAACGCTTCAGCATCACTAACTCCACCGTTATGCTTTGAAAATATAAGTCAGGAAAATAAAACAGTGGAGAAAGTCTAAGGTATGACGACCAGAATCAGCTTGAGATAGCGCAATTTTTCGTACAACAGTTAAAAAATGTTAACCCTGTAATAGACGAATCAACAAAGAACCGTTATACATCGCGTCCTTCACGAGTGCCGCACCCGCCATCGTCCCCTGATTGGTAAACTGCGTACTTTCAACGACAATATGCTGACTGTAAGCCGGAAGCGCCTGCTGACGAATGCTGTCCGCAATGGTAGGGAACAAGATATCTGCCGCTTTACTGAGCGGAGAGCCAATCAATATCTTTTGCGGGTTGAACAAATTCACCATGATGGCAAGAATTCGACCGACGTGGGTCCCAACGCCGCTAATGATATCTTTCGCCAATAAATCACCCTGCATGGCCGCCAGACACAGCGCGTCTACCGTTAACGGTTGTCCATGTAGAGAAGAACTCATTGACTGCTTCAGGCGCACCTGCGCCAATTCGAGCACGCTGTCGACGCTGGCGATTGTTTCCAGACAACCATGGTTGCCGCAGTAGCAGCGTTTACCGTAGGGATCGACCTGCGTATGGCCAATCTCCACCAGGCTACTGCTGCCTGCATGCAGCAAATGGCCGTCAGTGATCACCCCTGCACCCACGTTATGATCGATCACCACCTGAATGACGTCGCGCGCACCGCGCGATGCGCCAAAAAGCGCCTCGGCCATCGTCCAGGCGCTGATATCGTGCTGAATATACACCGGCACGCCGGTATGGTTCTCAAGCGCTTCGCCCAACGGCATCTCTTTGACATCTTCGTAAAATGGCATGCGATGAACGATACCGTTTTCAGTATCGATAATACCGGGTAAGGTGATGGCGATGGAGGTTAAGCGCTCCAGCTTTTGCTGGTGGCGGATGAAAAACTGATCGACCTGGGTTATCACGCGATCCAGCAACGGCGTTTCACTGACCAGTGGCATGTCCAGGCAATCTTCAACCACCAGCTTGCTGCTCAGATCGCGTAGCGCCAGAAAAATCTCGCCACGACTGATACGAATGGATAAGTAGTGCCAGGCCTCCGTTTCGACAACCAGCCCAACGGCCGGACGACCACGGCTACCCGCTTCCTTGATTTCCAGCTCTTGCACCAGATGCGCTTCGAGCATTTCGCGGACAATTTTGGTAATGCTGGCAGGCGCCAATTGTGCCAGGCGGGAGAGATCAATACGCGATACCGGACCCAGCTGATCAATCAGGCGATAAACCGCACCCGCATTGGTCTGCTTAATTTGATCGATATGCCCAGGCTGACTATCAGCAACCACCACTTACTCCCTTTATTTTCGCGCTCCGAAATAATCTGCGGGCTATGGTGAAGCACTTCAATGGCTTCCGTCAACTTTTTACTTAGCCTTGTGATTTACTGCACATTTTCGCCCATTTTTAAACTAAATTAACCGCACTGAACGGCCGCCAGAAGCTGCTCGCGAAAACGTTGCGCGGCGTGACTTTGCTCATGATGCTTTGGCCACACTAACCACATTTCCGAGACAGCATCTTCTTCCGCTATCGGGATCCAACACATTTCATACAGTTGCACCCGTTTAAAAGAAGCAGGAAGTATAGAAACCCCTAATCCTGCGGCCACCAGCCCAATGATAGTCATCGCCTCGCCAACCTCCTGTGCAATCGTCGGCTTCAGTCCATAGCGACGCATCAGGCCCAGAATATCGTCATACAACCCTGTCCCCACATGGGGGTCAAAAAAGACAAATGGCTCATTCGCCAGCTCGGCCAACGTGACCACGGGTTTTTGCGCCAACGGATGCGCACGTGGGATCATTGCCATCAGTGGTTCATGCAGAATGATTTCACGCTCCAGCGTTTCCGGAAGCTGCGTATTACGCAGAAGTCCCAAATCCAGCGTTCCTTCATTGAGCGGGGCTATTTGCTCACGTGTGTTCATTTCACGGGTTTGCATATGCACTGCCGGGTAGCTTTGGCGAAACAGAGATAACGTATCTGAAACCGCTTTGATAAACGGCGCGGACGACGTAAAGCCGATACGCAATTCCCCTGCTTCTCCCAGATGCAAACGCTCAGCCCTGGCGGCGGCTTCATTAACCAGCCCGAGGATCTGCCGACTGTCCGCCAGAAACTGCTTTCCGGCAGAGGTCAGCGCCACGCTACGGTTAGTTCGGGCAAGTAACCGGGCGCCAACCTGCTGTTCAAGGATCTGGATCTGCTGACTTAGCGGCGGTTGCGAAATGTTTAACCGCGCCGCCGCCCGACCAAAATGCAACTCTTCGGCAACGGCCACAAAGTAACGTAAATGACGCAGTTCGATATTCATATTTTTAAAATATTATTTGAGATTATTAATATATTAGACAGAATATTGTGATTTTCATACTCTTAAGGCTGGTCCTGTAGACGTAATTGAATGAGCAAGGATTTCAAGTGAGCCGTACAACAACTGTCGATACCGCGCCAACAAGCGATGTTGATGAACAGATAGTTACCCCGCCGGATGGATTTATCAAACGCGGAACATCCCCATTTATGCGCGTCACGCTGGCGCTGTTTTCCGCCGGACTGGCGACTTTTGCCCTCCTCTATTGCGTACAACCCATACTGCCAGTGCTCTCGCACGAGTTTGGGGTTTCTCCCGCAAGCAGCAGTATCTCGCTTTCCATCTCGACGGCGATGCTGGCGATAGGGTTACTGTTTACCGGCCCACTTTCAGATGCTATTGGCCGCAAGCCGGTGATGGTTACCGCGCTGCTGCTCGCCTCTTGTTGTACGCTGCTTTCAACGATGATGACCAGCTGGCACGGTATTTTAATCATGCGTGCTCTGATAGGACTTTCACTGAGCGGCGTCGCAGCGGTAGGGATGACCTATCTGAGTGAAGAAATTCATCCCAGTTTCGTCGCCTTCTCAATGGGCCTGTATATCAGCGGTAACTCAATTGGCGGAATGAGTGGTCGCTTGATCAGCGGCGTGTTTACCGACTTTTTTAACTGGCGTATCGCGCTGGCAGCGATCGGCTGTTTTGCCCTTGCCTCTGCGCTGATGTTCTGGAAAATCTTACCGGAATCCCGTCATTTCAGACCCACATCGCTGCGCCCGAAAACGTTGTTTATCAACTTCCGTTTGCACTGGCGCGACAAAGGTTTGCCGCTGCTGTTTGCGGAAGGTTTTTTACTGATGGGATCGTTTGTCACGCTGTTTAATTATATCGGCTACCGCCTGATGCTCTCCCCGTGGGAGCTCAGCCAGGCGGTTGTAGGTTTGTTATCTGTGGCGTATCTGACCGGGACATGGAGTTCGCCAAAGGCGGGTTCTATGACCACTCGTTATGGTCGTGGCCCGGTAATGCTCTTTTCAACAGGCGTGATGCTGGTTGGACTTTTGATGACCCTGTTCACATCGCTATGGCTGATCTTCGCCGGGATGCTGCTCTTTTCAGCCGGTTTTTTTGCCGCGCACTCCGTAGCAAGCAGCTGGATTGGACCACGGGCAAAACGCGCTAAAGGCCAGGCTTCTTCCCTGTATCTGTTCAGCTATTATCTGGGATCCAGTATTGCCGGTACGCTGGGCGGTGTGTTCTGGCACAGCTATGGCTGGAACGGCGTGGGCGGATTTATCGCCCTGATGCTGGTGTTGGCGTTGCTGGTCGGTGCGCGTTTGCACCATCGTCTGCACGTATAATCCGCGATGCCCGGGTTCCGGGCATCACCTTCATCACCCTGGCTGTAACGTCTGAGCCGCCATCTGCAGAGCAACAACTGTCCCGTTCATCACTATATGCAGCAAAATTGGCATCAACAGACCGTTGCTTTTCAGTCTGGCCAGGATCAACACCTGCGACACAAGAAACAACATCAGCAACGTGCGTAGATCCACATACTGCGTATGCATGATGGCAAAAATGACCGATACCACCACTGACGACAGCCAGGTTTTATTATTGAACCAGTACTGGAACGCGTTGAATAAACAGCCTCTGAAAACAATTTCTTCATAAACTGGCGCGATAAATATCAGGGTCAACGTAGATAACCACAACGCATAACTACTTAAGGATATTTGGCTGGTCACCCACGCTTCAGTTTGTCTGAGACCCAAAATCAATGGCAGGATAAGCTGAATAAACAGCAGCGCCGCGAACAAAATGGCAAACCACCTGGCGTTGAAAATGCCTTTGCCCAGTCCCTCTCTTTTTCTAAAGAATAAATAATACAGCGGAACCAGCACAACAAATTCCAACGCAAACAGCAGCGGAAAAAGTAACCCTTTGGCAAGCAGGTCCTGACTCGCGGGGAAAAACAACGGGGTAAACGTGAGGCCAAACATCAGTAAAAACATTGAAAAGCAGCCAGCAACTGCTTTAGTCCTGGCGATATACAGGTTGTCGGCATCCTGTGACATACGATCTCCTTGCGTTCATCGAAGATAAGTTGATGAATTACCCATGCATGATAAAAATTCTCATTATCACTGACAACCTACCAACTTTTACGCAATGCCCATGAGTACAATGCCAAACCCTCTTTACTCCGGAACTTCACCGTTAACTACTCAGAGGAGAATCCGCCAGCGGCAACGAGAAACGGAAGCAGGCCCCTGCCGTTGAGCTAACCAGATGGATATCCCCTCCATGCAGTTCGAGCATTCTACGCACGATCAGTAAGCCCAGGCCGCCGCGCTCGGCCCGCTGCTCACGGGGAATTAACGCGGTCGGGCGCTGAAACAATACTTTTCGCACAGCTTCTTCTACCCCTGGCCCACTGTCCTGCACTTCGGCGAATAAACGGTCTTCATCACGCCAGACTTTTAGCCGCACTTCGCCTCCGTCAGGCGTATGACGGATAGCGTTATCCAGCAAATTCGTCACGACTCTTTCTATCATCGATAAATCGGCATTCACCAGCGGTAACGGCCCCGTTACGTCAAGGTGCAACTGCAAATGACGCGTGGCAACAGGGAGATCAAATTTCTGTGCCACATCTTGGATCAATTCACCAATAGCAAAACGTTCACGCTGCGGTTTTATACCGCCATGCTCCAGCCTTGCCAGCTCAAACAACTGTTGTGACAGATGGCGAACTTTATGCCCCTGGCGCAGCGCGATGCTAAGATAATGCCGGTTTTCCTCAGGCGTCATCGTATCGGCTTTCAGCGACAGCATTTCCAGATACCCCAACAGTGAAGTCAACGGCGTGCGTAAATCGTGCGAAATATTGGCAATAAACTCTCTGCGCTGACGATCGCTGTCTGCTAATAAATCCCACTGCTGGGCAATTTTCTGCGCTAACTCGATAAACGCATTGTTCAGCAGCGCTATTTCATTCTCCGGTACCGGTTCGGGATTTTTTTGTGCCAATTGTTTGATGACGGTAATGCTGTCCTTCTCCAGTTTTACCACCTGTCCGGTTAGCCTTTTTACTGGATTCGTCACCCATCGCCACACCAGAAAACCTGCAATTCCACCGGCGAATAAAACCAGTATTAACGTCCAGGCCACGGTATTCCAGAGCGTTTTTTGCCAGGCGGTATTCGCCAGCATATTCAGATCTTCGCCCTGCAGAATAATGTACAAATAGCCATGTAGCTCACCGTTATATAAAACTGGCGCGGCGCTGAATACCTTTTGCTGGCTGCTACGCGGATCGTTGCCATAGACGGGCAACGCATCTGAATTAAGGAAATCCTGTATCGGCTGTACGCTAATTTTCTGCCGCTGGATATGCCTCGGCGGTGCGGCATCAGCAAGTATTTCACCTGACGGTGAAATCAGATACAGCTCCACGCTGGGGTTAAGCGTCATCAGGTGATTAAACAATCCTTTTAAGGTCTGGCGATTAATCTGCCCGCTGGCATCAATAAGCGACTCACTTTTGACAATCTTGCTCGCCAGCTCCAGTGAGAGCCTTTGCACCATGGCGTCACCATACTGTTTACTGCTGCGAATCTGGACAACACTGACAGTAACCGCACAAATCAGCATAATGGCGGTAAAGACGAGGGTCAGACGCTGGCTCAGCGACAGGCGATAAATCATGGCTGATGCTCCGCGTTAACCGCAGCAAGCTTATAGCCTCGTCCCCAAACAGTGAGAATAATTTCCGGCTCCGCAGCATCCTTTTCAATTTTGGTCCGCAGGCGATTAATATGACTGTTCACCGTATGCTCATACCCTTCATGCTGGTAGCCCCACACCTGATCTAACAGCGCCTGACGCGAAAAGACCTCGCCTGGATGACGGGCGAAAAAATAGAGCAGATCGAATTCGCGCGGCGTTAAATCGAGGGATTTACCATGCAGCCGGACTTCCCGGGCTAATGGGTCAATCTCTACGCCATGAACGGTGATAATCCCCGCCTCCATACGTAGGTTCTGACTCATCGCTTCCTGACGACGAAACAATGCCTTTACCCGGGCCATCAACTCCAGCACCGAGAAAGGTTTGGCCAGATAATCATCGGCACCCATCTCCAGCCCCAATACACGGTGCGTTTCGCTGGTGCGGGCGCTGATGATAATGACGGGCAAATAAAAACTCATTCGGCGAATGCGACGACAGATCTCCAGCCCGTCGACACCCGGCAGCATCAGATCGAGGATAACGGCATCCCAGACGTGTTTCTCCAGTTGTTCAAGCGCACGAGCTCCGTCTGCCTCATGAACAATCTCGTAACCCTCATCCTTCAGGCTAAGCTGCAAAAGTGAGGCAATATCGCTGTCATCTTCAACCAAAAATATCTTTTTCGCGCCTGCCATCAGTGTCATCCCCCTCTCGTCGTGCTGAAAGCTTACCTCAGGCAAGGGGCGGAAGTTATCACAAAATTTTTAACTTTTCGTGAGGATCCAGGGATACGCATGCGAGCAGTATGTCGTTATAGACACGTCAGACATCAACAGGGAAACGTCGCTTGTTTTCCTTAACATGAAAATAAGAAGGAAAAGTCATGCTAAAAAAACGTCCACTTCGGGAAGCAGATGTTACAGCCGAGTCAGTATTTTTTATGCAACGACGACAGATCCTCAAAGCACTTGGGATAGGTGCTGCTGCGGCCACGCTGTCCTCCCCTACACAGGCTAATTTGCTGGATTGGTTTAAAGGCAACGATCGTCCACCCGCACCCGCAGGCAAAGCGCTTGAGTTCACAAAGCCCGAACGCTGGCAAAACAGCCTGTCACTGACGCCAGAAGACAAGGTGACGGGCTACAACAATTTCTACGAATTTGGTCTGGATAAAGCCGATCCTGCGGCCAATGCCGGTAGCCTGAAAACCGATCCCTGGACGTTAACCATCAGCGGTGAGGTCAACAAACCTTTAACCTTAGATCATGATGCGCTGACCACACGCTTTCCATTAGAAGAGCGTATTTATCGGATGCGTTGCGTTGAGGCCTGGTCAATGGTTGTGCCGTGGGTGGGTTTTCCGTTGCATAAATTACTGGCGCTGGTTGAGCCAACCAGTCACGCCAAATATGTTGCCTTTGAAACACGCTACGCCCCTGATGAAATGCCGGGTCAGAAAGACCGTTTTATTGGCGGTGGGTTGAAATATCCCTATGTCGAAGGTCTTCGTTTGGATGAGGCTATGCATCCGCTCACACTTCTCACCGTAGGCGTATATGGCAAAGCATTGCCGCCGCAAAACGGGGCGCCGATACGCCTGACCGTGCCCTGGAAATACGGCTTCAAGGGCATTAAATCGATAGTCAGTATCAAGCTGACGCGTGAGCAGCCACCGACGACCTGGAATATGTCAGCACCGAATGAATACGGTTTTTACGCCAACGTTAATCCGCAGGTGGATCACCCTCGCTGGTCTCAGGCTACTGAGCGTTTTATCGGTTCGGGTGGCATTCTCGATGTACAGCGACAGCCCACGTTACCTTTTAATGGTTATGCCGATGAGGTGGCATCGTTATATCAGGGCATGGATCTTCGGGAGTATTTTTAAGTGAGGTTGACTGCAAAACAGATAACCGGTCTGAAAGTGCTGCTGCATCTCGCCGGTTTTATCCCCCTGCTATGGCTCTTCTGGGCCGCGCAGCATGGCGGGTTGGGTGCCGACCCGGGAAAAGATATCCAGCACTTTACGGGCATTACCGCGCTGAAGTTTTTGCTGGCTACCCTGCTGGTATCGCCGCTTGCGCGCTATGCAAAGCAGCCTTTGTTGTTTCGTACCCGGCGGTTGTTAGGTTTATGGTGCTTTGCATGGGCCACACTGCATATAACCAGCTATGCTCTGCTGGAACTGGGTATACAAAACCTGGGATTGTTGGGTCGTGAACTGGTTTCACGCCCATGGCTAATGCTGGGTATGGCCGGTTGGATTATCTTATTCCTGTTGACGTTGACCTCGACCCAAGCCGCTCAGCGTAAAATGGGCAAACGCTGGCAAACATTGCACAACTACGTCTACCTGGCCGCCATTTTGCTACCGCTGCATTATCTGTGGTCGGTAAAAGTGTTATCACCGCTCCCTATTATCTACGCCATCTGTTTTGTGGTTCTGCTGGCTTTTCGCTATAAAAAGCTGTTGCGGAAAACCGGGTACAAAGGTGTGCTTATGAAAAGTGAGTGAATCACGGTAAACTTCTTAACCACACCTAAACAGAACGAGAACAAAAAATGAGTAACAATGATAATTACCATCAGCTCACCCGCACGTTCCAGCGGCTCTCTCGCTTCTCCCACCTCTCGGCAATCGCCAGTTGGGACATGTTTACCATGATGCCGCCAGGAGGCAGTAAAGCCCGAGGCGAAGCGCTGGCCGAGCTGAGCGTGCTTGAGCACCAACTGTTAACCGATCCGAAAGTGGCAATGTGGATCGCCGCAGCGCAACAGGAAGCTCTCAACGATGTAGAACAGGCGAACCTGCGCGAAATGTCGCGATTGCATCACCAGGCATCCTTGTTGCCCGAATCGTTGGTAGAAGCAAAATCTCTTGCGGGAAGCCGCTGTGAGCATGCCTGGCGTAGCCAGCGACCAGCTAATGACTGGGAAGGATTTTCCGATAACCTGAAAGAAGTTGTGAAGTACAGCCGCGAAGAAGCCCGACTGCGCGCAGAAGCTAAAGGTTGTTCGCCGTATGACGCGCTACTGGACATCTTTGAACCAGGAATGACCAGCGCTCAGTTGGATGTCCTTTTCGCAGACGTTAAAAGCTGGCTGCCCGATCTGTTAAACAAGGTGGTGGCAAAGCAGTCTCAGCAGTCGCTCATCGCCCCGGTAGGTCCCTTCCCAACAGCTGTACAGCGAGAGCTGGGTCTTGAAACAATGGCACAGCTAGGTTTCGACTTTACCGCTGGTCGGCTGGATATCAGTGCACATCCTTTCTGTGGCGGCGTACCAGAAGATGTTCGCATTACCACCCGCTATGATGAAAACGAATTACTCAGCGCGCTGTTTGGCGTGATCCATGAAACCGGTCATGCGCGCTATGAGCAAAACCTGCCACGCAGCTGGTCTGGGCAACCTATTGCTCTGGCACGCTCAACCGCCATTCATGAGTCCCAGAGTCTGTTCTTTGAGATGCAACTGGGACGCAGTAAAGCCTTTCTGATGCGGTTGATTCCGGCTGTAACGCGCCACTTTGGCGATCAGGCAGCGTTTGAAGAAAGCAATTTCATCGCCTGGAACCAGCAGGTCAAACCCGGGTTTATCCGTGTTGATGCCGACGAGGTAAGCTATCCCGCTCACGTGATCCTGCGTTATGAAATCGAACGTGCGCTTATTAATGGCGATATTGAAGTGGATGATATCCCGGCATTGTGGAACGAGAAAATGCAGGCCTGGCTGGGGCTGTCAACGATCGGAAACTACCGTAACGGTTGTATGCAGGATATTCACTGGACTGACGGCGGCTTTGGCTACTTCCCTTCCTATACCTTAGGCGCCATGTATGCAGCGCAGTTGTTCAGTGCCGCTAACCGCGCATTGCCTGATTTGAATCAGTCTATTGCCCAAGGTGAGTTTGGTGCCCTGTTTGACTGGTTACGTCAGAACATCTGGCAGCATGGCAGCCGCTTTACTACTGAACAGCTTATTACCCAGGCAACCGGAGAGCCGCTCAGCAGCCGTTATTTCCGTTCTCATCTGGAAGCCCGCTATTTGTAATCTCATACCGTGAGTCATTGTACATATCGTTACACGCCGAAACCAATGACTCACGGAAGCCCTGTGTTTACAGCGATATAGTTATTTCAACGGCCCCGCAGTGGGGTTGAATGAAAAACCAAATCGAGGGTATGAGAATGAAAAAAGTATTAGCTCTGGTTGTTGCCGCTGCTATGGGTCTGTCTTCTGCTGCTTTTGCCGCTGAAACAACTGCTACTACCGCTCCGACTGCTGCTGCAACCACCAAAGCAGCGCCGGCAAAAACCACGCATCATAAAAAACAGCACAAAGCAGCGCCGCAGAAAGCGCAGGCTGCCAAGAAACACGCTAAAAAATCCACCACTAAACCGGCTGTAGAACAAAAAGCGCCAGAGCAGAAAGCTCAGGCTGCTAAAAAACACACCAAAAAAGCAGCAACCAAGCCAGCAGCAGAACAAAAAGCACCAGAGCAGAAAGCTCAGGCCGCTAAAAAACACACCAAAAAAGCCGTAAAACACGACACCGCTAAACCAGCAGCTCAACCTGCAGCATAACGCATTTGTAGTCACTATGGCGTCCCCCACGCCATAGCATACGGCGCTAGATCAACCTGATGTAGCGCCGCCTTTCGGAGGGTAAAATGGTGTCACATTACCGCTTTGAGTTCATTCTTATTACTCTGATAATTTGCGCCCTCATTGCCATGCATTTTTATCTTTCCTGAGTGTAGTTATCTGATTTTACTCCCACTTTCTCGCCGTCCCGTCTATAGTATTAACTGAGGGTTTGCTGTTTATAATCATAATTCCCCACCAGAGTGTGATATGCATAAAACCATTGCTGTATTACTGGGCTCAATTTGTTTTTTTCCTGTTGTTGCGCATGCGGATCAGCCAGCAACGACCACCGCTGAAGCAGAAAGCATAAAAACGCTGTTTTTTGGTCATGACGATCGCACGAAAGTAACGGACCCAACGCAATCACCGTGGGACGCTATCGGACAACTGGAAACCGCCAGTGGTAATCTGTGTACCGCCACGCTCATTTCACCGCATCTGGCCCTGACTGCCGGACACTGCTTGCTCGCTCCACCGAAAGGCAAACCGGATAAAGCCGTCGCGTTACGCTTTGTGTCGAAAAAGGGTGTCTGGCGCTATGAAATCCATGGAATCGAAGGACGGGTTGATCCCTCACTCGGTAAGCGTTTGAAAGCAGATGGCGATGGCTGGATTGTGCCGCCATCCGCAGCCCCGTGGGATTTTGGTCTGGTGGTGCTGCGTTACCCGCCTTCCGGAATCACGCCCCTACCATTATTTGAAGGTGATAAAGCGGCGTTAACCGCGGCGTTGAAAACCGCCGATCGCAAAGTCACACAGTCGGGCTATCCGGAAGATCATCTGGACGATTTGTACACCCATCAGGATTGCGTGGTGACCGGCTGGGCGCAGAATACCGTCTTGTCGCACCAGTGCGACACGCTCCCGGGCGACAGCGGTTCACCGTTGATGCTGAAGACAGATTCAGGCTGGCAGTTGATTGGCGTACAAAGCTCCGCTCCGGCGGCGAAAGATCGCTGGCGAGCCGATAATCGCGCCATATCCGTGACCGGTTTTCGCGATAAGCTGGAAGAGTTGGCGCAGGAGTAACATATGCTGCCCGCATTAACGGGCAGCACGGATATCAGGCAAGTTTAATCATCACCATTCCGGCCAGCAGCAGCGCCACGCCGATCCAGCCTTTATTATTCAGGCGCTGACCAAACAACACCCAACCAGCCGCTAACGTCGCGGCAATCCCAAACCCGCCCCACAAAGCGTAGGCAACAGAAAGGTCAATACCTTTTACCGCCTGCGACAGCGCGCTAAAGGCCGCTAACACGGCAGCCAGCGACAGCACGCCATAAACCTTGCGGCGAAATCCATCAGAAAATTTCAAAAAGACGTTAGCGACTATTTCCAGCACGATGGCCATGCCAAGCCAGGCACCATGAACCCACTCAAACTGCTGCATGGGTCACCTCTTTGCTCGTTTTGGCAGGTTTTCGAGTACCAGACTTGATCAGCACAATGCCTAATACCAGCGAGACCAGTCCAGCCACTTTCATCGTGGACAAGGTTTCGTCAAATAACAACACACTAAACAGCGTAATAAATAAAATACCGATACCTTCCCACAAGGCATAGGCCACACCAAGGGCAATTTTTTTAACAGCGAAACTAAGAAAAATATATGATAAGGCGATCATTACCAGCATTAAAATAAAGCCTGAATTACCATGGCCAACGCTTGCCCATTTCATTGACAGCGTACCAGTAATTTCAGCCGCGATGGCCAGACCTAATAATATCCAGTAAAACATGATGCTTCTCCTGCTTGAGAATATAGTCCTTTAGGCCTACTGCATGCAGTAAACCAAAAAATAAAATTAGTTAGCTCAGCGCACAGCGCCAGCTCAGGCAGAAGAAGAGACTAAAGCGCGTTGCGCCAGTGTTGCTCACCCGCAAGCAAGAAAGTGGAGGAGGTACGAAGAAGTGTAGGTAAACGCAAAAACATCCTGAACATATTGTCCATAATATTACAATTATCCGCAGTGTTGCTTCTCATCATCGCGGATGATAATTGTCCTCGGTAGTTAAACACAGATGATTTGTATCATAGCTTCAAGACGAACTCAAAGTCTTTTCACTTCTTTACCTGCCCCGTTTGATTTTTGTTATAACGGCTCGACGCAAATCACATTATTATGCAGATTCAAAAATGAAAAATGCGGGAATACACATGGCGAAACCGATCATCACGCTTAACGGTCTAAAAATAGTCATTATGCTGGGCATGCTGGTTATCATCCTGAGCGGTATTCGCTTTGCCGCAGATATCATCGTCCCCTTTATTCTAGCGTTATTTATAGCCGTTGTGCTCAATCCCGTGGTGCAGCGGATGGTCAAGCTTCGCATACCGCGCGTAATTGCGGTGTCATTGCTTATCGTTATTATTGTAATGTTAATGGTGCTGCTGTTGGCGTATTTAGGTACATCCTTAAATGAACTTGCGCGAACGCTACCGCAATATCGCTCTTCACTGGTTATCCCACTGAAAAATCTTGAACCATGGTTACAACGCGCAGGGATCGGCGTTTCCGTGGACGAGCTCGTCAAATATATCGATCCGAACGCGGCAATGACGCTGGTGACCAATTTACTGGCGCAGCTTTCAAATGCTATGTCATCGATATTTTTACTGCTACTGACGGTAGTTTTTATGCTGCTGGAAGTACCGCAACTGCCCAACAAACTCAAACAAATGATGAGTCGCCCCATTGAAGGTATGGCGGCGATTCAACGCGCCATCGACAGCGTCTCCCACTATCTGGTGCTTAAAACGGCAATCAGCATTGTGACCGGGTTGGTCGCCTGGGGCATGCTTGCTGCATTGGATGTGCGCTTTGCCTTTGTCTGGGGATTACTGGCCTTCGCCCTGAACTACATCCCTAATATCGGTTCTGTATTGGCGGCCATTCCCCCTATCGCTCAGGTGCTGGCATTCAGCGGTCTTTATGATGCGCTGGTGGTTCTGGCAGGCTATCTGGTCATCAACCTGGTATTCGGGAATATCCTCGAGCCGCGGATCATGGGCCGCGGGCTGGGGCTGTCTACGCTGGTGGTATTTCTGTCGTTAATCTTCTGGGGCTGGTTGCTCGGTCCCGTGGGGATGCTGCTTTCTGTGCCGCTGACCATCATCGTGAAAATCGCGCTTGAGCAAACCAACGGCGGTCAAAGCATTGCCGTGCTGCTTAGCGATCTGAACAAAGAATGAGTTTTCGCCCCGCCATTACGGGGCATTTCCTTTATCGTTTCACGCGGAAAGCCAAAACGGCACTTAACAGCGTAAATAGCGCTATTATCCACGCCATGGTCCAGGGCGTGCCATCACTGAAGGCGGCCAGCAGCAACGATGAGATAATACCGCTGCCATATTGCAACGCGCCAATCAGCGCCGAAGCTGAACCCGCAATGTTCGGTACCGCGTCCAACGCCGCAGCAGTCGATGTCGCGGCAATAATGCCATTCATCGAGAACAGCAGAAAAATGGAAACGATAATGGCAACAATTCCGCCTGACTCCAGTTTAACCAGCAGTGCAAGCGCCACTGCGGCCAGCGCCGCCAGCATCGTCGCATATTTCAGCAGTTGTTCCAGAGCATGTCGTTGAACCAGACGACGGTTAACCACGCTCATCGCCATAACACCGATAATGTTTAGCGCAAACAACCAGCCGTAATGCTGTGGATCAACATGGTAATAGCTAATATAAACAAACGGTGACCCGGTAATAAACGCGTACGCACCGACGTAATAAAACGTCAGGCTCAGGGTATAGCGCATAAAACGCCCATTCGTTAACAACGAGCGGTAATTACGAAATGCGCCAGCCAAAGAGGCTTTCACCCGTTTATCTTCCGGCAATGTTTCGGGCAGCCAGTTTAGGGAGATAAACATCAGCGCACCAATCACTACCAGTAGCCAAAAAATAGAGTGCCAGGTGCTCAGGCGAATAATTTGCCCGCCAATCAACGGTCCGGCGATTGGCGCAATCGCCATAACCAACACCAGGGTCGAGAGCATTTGCGCCGCACGAGTACGTGCAAAGAGATCGCGGATCATCGCTCGCGCCAGCATAGGCCCGGTACAGGCTCCAAGCGCCTGAAATACCCGCCAGAAAACAATTTGCGTGATACTTGTAGACAGCGCACACCCTGCGGAACCAATGATAAATAGCACCATGCCGATAAACAGCGGCTTGCGCCGTCCCATATGATCGCTAATCGGCCCCCAAATCAACTGTGCGATAGTAAAACCAATTAAGAAACCAGTAATCGTCAGCTCAACATTGCCATGTAAATCCTCGGCCATCGTCGGCATTGCTGGAAGATAAATATCGGTAGAAAGCGATGTAAAGGCCATCAGGCCACTGAGGATCAGAATAAAAGTAAGACCGGTCTGGCTTGCGGTAGTTACCGGTGAGGCATGTTCACGTGTACGCATAGTGCCCTGTCATGTTCTAAAAAGTCAGGTCGCAGTATATAGACAACGTATTACCGTGATTAGACGGTTAAAACCGCATGAGTTTATGAAATGAAATCATGAATGGTGAAATCATATGCGTCATATTTTGTGACTGACTTCCAACAATTACCTTTCAGAAATGAATTCTACTCATAGGTCCATGCGAATTTCACAGGCTAATCGTATCAACACAGATTTGCTAATCTGCAGCCAATGCAACGATGATGCTCAGGAGAACCCAATGAATACAACAGTTCTAAATAACGGAGTTGAGATGCCCCTGCTCGGATTTGGCGTTTATCAAATGACTGATGCCAGCGAATGTGAGCAAGCCGTACGGGATGCCATCGATACAGGATATCGCCTGATTGATACCGCAGCCTCCTACCAGAATGAAACTCAGGTCGGCAATGCACTTAAGCAAAGCGGAGTCCCCCGCGAGGCGCTTTTTGTGACTACCAAACTGTGGTTACAGGATACCAACTATGCAGGCGCAAAGGCGCAATTCGCACGTTCTCTGCAACGGCTTCAACTGGATTATATTGACCTTTATTTGATTCATCAGCCCTATGGCGATGTGCACGGTGCCTGGCGCGCGATGGAAGAATTATATGAAGAAGGGAAAATCCGCGCGATTGGCGTGAGTAACTTTCATCCGGATCGTCTGGCGGATTTAATCGCTTTCAATCGCATTATTCCAGCCGTTAACCAGATTGAGGTGAATCCTTTTCATCAGCAGCCGCATGCCGTGGCCTGGATGCAGAGCCGGAATATTCAACCGCAAGCCTGGGCGCCGTTCGCTGAAGGACGCAATGACCTGTTTCAGAACCCGGTCTTATCGGCTATTGGTGAAAAATATGGCAAAAGCGTTGGTCAAGTCGTGCTGCGTTGGATTTATCAACGTGGGATTATTTCGCTGGCGAAAACCGTGCGTAAAACGCGGATGGCCGAGAATATTCAGGTGCTGGACTTTGCCCTAACGGCGGAAGAGATGACGCAAATTGCCGCGATGGACAGCGGAACCAGCGCGTTCTTCTCGCATCGCGATCCGGCTCGTGTGGAATGGATCACCCAGCGTAAACTGGATGTATAAAAAAACGGCCTCCGCAGAGGCCGTCTAACTTTTACTGGCAATTACAGCGCTTTCAGGATCGCATCCACGCTGGCTTTGGCATCGCCAAACAGCATATGGGTGTTATCTTTAAAGAACAGCGGGTTCTGCACACCTGCATAGCCGGTGTTCATTGAACGTTTGAACACAATTACGTTCTGCGCTTTCCACACTTCCAGCACCGGCATGCCGGCGATCGGGCTGCGCGGGTCATCCTGCGCCGCCGGGTTTACCGTGTCGTTGGCACCAATGACCAGCACGGTATCGGTATCGGCGAAATCATCGTTGATCTCATCCATTTCCAGCACGATGTCATAAGGGACTTTGGCTTCCGCCAGCAGCACGTTCATATGACCTGGCAAGCGCCCTGCTACCGGGTGAATACCAAAACGCACTTTGATGCCGCGCGCGCGCAGTTTCTCAGTAATTTCCGCGACCGGATACTGTGCCTGAGCCACTGCCATGCCGTAGCCCGGGGTGATGATCACGGAGTGCGAGTTCTTCAGCATTTCTGCTGTGTCTTCCGCAGTAATCTCACGATGTTCACCCACTTCTTCATCAGATCCGGTAGAAGAACCGTCAGAACCAAAGCCGCCCGCAATAACGCTGAAAAATGAACGGTTCATCGCCTTACACATAATGTAAGACAGGATCGCACCAGAAGAACCGACCAGCGCACCGGTAACGATCAGCAGATCGTTGCTCAGCATGAAGCCCGCTGCCGCCGCCGCCCATCCTGAATAGGAGTTAAGCATTGACACGACAACCGGCATATCCGCACCGCCGATGGAGGCCACCAGATGCCAGCCAAAGGCCAGTGCAATAATGGTCATCACCAGCAGTGCCAGAACCTGCAGGCCCACGCTTTCGGTACGAACAAACACCACCAGCAGCAGGAAAGAAACAACCAGCGCCGCCAGGTTCATTTTGTGACGATTCGGCAGCATCAGCGGTTTAGAGGAGATCTTGCCGCGCAGTTTGCCAAAGGCCACCACAGAACCGGTAAAGGTCACCGCACCGATGAAGATACCCAGGAACACTTCCGTCAGGTGAATGTTCACCAGAATCGGCTCCAGGCCCGTATCGTGATACAGGTAGCTGTTGAAACCCACCAGTACCGCAGCCAGACCGACGAAGCTGTGCAGAATTGCCACCAGCTCCGGCATCTCGGTCATTTCGACTTTCTTCGCCAGACGAATACCAATCGCGCCGCCGATGATCATCGCTACCAGGATCCACGCAACGTTGCCGGTATCCGGACCAAAAATCGTGGCAATCAGCGCAATCGCCATCCCGGCGATGCCGTAGTTGTTACCCTGCTGAGAGGTTTCGTGTTTCGAAAGCCCCGCCAGACTAAAAATAAACAGGATCGCGGCAACAATGTATGCAGCTGTAACTAATCCTCCAGACATATGTTACCCCTTAGTTTTTCCGGAACATTTTCAGCATGCGCTGAGTCACGGTGAAGCCACCGAAAATATTAATGCTGGCAATAAGCACCGCGATAAAGCTCAGGAAACTCACCCAGCCACCCTGGCCAATTTGCAATAACGCCCCAACCACGATAATCCCCGAGATGGCGTTAGTCACAGACATCAGCGGAGTATGCAACGCATGTGACACATTCCAGACCACGTAGTAACCCACCACGCAGGAAAGCGCGAACACCGTAAAGTGACCAAGGAACTCTTTCGGCGCGACGTCGGCGAGCCAGCCAAACAAAATCACTACCAGCGCCATCAGCGCATATTTGCGCCACGGAGAGACAGGTTTTTTCTCTTCTTTCGGCGCAGGTGCGGCTTTTGGCGCTGCCTGCGGCTGAGCAGAAACCTGGATCGGCGGCGCAGGCCAGGTGATTTCACCATCACGAACCACCGTGACACCACGCACAACCACATCGTCAAAATCGACAGTGATATTGCCGTCTTTCTCTTTGCACAACAGTTTGAGCAGGTTGACGAGGTTCGTGCCGTACAGCTGGGAAGATTGCGTTGGCAAACGGCCAGGCAGATCGGTATAGCCGATAACCTTCACCCCGTTCTCGGTGGTGGTCACCTGATTAGGCACGGTATATTCGCAGTTACCGCCGTTTTGCGCGGCAAGATCGACAATTACGCTGCCCGCTTTCATCGAATCGACCATTTCACGGGTGATCAGTTTCGGGGCCGGTTTGCCCGGAATCAGCGCTGTGGTAACGATAATGTCGACGTCTTTCGCCTGCGCAGCGAAGAGTTCCATTTCAGCTTTGATGAACGCTTCGGACATCACTTTGGCATAGCCATCGCCGCTGCCCGCTTCTTCTTTAAAGTCCAGTTCAAGGAACTCTGCGCCCATACTCTGCACTTGTTCCTTCACTTCCGGACGGGTATCAAAAGCGCGCACGATAGCGCCCAGGCTGTTTGCCGCACCGATCGCCGCAAGACCTGCCACACCCGCACCAATCACCATGACCTTGGCAGGTGGAACCTTACCTGCGGCGGTGATCTGGCCGGTGAAGAAGCGACCGAATTCATGTGCAGCTTCAACAATAGCGCGATACCCGGCGATGTTCGCCATCGAGCTTAAGGCATCCAGCGACTGCGCGCGCGAAATACGCGGCACGGAGTCCATCGCCATGACCGTCACGTTGCGCTCTGCAAGTTTTTGCAGCAGCTCAGGGTTTTGCGCGGGCCAAAGAAAACTCACCAGCGTCGTGCCCGGATTGAGTAACGGAATTTCCGCCTCCTCCGGCGCATTGACCTTCAGGATGATCTCTGACTGCCAGACTGCATTTCCATCAACAATTTCTGCGCCTGCTTGTACAAACGCCTTATCGTCAAAACTCGCCAGTTGACCTGCACCGCTTTCAACCGCGACGCTGAAACCCAGTTTAAGCAGCTGCTCAACCGTCTTCGGCGTGGCTGCAACGCGGGTTTCATTGGTTAACCGTTCTCTTGGTATGCCAATTCGCATAATGTTCCCTTCCATCTGTAATTATGATGATGGTTTATCAATGTTCGCACAAGGCATGCGCGCACTCTCGAGAGAGGTCAGTGTTACCTCAATAAAATAAAACAGTAACAAACTCTGTATAACCTACTGAAAATGACGCCTGTGATCTAGCGCCAAAAAACAGTATTTATTATGAAATTCGCGAAATAGAGATGAATCGAACCTCAGACAGATAAAATGCCCTAAAAATAGCCCACAAAAGCTGATAATTCGCTCAAGCGAAGCGGCAAAACATGATTACCTACCTGCCAAAAACAATTAATTAACATTAAATTAACTTATGAAATTCAACTGCTTTATCAGTTTTGGTCACCAAACGCCGAAATTTTCGGCATATCACAAAATGTTATCGCTGTTGTTACCTAACGTGACACGATGAGTGAAAAATGACGCAGACACTGACACAATTTAAATGCAATAATCAGCGACGTTTCTAGTCAATAACAATACCAGTACCTGGTTTGCGCAAGGCGAAGGATTATTTTTATGAAGCTTAAGAACACTCTCCTGGCGTCCGCACTAATTTCTGCGACTGCTTTTTCTGTAAATGCAGCGACAGAATTGACGCCGGAGCAAGCGGCTGCCCTGAAACCCTATGACCGCATTGTGGTCACCGGTCGTTTTAATGCTATCGGTGATGCGGTTGCTGCCGTTTCACGCCGTGCAGATAAAGACGGTGCAGCCTCCTTTTATGTTGTTGATACCTCAGATTTTGGCAGCGGCGGTAACTGGCGCGTTGTTGCCGACGTCTATAAAGCCGACGCTGAAAAAGCGGAAGCGTCAAAAAACCGTGTCATTAACGGCGTTATGGAATTGCCAAAAGATCAGGCCGTTCTGATAGAACCTTACGACACCGTTACAGTGCAAGGTTTCTACCGTAGCCAGCCTGAAGTAAACGATGCCATCACCAAAGCAGCGAAAGAGAAAGGTGCTTACTCCTTCTATATCGTGCGTCAGGTCGATGCTAACCAGGGCGGCAACCAGCGTATTACTGCATTCATCTATAAAGCTGATGCGAAAAAACGCATTGTACAAAGCCCTGATGCGATCCCAGCAGATTCAGATGCTGGTCGTGCCGCATTAGCAGCAGGTGGCGAAGCCGCGAAGAAAGTTGAGATCCCGGGCGTAGCAACTACCGCTTCTCCGAGTGCTGAAGTCGGCCGCTTCTTCGAAACGCAATCGACCAAAGGCGGACGTTACACTGTCACGCTACCGGATGGAACCAAAGTTGAAGAACTGAACAAAGCGACAGCCGCCATGATGGTACCGTTCGACAGCATCAAGTTCACCGGTAACTACGGCAACATGACGGAAGTCTCTTATCAGGTAGCAAAACGCGCAGCGAAGAAAGGCGCGAAGTACTATCACATTACCCGCCAGTGGTCAGAACGTGGTAACAACGTGACGATCAGCGCCGATCTGTATAAGTAATACCCGATGCCTTATCAGGTCTACAGTCCTTGTAGACCTGATAATTTCGCGCAGTTCTGTTTCCAGACAAAACAAAAACAGCAGTATTAAGACAACTTTTCACACTATTAGTCACAAATCTCTCTATCCCCATTGCATGCGTTCTCTTCTCTCCGTAAAATCCCGCGCCTTAGTGGCTTTCACCATTTTTATGCGGTTTGCCAAAATAATTATTCTCTCACTCTCGTTTTTGTAACTGGATACAAATGGAAAAGAAATTGGGTCTGAGCGCACTGACCGCGCTGGTTTTAAGCTCAATGCTCGGCGCTGGCGTTTTCAGCCTGCCACAAAATATGGCAGCAGTAGCCAGCCCGGCCGCATTATTGATTGGTTGGGCGATTACCGGTGCGGGTATTCTTTTGCTCGCCTTTGCCATGCTGATCCTGACGCGTATCCGTCCTGAACTGGACGGCGGTATCTTCACCTATGCACGTGAAGGTTTCGGCGAGTTGATTGGCTTCTGCTCTGCGTGGGGATACTGGCTGTGCGCTGTTATCGCTAACGTTTCGTATCTGGTCATCGTCTTCTCTGCGCTCAGTTTCTTTACCGACACACCGGAATTACGTCTGTTCGGCGACGGTAATACCTGGCAGTCGATTGTCGGCGCATCGGTACTGTTATGGATAGTCCATTTTCTGGTGTTGCGGGGAGTACAAACCGCGGCCAGCATTAACCTGGCCGCTACTCTGGCAAAACTATTGCCGCTAGGCCTCTTTATCGTGCTGGCATTCATGCTGTTTAAGCTCGACACCTTTACTCTCGATTTTACCGGCGTCGCGTTGGGCGTGCCTGTCTGGGAGCAGGTCAAAAACACCATGCTCATCACCCTGTGGGTTTTCATTGGTGTGGAAGGCGCGGTGGTGGTATCTGCCCGCGCCAGAAATAAACGCGATGTTGGTCGCGCCACGCTGTTAGCTGTACTCGCCGCACTGGGCGTTTACCTGCTAGTCACCCTGCTATCTCTAGGCGTTGTCGCGCGGCCAGAACTGGCAGAGATCCGCAATCCATCAATGGCCGGTCTGATGGTTAAAATGATGGGGCCATGGGGCGAAATTATTATTGCCGCGGGTCTGATTGTTTCCGTGTGTGGTGCCTATTTAAGCTGGACGATTATGGCGGCTGAAGTGCCGTTCCTCGCCTCCACGCACAAAGCGTTTCCGCGTATTTTTGCGCGACAGAATGCACAGGGTGCGCCATCGGCATCGCTGTGGCTAACCAACATCTGCGTACAAATCTGCCTTGTGCTAATCTGGCTCACAGGCTCCGACTACAATACGTTACTGACAATCGCCTCAGAGATGATTCTGGTGCCCTATTTGCTGGTCGGCGCATTTCTGTTAAAAATTGCCACCCGTCCGATTCATAAGGCTGTCGGTATCGGCGCGAGTATTTATGGCATATGGTTATTGTATGCGTCAGGTCCGATGCACCTACTGCTGTCTGTAGTGTTGTATGCGCCAGGGCTGTTGGTTTTCCTTTATGCCCGTAAAACGCACACGCATGAAAACGTATTAAAACGCCAGGAGATGGCGCTGATCGGCCTGTTGCTTGTTGCTGCTGTGCCGGCTACCTGGATGCTGATGGGATAACGTTATACCCATCGTTCGCGACATATGGAGATTACGATGGGTAAAAAAAACCCTTTGCCAATTCTTATCACCGGAGGTGGTCGTCGTATCGGCCTCGCCGTCGCATGGCACTTTCTGAACCAAAAACAGCCAGTTATCGTCAGCTACCGAACTCACTATCCTGCCATTGACGGCCTGCGAGAAGCGGGCGCGATTTGTATCCCGGCTGACTTTTCCACGGATGAAGGCGTACTGGCCTTTGCTGATGAGGTCAAAGCGCAGACGGATGGCTTGCGCGCCATTGTGCACAATGCCAGCGCCTGGGTCGCCGAAAAACCCGGCACACCGCTTAGCGAAGTACTGTCACGTATGATGCAGATCCACGTCAATACGCCATATCTGCTCAACCACGCGCTGGAAGGATTGCTACGCGGTCATGGGCACGCAGCCAGCGACATCATCCATTTCACGGATTATGTTGTGGAGCGTGGCAGCGACAAGCACATTGCTTATGCTGCCAGCAAAGCGGCGCTGGATAATATGACCCGCTCGTTCGCGCGCAAACTGGCACCGGAAGTGAAAGTGAACGCGATTGCCCCCTCACTTATCCTGTTTAACGAGGGCGACGATGCAGAGTATCGCCAGCAGGCACTAAACAAATCACTGATGAAAACCGCGCCTGGTGAAAAAGAGGTCATTGATTTAATTGACTACCTACTAACTAGTTGTTTTGTCACCGGGCGTAGTTTTGCCCTTGATGGCGGGCGTCATCTGCGTTAGTGCAGTTTGATCCAACAAAAGATCAGCAACCACGCGCTCAGGCTCCAGCACACTACTGCACCGCCGAGCGCGATGGGTAAGCGCATAAACCCAGTGAAATACCACAGTGAAACAAGGTAGACAAAATAGGGAATAATCGACCACATACTGAATACAATGGTTGTACGTAACGCCTCGATCCCACGCTCACTGGCCACGATGTAGTGGGCAATCAACGCAAACGTCGGGAACAGTGGAATTAATCCAGCAATATAGTAATTCTTTGTTTTCGCCAGCAAACCTATCAACACCACCACCAGCGCACCGAGCGCCGCTTTTATAACGAGTCCCATCACTCTGCCTTAACACATCAATAACATCAGCCTCTAGCATAACGGAAGCGTTCTTGTTTAGAAAAGATTAATGGAAGGAAAAACCGGGGCGGTGTATGTTGGCGTTTTATATTCAAAATGAATGATATGAACACCATCGTATTTGTTGAAGATGATCCCGAAGTTGGCTCACTGATTGCAGCCTATCTGGCCCGGCATGATATTGAGGTTATCCTTGAACCTCGTGGTGATTTGGCCGAGGAGAAAATCCTGCACGTTCAACCCGATCTGGTGTTATTAGATATCATGCTGCCGGGCAAAGACGGGATGACTATCTGCCGCGATCTACGCGGACGCTGGCAAGGCCCGATTGTTCTGCTCACCTCGCTGGACAGCGACATGAACCATATCCTGGCGCTGGAAATGGGCGCCTGTGACTACATCCTGAAGACAACGCCGCCAGCTGTGCTGCTGGCTCGCCTGCGCCTGCACCTGCGCCAGAATGAACACTCAGCACAGTCTAAAGGCATTCAAGCGGCAACCATCACACCGCACACAACGCTGCGCTTTGGCACACTCACTATCGATCCCACCAACCGCTCCGTGCTGCTCGGCGGCGAGCAAATCTCTCTTTCCACCGCTGATTTTGAATTACTGTGGGAGTTGGCAACCCATGCCGGGCAGATTATGGACCGTGATGCGTTGCTAAAAAACCTGCGTGGCGTAAGTTATGACGGCATGGATCGCAGCGTCGATGTCGCGATTTCCCGCTTACGCAAAAAACTGCTCGATAACGCGACTGAACCCTATCGAATCAAAACGGTACGCAACAAAGGTTATCTGTTCGCACCGCACGCCTGGGACGACGAGCCTCATAAGTAATCCAACCGGGCCGATCACTTTGATCGGCTCTCATAATTATCTGGCGTTACACTGTCACATTGATAGCTAACTAAACGTCAGTCCGTCGTATTTTTTCCAACGATAGTTTACGGCGGAGATAATCCAGCAGCCGATAAAGACGCCAATAATCGCAAAACCGACATTCCCCATATGGTCACTCAAATTGCTGACGGTATCCCACACCCCCCCCTGAAGCGAAAACGCGTCAGAGAGAAGTCCCAGCGCCTCCAGCCCGCCAATAAATAGCGCAACAATCACGGAAGTCCCGGTAATGGTCATATTGTAATAGAGCTTACGTTGCGGCTTATTGAACGCCCATCCGTAGGCCTCAACCATCAGAATACTGTCGAGACAATCAATTAACGCCATACCGCAGGTAAACAGCGCCGGGAATACGAGAATTGACCAAACTGACATGCCGCTGGACGCGCTTGAAGCAGAAATTCCCAGCAAAGAAATTTCAGTGGCGGTATCAAAACCCAGACCAAACAGAAAGCCGACAAAATACATATGCCAGTCTTTACCTACCAGCCGAAACGCTGAGCGGAAAAGCCAGTTCAGAGGGCCTGAAACTGTAATGTCTTCCGTGGTGCCATCGTAAGTACCGGTGCGTTTAAGATGGCGGAATGCCTTCCAGACCTGGCAGAAAATAATGAGATTGATGGTAGCCAGAATCAGCAAAAATACGGCAGAGACCGTAGTTCCTATCAGACCACCGACATTCTGAAACCATGCCATATGTTGCTTAAACACGCTGGTAGTTAGCGCAATGCCAATGCTGGCCAGCACCACAATGGTAGAGTGTCCCAGAGAAAACCAGGCCCCCGTTGTCAGGGCACGTTTTTTCTGCTGCATGAGTTTACGCGTCGCGCTGTCTATCGCGGCGATATGATCGGCATCAACGGCATGGCGCAAACCATAGCACCACGCAATCAGACTCAGTGCCAATAAGGAAGTATTGTTGCTAAACGCGGTGAAAGCCCACAGCCACGCTACGATGTTTGCCCCGATGAGTAAGACCATCAACAAAAGAATATTCGGGCGTTTTTTTAATAATGAAAACAATGCGTTCATTGTTTCCGGCCTGTCAAATTTTCGCTCAACAACACACCACACCGCCGTTCATTGATTGATTAATACAACGTTTACCAGGCTAATGATAACTCTTAAGAATTACTAACCCAGTGTCGTAGATCAAAATTGATTACCACCTGAAGCAAGTTCTGTCATCGCTAGCTCCGCAATACGCAGAGGTACCGTTGCGCTGTCACCCTCTTGCAGAAACCAGACGGACGACAACCCACACCAGGCAACAATCCACATCAGTAAACGCTGCCGTTCAATTCTGGCGATTTCAGACACAATGTTGACTCGTTGCGTGAATCTTTCAGGCTCAATGGCGACAGGTCTGGTAGGTTCGGCAAGATCGGGGTTAGTAAAGATATTGGCGTAATCAAAGCCACGCTCGCCCACCAGCCCTTTGGGATCGATAGCCAGCCATCCTCTCGTTCCGAAATCAAGAATATTGCCGTGGTGTAGATCGCCATGTAATACGACTGCATCATGGGGTGAAGATAGCAGTAAGTTTGCCACCGCAGCACAACGCGTCAGGATACCGCCATGCTTTTTCGCGGCAGGAGCCAGATCGCGAAACCAATGGTGCAGAGGTGTTAACGCAGGCGTAGACGCATTTCGGGAGAGATGGAGTCTACTGGCAGCATGGCAAATAATGCGACAGGCCTGCGCATCGTTGCCAGTCCAGGACATGTCCGCTAAAGACCATGTCTCTGTCGCACGTTCCAGCAGAATCGCCCCTGCTGCATGAGCAAGTACTTTCGCTGCGCCATTTCCGTTCCACCAGACCATGAGTTCACAGCCGATCCGTTCACTGTCATCATCGGTGATCTTTAGTATGGCTTTCTGCCCGTCCTTGACCACCACCACAGGCAAAAGCTGCGATGTGTGCGTTTCAAACGGTTCACCATCTGGAGTGAGCCCCCAACGGTTGAGCCAGATGTTGAACAGACGATTTTCCAAACAATATCCTCATTTTTCTCTGGAAGATGGTAATCAAAAGGATCCGTGTCGGCATTATTCCTGTTTTCTTTTGGTTGAGCCACAACCCCCACTTCCATCATCACTGACTTATCGGGTAGAGCACTAACAGGCACATCCTTGTGTATCTGTGTGCCATGCTGACTGTGTTCGGTATATGAGGAGGACACGATGATCACGTTATGCAAAACCTGTGGAACATCCTATGAGGTAACTGGCGCCCATCCGGAACATTGCGATATCTGCCTGGATGAACGTCAATATGTCCCCACAAGCGGGCAGAAATGGATCGATTTTGACACCCTGTGTGCATCGCATACAAATAAGTGGAAGCAACACGACAGTACCCTCCTCAGCATCCGCACCGTTCCTGATTTTGCAATTGATCAGCGCGCGTTTCTTGTGCGTACCCCAGAAGGAAATATTCTGTGGGACTGCATTGCCACGCTCGACGATGCCACAAAAACGCTAATAACGTCCCTTGGCGGCCTTAAGGCTATCGCGATTTCGCATCCTCATTACTACACCACCATGCAGGACTGGGCTGCGGAATTTAACGCGCCGATTTACCTTCATGCCAGCGACAGAAGGTGGGTAATGCGTGACAGCCCGTGGATTAGATTCTGGGATGGCGACACCATTGAGTTAACCCGTGACGTCACGATGATACGTCTCGGCGGGCACTTTGCTGGCGGCTGCGTCCTGCACTGGGCGCGTGACGAAGGCGTGGTGCTTTCTGGCGACATCGTTCAAGTTACACCAGGTGCCCATGCAGTCTCATTTATGTGGAGCTACCCCAATATGCTACCGTTGCCAGCCGCCACCGTCAGCGACATCATCCAACGCCTGAGAACAGTGAAATTTAAGCAACTTTACGGCGCATTTGAAGGTAAAGATATTACGCAAAATGCCGATGAAATTGTGCGCCGTTCAGGTGAAAAATATATTTCCTGCCTCAAATAAACCGGCAGTTTATTCACCAACCATGCTCAGGAAGGTAAAAATGGATAGAACTTATAAATCACGCCCATCACAGAAACACTCACTATCACACTGATAATGAAGTAGGTTTTGAAAGGCTGCTTTTGTGTTTTATGGCGAAAGATTTGTTGACCCGCTATCGCGCCGCCCCACCCGCCCACAACGCCAAACACCAGCAATGTGGATTCCGGCACTCTGCGCCAGTCCTTGCGTGCCGCCATTTTGTCCACGCCGTATAACAGCAGCGTCAAAACGTTGGCGAGTAGAAACCATATAACAAGAGGATAAGCGGTGAAAATGCAGCCGACCGCTGCGAAAATGAGTAGCGAATAACAACAGCGATTGAGATTCATATTTTCAGTCACAGCACTTTTCAGGAAGTATCGGCACGCATTATACGCAAGGTCAGTCATCCCTGCCACGGGTGAGAATATCCCTTTTATTATTATGCCTATATGCCCAAAGATAGCGCAAATTCTCTGGTCTGCGGGGTACCTAACAATTCAAACAAGAGAGTCGTTTTCATTATTCAAAACAAATGATAATTTATTAAACCCAAATGGAGAAATTGTTCTGGAGTCACAAGGATGAGAAAATACTCATATCCATATTTGTTTTTTATTACCGTCTCATCTCTCGGCGCAATTTTTCTCTTTTACTGGTGGAAGGTAACGGTATACAGAGCGACATTTCTCTACCCGCTCACATCCAAATACCTCATGCTTATTTCTCTGGCAGTGTCATTGTTAATTACCTTATTTCTGGTAGGTAATGGGATAATGAAAAAAAGTCCCTTCCAAACCTATCTGAAATTATTTGGTGGCATCAGCATTGCCATGGTGCTGTTTTCAGTGATCATGGTTATGGCGATAACCTGGTTCATTCCGGGTGTCCCCTCGTCCTATACCGCCACATACGTCTATGCTACAGGAAGTTCTAAAAGTTGTTCGGGGGCTGATGTTGACGATCCGGATCTCGGGACTAACATCAGAATTTGCTATCCCGAAGGTAACTACGAATATAACAACACCATCTACGTTGAGAAACGAAGTAACCTTTTAGGTGCGGTCGTGACATACGCCAGAACAACCCCACCCCGATTTTGATTAACTTACAGCGTAGAAAGCAATGCGTGATCCAGCGAAAGGTCATTCCGCGCCCGTAGGAGCCATAAGAATGCAGAAAAGAGATATACAGTGTACTCTGCGTGGACAAGCACGCCGGATGGTGATCGGAGAACCTTTCTGAACCCACGCATCGGCGGATACCGCTGTGCCCACTTTTCCCCTGAGGGACACGTGCACTCGCTAACTTATTGAGCGTTCGGTGATTTTTTATGAAGAAACTGTTTGTACAGTTTTACCTCCTGCTGTTTGTCTGCTTTTTGGTGATGACCCTATTAGTCGGTCTGGTATACAAATTCACCGCAGAACGCGCAGGCAGACAGTCGCTCGACGATTTGATGAAAAGCTCGTTGTACCTGATGCGCAGTGAACTACGCGAAATCCCGCCACGCGACTGGGGTAAGACGCTGAAGGAGATGGATTTAAACCTCTCATTTGACCTGCGCGTTGAACCGCTGAATAAGTACACACTGGATGCCCCAACCATGCAGCGTTTGCGCGAAGGCGATATTGTGGCACTTGACGATCAATACACCTTCATTCAACGCATTCCTCGCAGCCATTATGTGCTGGCCGTCGGTCCGGTTCCCTACCTCTATTTTCTCCATCAAATGCGCTTGCTGGACATCGCGCTGATGGCGTTTATTGCTATCTCACTGGCCTTCCCGGTACTGATCTGGATGCGCCCGCACTGGCAGGAAATGCTCAGACTCGAATCCGCCGCACAACGTTTTGGTGAAGGACATCTGAGTGAACGCCTTCATTTTGACAGCGGTTCCAGCTTTGAGCGCCTGGGCGTAGCGTTTAACCAAATGGCCGACAATATCAATGCGCTGATCGCCAGTAAAAAACAGCTCATCGATGGTATTGCCCATGAGCTTCGTACCCCGTTGGTACGTTTACGTTACCGGCTGGAAATGAGTGATAACCTCACCGAGCAGGAATCTCAGGCGCTGAATCGTGATATCGGCCAACTGGAAGCGTTGATAGAAGAGTTACTGACCTACGCCCGCCTGGATCGCCCGCAAAATGAACTGAAACTCAGCGTACCGGACCTGCCTGCTTGGTTGACAACCCATCTGGAGGATGTGCAAAGCGTAAATCCTGACCGTGCGGTGCAATTACGTCATCTCGAAACTGGCGACTACGGCGCGTTGGATATGCGCCTGATGGAGCGGGTCCTGGATAATTTGCTGAATAATGCCCTGCGCTATTGCCAGTCAACGGTGCAAGCCAGTCTGCTGCTGAACGGCAATCAAGCCACGCTGGTAGTGGAAGACGACGGCCCCGGTATTGCACCAGACGCTCGCGAACAGGTTTTTGAACCGTTTGTACGCCTTGACCCCAGCCGTGATCGGGCGACCGGGGGTTGTGGGCTTGGGTTAGCCATCGTCCACTCAATAGCGTTGGCTATGGGAGGGACGGTCGTCTGTGATGAAAGTGAACTTGGCGGCGCCCGGTTTACTTTCCGTTGGCACGTCTGGCATAACATTCCTGAAATTTCGGCTGCCTGACCTATTCTGCTCGGTGGCCAGGCGGTGAATGTTGTGCTATAAAAAAGTATGTTGTAACTAAAACGGTAAATCTATGGCCCGTTACGATCTCGTTGACCGCCTGAACGGCACCTTTCGCCAGATGGAACAAGAACTGGCGCTTCTGAACGAAAACCTGTTGCAGCAGACGCTGCTGATTGCCCGCGTATTCTCGTTACCGGAAGTGGTCAAAGAGGCAGAGCATGCCCCTCTGCAGAGCATTGATGTTAAGCAGCATTTAGGCAAAGAGGCTGAAGCTCTGGCACTGCGCCATTACCGTCACCTGTTTATTCAGCAGCAGTCCGAAAAACGCAGCAGCAAAGCGGCCGTCCGCCTACCGGGTGTATTGTGCTACCAGGTTGATAATGCGGGGCAATGTGCTCTGGAAGAACAAATCCAGCGTATAAACCAGCTGAAAACCACCTTCGAGCGCATTGTTACAGTAGAGTCAGGGCTGGCGCCGGCAGCACGTTTCGAATGGGTGCATCGCCACCTGCCGGGGCTGATTACACTGAATGCCTATCGCACACTCACCGTTGTCAGAGATCCTGCCACCCTGCGATTCGGCTGGGCTAACAAGCACATTATTAAAAACCTGAAACGCGATGAAGTACTGCAGCAACTGGAAAAAAGCCTGACCTCACCGCGCAGCGTACATCCCTGGACACGTGAAGAATGGCAGGCGAAGCTTGAACGCGAATATCAGGATATCGCCGACTTACCGCAGCAGGCCCGCCTGAAAATTAAAAGGCCGGTAAAAGTGCAGCCTATTGCCCGCGTCTGGTACAAAGGAGAGCAAAAACAGGTGCAATATGCCTGCCCGACGCCACTGATTGCTTTGCTTAATAACGACAACGGTATGACCGTACCGGATATTGGCGAGTTACTGAATTACGATGCCGATAACGTTCAGCATCGCTTTAAACCTCAGGCGCAGCCGTTGAGATTGATTATTCCCCGGCTGCACCTGTACGTTGCGGATTAACTGCCTGGCCGCATGCTGCCAACCATCAGCTCCGGACGTACCCAGCTGTCGAACTCCGCTTCGGTTAGATATCCCAGAGCCAGAGCGGAGGCTTTTAGCGTCAGCCCTTCTTTATGCGCTTTTTTGGCAATTTCAGCCGCTTTATCGTAACCGATATGGGTGTTGAGCGCGGTCACCAGCATCAGCGACTCATTGAGCAGTTGATCTATTCGTTCACGGTTGGGCTCGATTCCCGTCGCGCAATGTTCATTGAAGCTTTCCATACCGTCCGCCAGCAGGCGTACCGACTGCAGGAAGTTGTGGATGACCATCGGTCGATAGACGTTGAGCTCAAAGTTACCTGACGCCCCGCCCATATTGATGGCGACATCGTTACCCATCACCTGGCAGCACAACATGGTCAGCGCTTCACACTGGGTAGGATTGACTTTACCCGGCATGATCGAGCTGCCCGGTTCGTTTTCCGGAATTGAAATTTCGCCAATACCACAGCGCGGGCCAGATGCCAGCCAGCGTACATCGTTGGCGATTTTCATCAGCGACGCTGCCAGCCCTTTTAGCGCTCCGTGGGCATGAACCAGGGCATCGCAGGTGGCCAGCGCTTCAAATTTATTCGGAGCGGTAACGAACGGCGCGCAGGTAATGACCCGCAGTTCGTCCGCGACCCGGCGGGCGTATTCGGGATGAGTGTTCAGTCCGGTACCTACCGCGGTTCCCCCCAACGCCAGTTCTGCCACATGCGGTAAACTGTTTTCAATGTGTCTGAGGTTATGTTCAAGCATTGCTACCCAGCCGGAAATCTCCTGGCCAAGCGTAAGTGGAGTTGCATCTTGCAGATGTGTACGACCAATTTTAACGATATCGGCGAAAGCGTGGGACTTATCACTGAGCGTTTTGGTCAACACATTTAATTGTGGGATCAAAGATTTACGCAGCGCCAGCAGTGCGGCAACGTGCATTGCGGTCGGGAAGACATCGTTCGAGCTTTGGCTTTTATTGACATCATCGTTGGGGTGTACTTTTCGCTCCATCCCCCGCACGCCGCCCAGCAATTCGCTGGCCCGGTTTGCCAGCACCTCGTTCATGTTCATATTGCTTTGCGTGCCTGAGCCGGTTTGCCAGATGGCCAGCGGAAACTCATCGCGGTGTTTATCTGCCAACACCTCATCTGCAGCCTGCATAATAGCCCTGGCTTTATCCTCCGCCAGCAGCCCCAGATCCTGGTTAACCTTTGCCGCGGCGCGTTTCGTCAGCGCCAGCGCATGGATCAGCGAGACCGGCATTTTCTCCGTAGAGATACGAAAATGCTCCAGCGAACGTTGGGTTTGCGCGCCCCAAAGCTTATCGGCAGGAACATCAATCGCCCCCATTGAATCATTCTCGCGGCGTACCGTTACCATTACCTGCTCCTTACATTAACAGTTGATTAGGTTATGTTTCGACATTGCCCATTTGCATTGGTCTTATGAGTATTAACGAGGATAAAGCTGTCGTTGGGTGGTTCGTGCGGTAAAAAAAACCGCCCCGAAGGGCGGCTGACGTTACTTAACGCAGCGTGCGCACTGCGACGTCTGAATTTGCTTGAAGAAATCGTTGCCTTTGTCATCTACCAGGATAAATGCCGGGAAATCTTCTACTTCAATTTTCCAGATGGCTTCCATCCCGAGTTCCGGGTATTCCACGCACTCCAGGCTCTTGATACTGCCCTGAGCCAGCACCGCGGCGGGGCCGCCAATACTGCCCAAATAGAAGCCGCCATGTTTATGGCAAGCATCGGTCACCTGCTGGCTGCGATTGCCTTTCGCCAGCATAATCATGCTCCCACCAGCGGCCTGAAGCTGGTCAACATACGAGTCCATACGTCCGGCAGTGGTTGGCCCCAGCGAACCAGAGGCATAGCCTTCCGGCGTTTTTGCCGGACCTGCGTAATAGATCGGGTGATCTTTAACATACTGCGGCAAACTTTCGCCGTTATCCAGACGTTCTTTCAGTTTCGCATGCGCAATATCACGGCCAACGATAATTGTACCGTTGAGCGACAGACGCGTGGAAACCGGATACTGGGAAAGCTGAGCCAGAATCTCTTTCATCGGACGATTGAGGTCAACGCGCACCGCTTCGCCCTCTCCCGCCTGGCGCAGCTCTTCCGGTATAAATTTGCCAGGATTATGTTCCAGTTTTTCGATCCAGATACCTTCACGGTTGATCTTGGCTTTGATATTTCGATCGGCTGAGCAAGAAACGCCCATTCCAACCGGACACGACGCGCCGTGACGCGGCAGGCGGATCACGCGGATATCATGCGCGAAGTACTTCCCGCCAAACTGCGCGCCAAGCCCCAAATTCTGCGCCTCAATCAGCAGCTCTTTTTCCAGCTCTACATCGCGGAATGCCTGACCATGTTCGTTACCTTCTGTCGGCAATTCGTCGTAGTATTTTGCAGAAGCCAGTTTGACCGTTTTCAGCGTGGCTTCTGCCGATGTTCCACCGATTACGAACGCGATGTGATACGGCGGACAGGCCGCAGTGCCCAACGTACGCATTTTCTCAACCAGGTAATTTTTTAATTTGCCCGGCGTTAACAGCGCTTTGGTTTCCTGGTACAGATAGGTTTTGTTCGCCGAACCACCACCTTTGGCAATACACAGGAATTTGTATTCATCTCCGTCGACGGTATACAAATCGATTTGTGCTGGCAGGTTGGTACCGGTGTTCACCTCTTTATACATATCCAGCGCTGCGTTTTGTGAATAGCGCAGGTTGTCTTCGATGTAGGTGTTATAGACGCCTCGCGCCAGCGCCTCCTCATCACCCCCACCGGTCCAGACACGCTGACCTTTTTTACCCACGATAATCGCAGTTCCGGTGTCCTGACAGGTCGGCAAAATGCCTTTTGCCGCGATGTCAGAGTTACGCAGGAATTGCAGGGCCACATATTTGTCGTTTTCGCTGGCCTCCGGGTCGCGCAGAATATCAGCTACCTGCTGTTGATGTGCGGGACGCAGCATAAACGACGCATCATGAAAGGCCTGACGAGCCAGCAGGGTTAAGGCTTGCGGTGCAACTTTAACAATCTCCTGCCCTTCAAATTCGGCAACAGAGACATAGTCGTTGGTCAGCAGATAGTATTCGGTATCATCCTTTTTGAGGGGGAAAGGATGCTGATAATGAAAGGGTTTGTTTGACATTGTGCTCTCACTTACTGCTCGGTCTGGTTATTCTCTGGGCAGATGTTCCATTGCCCTGCTTCCCTGCCGCAGATCCGGTTGTAGAAGGAAGAGCTTTCTGCAACCGGAATTACTCAGGGTATTAAAAGCGAGTCACCATATCCTACACATTTTTTTAACAAAAACTGAGACAAGTACGACTTTTTACATGTGCAGGTTACTTCCCTCAGGGTTTCTTGGTTTAATAGCCGTAGAAAATTCAACATTGAAACAGGGCTTGATAATGCAAAAACTCATCAACTCAGTGCAGAACTACGCCTGGGGAAGTAAAACGGCGTTAACGGAACTCTATGGCATTGCCAACCCCACTCAGCAACCGATGGCTGAGTTGTGGATGGGCGCGCATCCGAAAAGCAGTTCGCAGGTTCTGGGCGCTGACGGTCAGACGGTTGCTCTGCGCGACGTTATCGAGCACGATAAATCCGCACTGCTAGGCGATGCTGTTGCGCAACGTTTTGGTGAACTGCCCTTCCTGTTTAAAGTACTCTGCGCTGCTCAACCACTTTCGATTCAGGTTCATCCTAACAAGCACAATTCTGAAATTGGATTTGCCAAAGAAAACGCCGCGGGGATCCCGATGGATGCCGCCGAGCGCAACTACAAAGATCCTAACCACAAACCAGAACTGGTATTTGCTTTGACGCCTTTCCTGGCGATGAACGCATTCCGCGAGTTCTCTGACATTGTTGCATTGTTACAACCCGTTTCCGCCGCACATCCGGCTATTGCACATTTCCTGGAAGAGCCGAGTGCGGAACGTCTGAGCTATCTTTTCGCCAGCTTGCTGAATATGCAGGATGAGGAGAAATCCCATGCGTTGGCGATCCTGAAATCAGCGCTGAACAGCCAGCAGGGTGAACCCTGGCAAACCATCCGTCTGATCGCTGACGTCTACCCGAACGACAGTGGGCTCTTCTCCCCGCTGCTGCTCAATGTGGTGAAACTCAATCCAGGCGAGGCTATGTTCTTATTTGCCGAAACCCCGCACGCTTACCTGCAAGGTGTGGCGCTTGAGGTGATGGCTAACTCGGACAACGTGCTGCGTGCCGGACTGACGCCAAAATATATTGATATCCCGGAACTGGTCGCCAACGTGAAGTTTGTCGCCAAGCCAGCAAACCAGTTACTGACCACGCCGGTTGAATCTGATGGTGAACTGGACTTCCCAATCCCGGTTGATGATTTTGCGTTCTCCCTGCATGAGCTTACTACCAGTGGCGCAGATATCAGCCAGCAAAGTGCGGCCATTTTGTTCTGCATCGAGGGTGAAGCCGTGCTGAGCAAAGGCGAGCAACGTCTGGTTCTGCGACCGGGTGAATCGGCCTTTATTGGCGCGAATGAATCGCCGGTTAACATCAGTGGCGCAGGTCGTTTAGCCCGGGTTTATAACAAGCTATAGCAAGATACTGATATTTTTAACAACTCTTGCTAAGCTGTAGTGTGTTAAAGACATGTCACTCCTCCAGGCGTCTTCAAACGCCTGGTTTTATTTTATGGATATCGAAATGAAAAAATCGCTGGTAGCTGCGGGTGTGGTAGTTGCGCTGGGTATCGTCTGGACGGGCGGCGCCTGGTACACAGGTAAGAAACTTGAAACGCATCTCGCCGAGATGGTGACACAGGCAAACGATCAGTTAAAACGTTTATCCCCTGAGGCGGGCATTGAACTGAGTTATCAAAACTACCAGCGCGGGGTGTTCAATAGCCAACTGCAATTGGTGGTGAAACCAATCGCCGGGCAGGCAGATTCCTGGCTAAAACCGGGGCAAAGTATCGTCCTGAATGAAACCGTCGATCACGGTCCATTCCCGCTAGCTCAGTTGAAATCACTGAATCTGGTCCCGGCTATGGCCTCCGTGAAAACGACTCTGGTCAATAACGACGTTACCAAACCGCTGTTTGATATTGCCAAAGGTGAGTCGCCATTTGTCATTAATTCCCGAATCGGCTACAGCGGCGATACCCGTTCCGATCTCTCCCTCAAACCACTGAACTATGAGAAAGGCGACGAAAAAGTAGCCTTCAGCGGCGGGGAATTCCAGTTTACAGCAGACAAAGAAGGTAACGCTGTCTCGCTGACAGGCAATGCGCAAAGCGGCGTGGTCAATGCGGTCAACGAGTATGACCAGAAAGTACAAATGACTTTCAATAACCTGAAAACTGAGGGTTCCAGCAGTATTGCCAGCTTTGGTGAGCGCATCGGCGACCAAAAATTGTCACTCGATAAACTGTCGATTTCCGTCGAAGGTAAAGAGTTGGCGGTACTGGAAGGCATGGGTATTGATGGCAAATCCGATCTGATCAACGAGGGTAAAACTGTCAACAGCCAGCTGGATTACACGCTGAACAGCCTGAAATTGCAGGGTCAGGATATGGGTAGCGGTAAACTGACGCTGAAAGTTGGCCAGATTGACGGTGAAGCATTACACCAGTTCAGTCAGCAGTATAGCGCCCAAACCAAGGCGCTGATGGCGCAGATTGATGTGGTACAAAATCCTGAGCTTTATCAGCAAAAAGTCACTGAAGCCTTCTTCAATGCGCTGCCGATTCTGATGAAAGGCGAGCCGGTTATCACCATTGCCCCGCTGAGCTGGAAAAATGCAAAAGGTGAAACTGCATTTAATCTGTCACTGCTGCTAAAAGATCCGACAGCAAATACTGAGGAACCACAAACGCTGGCTCAGGAAGTGGATCGTTCGGTCAAATCACTGGATGCTAAGCTGACGATTCCGGTTGATATGGCGACTGAGTTCATGACGCAGATTGCCAAAATTGAAGGCTATCAACAGGAACAAGCGGCCGATCTGGCGAAGCAACAGGTGAATGGCCTGGCGGCAATGGGTCAGATGTTCCGGATTACAACGATGCAGGACAACGTCATCGGCTCCAGCCTGCAATATGCAAACGGTCAGGTTACGTTAAACGGACAAAAAATGTCGCTGGATGAGTTTGTTGGTATGTTCGGTATGCCTTCTCTCGGCGAGCCGGATGTCCCGGCTATTCCGCAACAGTAAATACGCGTGACAACAGGCCCGATAACCGTGTGTTTATCGGGCCTTTTTTATTTTGCCACCACCAGACGGGCGGAAAGCGTTAAGTTACGCGAATGACCATCATCGTGCCCAATGCGCTGTAGCATGCGCTCAGCAAGGGTATATCCCATTTCACGCGCGGGCGTACAGGCCCAAATAATGGGGATATCGTCCAGTGCATTTTCCGCTACATCGGCAAATCCAGCTAACGATACCTGCTGTTCGAAGTAGCGATCTACGCCAATTTCACCACTCTGACGCCCTGCTCTCATCAGGCCAAACCAGGCGCCAACGGCTATGGTTTCGTTGTAGCACACCACTGCGCTGATCGTTGGGTTACGACGTAATAGCGCGGTCACCTCCTCTGCGGCCTGCTTTTGGCTGGATGAGCACTCCAGCACCCAGTCGCTATGAAACGGTAAACCATACTTTAGCAACGTCGTACAATAGCCGCCGACACGCTCTGCACGGGTCAATGAAGAACTCTGTCCCCCCAACCACGCGATGCGCTGATGTCCATGGCGTATCAGATGTTCAACCAGCAATTGCGCTGCCTGCATGTTGTCAGGCCTGACGGTGTCGACGTCATCCAGGTAGCTGGCCCGAGACGCAAACACTACCGGAATCCCCTTATCGGCGGCCAGTTGTTGTAGGTCGTCGCTACTGCCGGCAGCCCCGGCGATCACCACACCATCAACCCCTTGATTAAGCAGCATAGCGAAACGCTGCGCCAGCTGTTCGCCATCTCTGCCACCATGTAATAAAAAAACCATGCGCCCCTGCGCTTCTAATGCTTCCGTCAGCCCCGCTGTCAACTCGGCGTAAAACGGGGTGGAGAGGTCGCGCACGATCAAACCAATTACCCCGCTCTGCCCGCCACGCAGCGCTGATGCCTGGCGATTACGCACAAACCCCAGTTGCTCAATAGCGGCATTCACCCGTTCGCCGGTCGCGGATGAAATACGGCCTTTTCCACTGAGCACCAATGAGACGGTACTAACCGAAACGCCCGCGGCCAGCGCAACATCATGGATGGTTATTTTTTTGGCTATAGCCATAAAAACGGAAAACTCCCTGATAACGTGACGGATAAAACGTTTTATCAATCACATATATTTATACGCCCTATTATCGTTCGATAATGTGATTTATACCGCACTAAAATTAGGTAAAACGTTTTATCTTCTCGCCATCATTAGTCAGCTAGCTTTTACGAGGAGTCGTTTGATGACGACGAGAACCACACCAAAAATTACGTTATGGGAATTTTTCCAGCAGTTGGGCAAAACCTTTATGCTGCCCGTGGCTCTGCTCTCATTCTGCGGGATCATGTTAGGGATCGGCAGCTCGTTAAGTAGTCATGATGTCTTAACGCTGATTCCGGCATTGGGTAATCCGGTACTGCAGGCTATTTTTACCTGGATGAGCAAAGTAGGCTCATTTGCGTTTAGCTTCTTACCGGTGATGTTCTGTATTGCCATACCTCTCGGCCTGGCCCGCGAGAACAAAGGCGTAGCGGCATTTGCCGGTTTTGTTGGTTATGCGGTGATGAACCTTGCCGTCAACTTCTGGTTAACCGCGAAAGGTATCTTGCCTACCACGGATGCCACGATCCTGAAGGCTAACAACGTACAGAATATCCTGGGGATCCAGTCGATCGACACCGGGATCCTCGGCGCTGTTATTGCCGGGATCATCGTCTGGATGCTGCATGAACGTTTCCACAACATTCGCCTGCCGGATGCACTGGCCTTCTTCGGCGGTACCCGCTTTGTACCAATTATCTCTTCGGTGGTGATGGGACTGGTCGGCCTGGTCATTCCCCTGGTTTGGCCGGTTTTCGCCATGGGCATTAACGGGCTCGGCCACATCATCAACAGCGCGGGCGAATTTGGTCCAATGCTGTTTGGTACTGGTGAACGTCTACTGCTGCCGTTTGGTCTGCATCATATTCTGGTGGCGCTCATTCGCTTCACCGAAGCTGGCGGCACGCAGGAAGTCTGCGGTCACAGCGTGAGCGGCGCACTGACTATTTTCCAGGCTCAACTGAGCTGCCCAACGACACAAGGTTTCTCTGAAAGCGCAACCCGCTTCCTGTCGCAGGGTAAAATGCCGGCGTTCCTCGGTGGTTTGCCGGGGGCAGCGCTCGCTATGTACCACTGTGCTCGCCCTGAAAATCGTCATAAAATTAAAGGGCTGTTAATTTCTGGTCTCATTGCCTGCGTGATCGGCGGTACAACCGAACCACTCGAGTTCTTATTCCTGTTCGTTGCCCCTGTTTTGTATGTAATCCACGCCCTGCTGACCGGTCTTGGTTTCACCGTGATGGCGGTGTTAGGCGTCACCATCGGCAACACGGACGGTAACCTGATTGACTTTGTTGTATTCGGCATCCTGCACGGACTCTCTACCAAGTGGTATTTGGTCCCTGTCGTGGCTGCGATCTGGTTCGCGGTGTACTACGTGATCTTCCGTTTCGCCATCACACGCTTCAATCTGAAGACCCCGGGTCGGGACGTCGAAATTGCCAGCAATATCGATAAAGTCATGGCGGGAGCACCGGGTAAATCCGGTTACAACGTCCCTGCCATTCTGGCGGCGCTGGGCGGTGCGGAAAACATTGTCAGCCTTGATAACTGCATTACCCGTCTGCGCTTGTCAGTAAAGGATATGTCGCTTGTGAACGTACAGGCACTGAAGGACAATCGCGCCATTGGCGTAGTGCAACTCAATCAGCATAATCTTCAGGTTGTTATTGGTCCGCAGGTCCAGTCAGTGAAAGATGAGATCGCAGTTCTGATGAACACCGTACAGGCTTAAGGACAATAATATGTTTGATTTTTCAAAGGTTGTGAACAGGCATGGTACCTGGTGTACTCAATGGGATTACGTTGCCGACCGTTTTGGTTCAGCCGACCTTCTGCCGTTCACCATCTCCGATATGGATTTTGCCACCGCCCCCTGCATTCTGGAGGCGCTGACTCAGCGCCTGTCACATGGCGTGTTGGGTTACAGTCGCTGGAAAAATGATGAATTTCTGGCGGCGATTAGCCACTGGTTTCTATCGCGTCATAATACCCAAATCAATCCTCAGTCGCTGGTTTATGGCCCCTCGGTCATCTATATGGTATCGGAGCTGATCCGCCAATGGTCTTCTGCGGGTGATGCGGTGGTTATTCATACGCCGGCTTACGACGCGTTTTACAAAGCGATTGAAGGTAATCAGCGTCAGGTATGCGCTGTCGGACTTGAAAAACGCGCTGACGGTTGGTTTTGCGACATGGTTGCACTAGAAAAAGCTTTGTCCCGGCCTGAAAGCAAAATTCTCCTGCTTTGCAGCCCGCACAACCCAACCGGTAAGGTATGGACGCGCGATGAACTGGAAACCATGGCGGAACTGTGTCAGCGCCACGGTGTAAAAGTCATTTCTGATGAGATCCATATGGATATGGTATGGGCAGACCAGCCGCACATCCCGTGGAGTAACGTCGCGCGCGACAGTTGGGCGCTGTTCACCTCCGGTTCAAAGAGCTTCAATATTCCGGCATTAACCGGGGCTTACGGGATTATTGAGGATGAGCAGAGTCGCAACGATTACCTCAGTGCGTTAAAGGGTCGGGATGGTCTTTCCTCACCTGCAGTGCTCGCGCTTAGCGCACATATCGCAGCCTACCAACAGGGCGCTAGCTGGCTTGATGCGCTGCGGGATTATCTTGCCAGTAACCTGGATTACATCGCGCACGAGCTGAATAACGCATTCCCCGAACTGAACTGGCAGGTTCCGCAATCCACCTATCTGGCATGGATTGACTTGCGTCCACTCAACCTTGATGACCACGCACTGCAGGAAGCACTCATCCATCAGCAGAAAGTCGCCATCATGCCCGGATACACATACGGAGAAGAAGGACGCGGTTTTGTGCGCCTCAATGCCGGATGTCCACGTTCCAAACTTGAAAAAGGCGTTCAGGGGTTGATTAACGCCATCCGCACAATACGTTAAATAGTCTTGCGCAATGAAGAACTCATTGCGCAACTCCTTATATAAAAAAACAAATCTGTTTTTTATCGTTTTTTTAATACTAATTCCTCCCTGACTTTTCCTGCCAGTCAAAATCAACAGCAATAAAAATCAAAAAGACAAAATACAAAGCTGAGAAGATAGCCGAAATATAGCGCTGCTTTATATACATAAAAATCATGAATACAACACAAATAAACATTCACAGAAAGAATTTAACTTTTTTTTTACTCCTGTCCCTAACGACATCCATTTTTCTTTGGTATATCCCTTTTAGTAATCAGCGTTATAGCCTCTCTTTTTACCCGGTTATTGCAACCTTTGCTGGTGTATTGCACATTCAGACGGGGTGCTTTATGACGATGAATTACATGAGTTATCGGCGCAAAAAATATCTTTTACCCCTGGCCTGCGCATTTTATTTCTCGGGGGTTTTCTTATTTCTTGCGCTCTATATTTATTTTTATAAAAACGGCCTTCCTGGTGTCATCTACAATGACATTGCTGTTTTATACTTTATGAGGAACATGTTAATTACGGGGTTGTTTTTTGCAACATACTATTTATATACGTTTAAAAATAAAAAAGAAAAGCATGGTAAAACAGTCATTTACGCCACTTATTTATGGTGCATGTTGCATCTGGTAATGGCTATCCTCTACTCCATCCGTATTACGCCAATATCGTTTCAGTTGGTTGACACAGAAACGTTTGAATGGCTTAGACCCTGGCGTGGGAGTTTTATTTATGTCCTCATTATCTTGTGGACCTGTATCGTTTTATTAGGGGCAAAATTAACCCGGCTAAAAACACAGTTTTGGGTAAGTATGTCACTGGTTGCCCTGAGCAATCTGTTAAGTGTCATCATTATGCTGAAGTACACGCATATAGACTCCGCTGGATGGTATCTCGCCAGAGGCCTGGAGTGCCTTAGCGCAATGGCCGTGATGATCGTGCTCATGTCTGATATTTTCAAGCGCTACAAAGCCTCACGTCAGGCCTATGAATTATCCTATGAAAATTCAGTCCGCGACCCGATGACCCGACTTTTCAACCGTGGCTATTTTTATAACGCACTCAGCAATGAGATTAAAATGACAGCGACCCATAAACCCCTGAGCATTGTCTTTTGCGACATTGATTTCTTTAAGTCGGTCAATGACACCTGGGGACATTTGCAGGGTGACAGAGTGATAATTAAACTGTCAGAAATTATGCAGCGACTGAGTCGGCGTAACGACATCGTGGCGCGTATTGGCGGAGAAGAGTTTGCTATTTTGCTACCTGAAACTAACGCTGATGCAGCATTTAACATCGCAGAGCGAATCAGAAAACACGTAGAACAACAAACTCAGGCCACGACTAAAGGTGATTTTCCACGCATCATCACCATCAGCCTGGGTATCGTAACCTCGGTTGATAACCGTTCAGCCCCCGAACAACTTGCTGATTGCGCAGACCGCGCCCTGTATATGGCAAAAAACCGAGGCCGTAATTGCGTTGTGGCCTATTCTGGCGAAGAAGTTTAATAGCAAAGGAAAAGATCACCACCAGGGCGATCTTTTCCTCATGATCAGTTGGTAATTTTCATGTGCAGCTGGAATGCGTTGGTTTTCCCCTCATCCTTCGCCGCGCCTTTTTGATATATTCTGATGGTATACTTACCGCTGGCAGGCAGCGTATTTTTATAAGTGTCACCACTCATCATGCCATCAAAAATGAATTGTTCGCCCGGTGCAATAATACTCATGAAAGGATGAGGCCAGGCGCTTTTCAGAACTGCTTGCATGGTCTGCCCTTTTTTGGCGACAAACGTATAATCTTTTGTTTTATCACCCGTAATTGTCCCCTTGATATCTGCGCCACTGGTGCCTTTCTTAAACTGGATTACATGCGTTTCATCCGCTTTATACGCCGCATGCGCAGGCACAGTTGCCAGCAGTAAACTTCCACAGAACATTGTACTGACAATTAGCTTTACACTTTTCACTTTATTAATACCCTCAGTCGTTATTGTGTTTTTATAACATACCTTGCAGCACATTCATAAACTGGAAAGTGTCCATTTTTCGCTATTAGCAATGTTATTCAATAAATATCTGAATAAAATAACACTGACAGGTAGTAATTAAATAAAAACGAGGTAAATAATCTTAAATTAAAATCATTTTATTACACACATGCTGCAGGAAATGCGTTATTGCTTACTTTACGCCCGTCTTACCACCGCAAGGCAAAAGCATCGTGATATGGTCTCAAGGATCAGGGAGTCGGAACACCACTCTGTTGGTACGCTAACAGCATGGTCAACAATTTGGCGATGCTTGCTTCCCCATAACCCCGAACTCTGCACTGCTTTTTTTAAAGTTTTTAGAGGAACATTTTTCTGTTGTATAATGGCCTGCACTTTACCTAAATACACGAGTGCGACCATGATTGATACTTCCCTCCCCCTGACCGACGTCCATCGCCACCTTGATGGTAACATCCGTGCACAAACGATCCTGGATCTGGGCCGTCAGTTCAACTTAACGCTTCCGGCACAAACGTTGGAAACGCTGATCCCTCATGTGCAAGTCACATCAACTGAGCCAGATTTAGTGAGTTTTTTATCCAAGCTCGACTGGGGCGTGAAGGTACTGGCCTCGCTGGATGCGTGTCGTCGCGTGGCATTTGAAAATATTGAGGACGCAGCACGTAACGGCCTGCACTATGTTGAACTGCGTTTTTCCCCAGGCTACATGGCGATGGCGCATCAGCTCCCGGTTGCAGGTGTGGTTGAAGCCGTCATCGCAGGCGTACGCGAGGGCTGCAAGACCTTTGGCGTCGAAGCACGCTTAATTGGCATTATGAGCCGTACTTTTGGCGAAGCCGCCTGCTTGCAGGAACTGGATGCGCTGTTAGCCCACCGAGACCATATTACGGCGCTGGATTTGGCCGGTGACGAACTGGGGTTCCCGGGCAGCCTGTTCCTGTCTCACTTCAACCAGGCACGCGACGCCGGCTGGCATATCACCGTACATGCGGGCGAAGCCGCTGGACCAGAAAGCATCTGGCAGGCCATTAAAGAGCTAGGCGCTGAGCGTATTGGTCACGGCGTTAAAGCCGTTGAAGATCGTGCGTTGATGGATTACCTCGCCGAGCACCGTATCGGCATCGAATCCTGCCTGACATCAAACATTCAGACCAGCACCGTTGCCTCACTAGCGAACCATCCGCTGAAAACGTTCCTTGAACATGGCGTTATCGCCAGTTTGAATACGGACGACCCGGCTGTTCAGGGTGTGGATATTATTCACGAGTACACCATTGCCGCACCAGCTGCAGGCCTAACGCGCGAACAAATCCGCCAGGCGCAAATCAACGGTCTGGAAATGGCATTCCTGAGTAACGAGGAAAAACGAGCCTTGCGCGAGAAAGTCGCCGCAGCGTAACAGGTAAAGTGCCGGATAGCGCTAACGCTTATCCGGCCTACGTTGGTTTTCATTGTAGGCCGGATACGATGCCAGGAAGGTATCGCCTTGCGCCATTTACCTAATCAGGCAAGGCACAGCGTCGAACGATGTTTCGCAGATTCTATACCCAGCTCAATCAGCTCCATAATTTGGATAGCCTGTCTCGCCGGTACCGGGTTTTCACCGTTGCCGTTTAGCGCATCCCGAATGCCAGCATAGTACGCCGGATAGTTGCCCGGTACGGTCAGCCAGGTTTCTTCAACCTGCTCTTCGCCTTCGACTCGCGTCAATACGCCATCGCGCATATCATAACCCCAGTCTTCCTGAGGCAGGCGCTCGCCATTTTTCAGGCGCTCTTCCTGCGGGTCAAGACCATACTTCACATAGCTGCCACGCGATCCATGCACAATATAACGGGCCGATTCTGCGGCAGCAAGCATGGTGCCATGCAGGATCACACGACGCTGCGGATACGTCAGGATGGCATGGAAGTAATCCGTCGCCTGCGCGCCCGGACGCAGCTGGGCCAGGTCTACCGTCAGGCTGACGGGCAAACCAAACAGATTAATCGCCTGATCCAAAAGATGCGGTGCTAAATCGTACCAGATACCGCTTCCCGGACCGCCCTGTTCACGCCAACGGTCACGAACCTGTGGGCGGAAACGATCGAAATGGGATTCGAAATACGCTACCTCACCTAAAACACCATCCGCCAGCAGAGCTTTCAGCGTCAGAAAATCACTGTCCCAGCGACGGTTATGGAATACAGACAACACACGCCCCAGGCTACGTGCCAGCGCATCCAACTCACGTGCTTGTGACAGTGTCACGGTAAAGGGCTTATCAACAACCACATGTTTGCCCGCTTCCAACGCTGCTTTCGCTAACGGGAAGTGCGTGTCGTTTGGCGTGGGGATCACAATCAGGTCGATATTTGGATCGTTAAAAAGATGCTTAGGCTCAGCAACAACCGTTACCGTAGGCCAGTCTGCCTTCACTTTTGCTTCATCACTACTGGACACTGCAGCCAGTTCCAGACCCGGCGTGCCCACAATCAGTGGGGCATGGAAGGTTTTGCTGGCATAACCATAGCCAATTAGCCCAACGCGGATGTTGTCACTCATGTTATTGCCTCTCAATTCAGGACTGACCTATTTCACACCATACCTTGCAACGTCTCAATAGTTTAATAACCTTTGCGCTACAAAGGTTGTTTTTTAACTTAAGTCAAACATATGCCACTTATGCTTAACTTGCAGCGAAAAAGAGGTAGAAATCGTTCCCAATCATCTTGCTGTATTAATGAGAGATTAGTAACATTTGCAGCCTGTGTTTATGGATAAATCAAAGCAAATGTCATCAGTAATGAATCGTCTTATTGAATTAACAGGTTGGATTGTTCTCGCCGTCTCCGTGATCCTACTGGGTGTTGCCAATCATATTGACAATTACCAGCCACCAGAGCCCGTTGCGGCAGTGCAGAAGAAATAAGCATCCGCAGCCTTTTATTGCCCGGTAATTAACATTGGTAGTTGCAGGGTCTGCCGGCAAAAGATCGCTTTCTGTCAAAAAAAGCGAATTATGCCGCGTCCCGCTCCGCTGCATATTGCCAGCGATCGCTAAGCGCGTTACCCTTGCTCAAGACGCGCATAGCGCCTGATTTTTCACAGGTATGAACACTCTTCTTACATTTGCACGTAAATGCGCTTTTACCTGTGCTCGTTGTTTATTTTTATATTTTCTACTCCGTTGGTATTATTTTATTAATATGGATCTGCATTTATGACCGTTCAGGATTACTTATTAAAATTCCGCAAAATCAGTTCGCTCGAAAGTCTGGAAAAACTGTTCGACCATCTTAACTACACGCTCACCGATGATAACGACATTATCAATATGTACCGTGCCGCAGACCATCGCCGTGCGGAGCTTATCTCCGGAGGTCGTCTGTTTGATGTTGGTCAGGTACCTAAATCAGTCTGGCATTACGTGCAATAAAGAAGAAAGTAGCGCTCAACGTTAAAAGCTTTATAATAATTGCCCCAAAATGAATGGCATGATTGATTGCGCGCGTAAACCTGGAGAAGAGATGACTACGACACCGGCACAACGTATCGGAGGCTGGCTACTTGGGCCACTGGCCTGGCTGTTAGTCGCGTTGTTGAGCGCTTCGCTGGCGTTATTACTTTATGTCACTGCGCTGGCTACACCGCAAACCTTCAAAACGCTGGGTGAGCAAAGTACGGCAAATTTGCTGTTATGGGGTGTCTCCTTTGTTACCGCGATCGCCATGTGGTATTACACACTGTGGCTGACGATTGCGTTTTTCAAACGCAGAGCCTGTGTACCTAAGCATTATATTCTGTGGCTGCTGATCTCCGTGTTGCTGGCGATTAAAGCGTTTGCGTTTTCACCCGTCCCAGACGCTTTTGCCGTGCGCCAACTGCTGTTCCCATTACTGGCTGCAGCACTGTTGGTGCCCTACTTCAAACGATCGCAGCGCGTTAAATCGACGTTTGTGAACCCGTAATAACCCTACAGTTAACCTGTTGTCGCCTGTTGAAGATTGTCAGATAATAGGCGGCTTTTTATTTCAGGCCGAAAAATGACTGATTACCTGCTGCTGTTTGTCGGAACTGTACTGGTCAATAACTTTGTACTGGTGAAGTTTCTGGGCCTTTGCCCGTTTATGGGCGTTTCCAAAAAACTGGAAACCGCAATGGGTATGGGCCTTGCCACGACGTTTGTCATGACACTGGCATCCATCTGCGCTTGGCTGATTGATACCTGGATCCTAATTCCGCTCAATCTCATCTATCTGCGCACGCTGGCTTTTATTCTGGTTATCGCCGTCGTCGTGCAGTTTACCGAAATGGTTGTGCGCAAAACCAGCCCTGCGCTGTACCGCCTGCTGGGGATCTTCCTACCGCTGATCACCACTAACTGCGCAGTGTTAGGTGTGGCGCTACTGAACATCAACCTCGGCCATAACTTTTTACAGTCGGCGCTATACGGTTTTTCCGCCGCCGTCGGCTTCTCGCTGGTGATGGTACTGTTCGCCGCGATCCGCGAACGCCTCGCCGTGGCGGACGTCCCAGCGCCGTTTCGCGGCAATGCGATTGCGCTGATTACCGCTGGTTTAATGTCATTAGCCTTTATGGGCTTTAGTGGTTTGGTGAAGTTGTAATGAATGCTATCTGGATTGCCGTTGCCGCAGTGAGTCTACTGGGTCTGGCGTTCGGCGCTATTTTGGGGTACGCCTCACGACGTTTTGCCGTTGAAGATGATCCGGTCGTGGAGAAAATTGATGAAATTCTCCCGCAAAGCCAGTGTGGCCAGTGCGGCTATCCGGGCTGTCATCCTTATGCTGAAGCGATCGGGTCTCAGGGTGAAAAAATTAACCGTTGCGCCCCCGGCGGCGAAGCGGTGATGTTAAAAATTGCCGCCCTGCTGAATGTCGATCCGCAGCCTATTGATGGCGATGAACAAGACGTTACGCCGGTGCGAATGCTGGCGGTCATTGATGAAAATAACTGTATTGGGTGCACTAAGTGTATTCAGGCCTGCCCGGTCGATGCCATCGTGGGCGCGACCCGCGCCATGCACACGGTAATGAGCGATCTCTGCACCGGGTGCAACCTGTGCGTTGACCCATGCCCGACGCAATGTATTGAATTACGCCCGGTAGCCGAGACACCCGATAGCTGGAAATGGGATTTAAACACCATCCCTGTGCGCATCATTCCCGTGGAACAACATGTTTAAGTTATTCTCTGCATTCAGAAAAAATAAAATCTGGGACTTTGATGGCGGCATTCATCCACCAGAAATGAAAACCCAGTCAAACGGAACGCCGTTGCGACAGGTTCCGCTGGCGCCGCGTTTCGTTATTCCGCTGAAACAACATATTGGTGCGGAGGGTGAACTGTGCGTAAACGTGGGTGACACCGTGCTGCGTGGTCAGCCCTTAACCCGCGGACGTGGCAAAATGCTTCCAGTCCATGCGCCAACATCAGGCACCGTTGTTGCCATTGCCCCGCACTCCACCGCGCATCCTTCGGCACTGGCTGAGTTGAGCGTCATCATAGACGCCGATGGCGAAGATCGCTGGATTGAGCGAGACGGCTGGACCGATTATCGCTCCCACAGCCGGGAAGAGCTGATTGCGCGTATTCATCAGTACGGCGTCGCCGGGCTGGGTGGCGCAGGTTTTCCCACCGGCGTTAAACTGCAGGGCGGCGGAGATAAAATTGAAACGCTGATCATTAACGCCGCCGAATGCGAGCCGTACATTACGGCAGATGACCGCCTGATGCAGGACTGTGCCGCTCAGGTCGTCGAAGGTATCCGCATCCTGGCGCACATTCTTCAGCCACGCGAGATCCTCCTGGGTATCGAAGATAACAAACCGCAGGCAATATCTATGCTGCGCGCGGTGCTGGCTGATTCACACGACATTAGCCTACGCGTGATCCCCACCAAGTACCCATCCGGCGGGGCCAAGCAGTTAACACAAATCCTGACCGGCAAGCAGGTTCCCCACGGCGGACGCTCCTCTGATATCGGCGTATTGATGCAAAACGTCGGAACCGCCTATGCAATTAAACGTGCAGTAATCGACGGAGAGCCGATCACCGAGCGTGTCGTGACGCTAACCGGTGAAGCAGTCAGTCGTCCGGGCAACGTTTGGGCGCGTTTAGGTACGCCTGTTCGTCATCTGCTCAACGACGCGGGTTTCTGCCCTTCCGCCGACCAGATGGTGATTATGGGCGGGCCGCTTATGGGCTTTACGCTGCCGTGGCTGGATGTCCCGGTGGTGAAGATAACCAACTGTCTTCTGGCCCCCTCTGCCAGTGAAATGGGTGAAACGCCAGAAGAGAAAGGCTGCATTCGCTGTAGCGCATGCGCCGATGCCTGTCCGGCCGATCTCCTGCCACAACAGCTTTACTGGTTCAGTAAAGGGCAACAGCACGACAAAGCGACGGCCCACAATATCGCCGACTGTATTGAATGCGGTGCCTGCGCCTGGGTATGCCCAAGCAATATTCCACTGGTACAGTATTTCCGTCAGGAAAAAGCCGAGATTTACGCCATTAGTCAGGAAGAAAAGCGCGCCGCAGAAGCAAAAGCTCGGTTTGAAGCCCGACAAGCGCGCCTTGAACGTGAAAAAGCAGCACGTCTTGAACGCCATAAGAGCGCCGCTGCTCAGCCGGCGGCCAAAGATCATGATGCCATTGCCGCCGCACTGGCTCGCGTAAAAGAAAAGCAGGCTCAGGCGCTGCAACCGGTGGTCATTCAGGCAGGTGAAAAACCTGACAATAGCGCCGTGATTGCCGCACGCGAGGCGCGTAAGGCGCAAGCTCGTGCTTCCCGTAAGGAAAATCCGCCGCAAAGTGAAGGCAGCAGCACGGGTACAGACCCGCGTAAAGCTGCCGTGGAAGCGGCAATTGCCCGCGCCAAAGCCCGCAAGCTTGAGCAAGAAGCGGTAACGGAAACGGCCGAACCGGTTGATCCGCGTAAAGCTGCCGTGGAAGCGGCAATCGCCCGCGCCAAGGCCCGCAAGCTTGAGCAAGAAGCGGTAACGGAAACGGCCGAACCAGTTGATCCGCGCAAAGCTGCCGTGGAAGCGGCAATCGCCCGCGCCAAAGCCCGCAAGCTCGAGCAGCAGGCGGTAACAGAAACAACCGAACCGGTTGATCCGCGTAAAGCTGCCGTGGAAGCGGCAATCGCCCGCGCCAAAGCCCGCAAGCTAGAGCAGCAGGCGGTAGCCGAAACAGCCGAGCCGGTTGCTCCACGTAAAGCCGCCGTCGCGGCCGCCATCGCACACGCTCAGGCAAAGAAAGCCGCACAGCAGCAGGTTGTAAACGAGGAATAAATGGTATTCAGAATAGCAAGCTCCCCTTATACCCATAACCAGCGCCAGACATCGCGTATCATGATGCTGGTGTTACTTGCTGCATTGCCGGGGATCGCCGCTCAGCTGTGGTTCTTCGGCTGGGGCACGTTGTTCCAGATCGTTCTCGCTGCCATCAGCGCTATTGCTGCCGAAGCGGGTGTGCTTAAACTGCGTAAACAACCCATTGTGGCAATTTTAAAAGACAACTCGGCGTTACTTACCGGGTTGCTTTTGGCCGTCAGTATTCCGCCCCTCGCCCCCTGGTGGATGGTGGTATTAGGCACCGTATTTGCGGTTATCATTGCGAAACAGCTGTATGGCGGGCTCGGGCAGAACCCGTTTAACCCTGCCATGATTGGCTATGTCGTGCTGCTCATCTCATTTCCGGTACAGATGACCAGTTGGCTGCCGCCGCATGAAATTGCGGCCACGGTGCCTGGTTTCTTTGACGCCCTTAACGTTATCTTTAGCGGGCATACCGCCAGCGGCGGGGATATGAATTCGCTGCGTATGGGTATCGATGGGATCAGTCAGGCAACACCTCTTGATACCTTTAAGACATCCCTGCATGCCGGACGTACCGTTGAGCAGGTGATGCAATACCCGATCTACAGCGGCATGCTGGCAGGCGCTGGCTGGCAGTGGGTGAACCTTGCCTGGCTTGTTGGTGGTATTGTGCTGTTATGGCAAAAAGCGATTCGCTGGCATATCCCGGTTAGCTTCCTGCTGTCGCTCGTTGTTTGCGCCACTTTAGGTTGGATTTTTTCGCCAGATTCACTGGCATCACCTCAGTTGCACTTGCTTTCCGGTGCGACGATGTTAGGTGCGTTCTTTATTCTTACCGATCCCGTTACAGCATCAACAACCAACCGTGGTCGTCTGATTTTTGGCGCGCTTGCGGGCCTGTTAGTGTGGTTGATACGCAGTTTTGGTGGTTATCCTGATGGCGTGGCTTTTGCCGTGTTGCTGGCAAATATCACGGTTCCCCTGATTGATTATTACACCCGCCCTCGCGTGTACGGACATCGCTAAGGACTAGATATGCTGAAAACGATTCGTAAACACGGTATTACACTGGCGCTGTTTGCTGCGGGCTCAACGGGGTTAACCGCAGCAATCAATCAATTAACCAAGTCAACCATTGATGAACAGGCCGCGATACAGCAAAAAACGCTGTTCGATCAGGTTCTGCCTGGCAATCGCTACAATAATAACTTGTCTGAAAGTTGTTATCTGGTCAATGCGCCGGCGTTAGGCAAAGGTACGCACCGTGTATATATTGCCCGCCAGGACGATCGTCCTGTTGCTGCGATTCTTGAAGCTACGGCGCCAGATGGTTATTCCGGGGCGATTCAACTGCTGGTGGGTGTCGATTTCACGGGTACCGTGTTGGGTACGCGTGTTACCGAACACCATGAAACGCCTGGGCTGGGCGATAAAATCGAACTGCGACTGTCCGACTGGATCACCCATTTTAGCGGTAAAACAATTTCTGCGGATAACACCTCTCACTGGGCAGTGAAAAAAGATGGCGGCGACTTTGACCAGTTTACTGGCGCAACCATTACACCTCGTGCGGTGGTTAACGCGGTTAAACGTGCCGGCCTGTATGCGCAGACGCTGCCTGCGCAACTCCCTCAACTTAGCGCCTGTGGAGAATAACCATGAGCGAAATTAAAGACGTGATTGTCCAGGGGTTATGGAAAAATAACTCCGCGCTTGTGCAACTACTCGGGATGTGTCCGCTGTTGGCCGTCACCTCTACCGCCACGAACGCGCTGGGGCTTGGACTTGCGACTACGCTCGTCCTAACGCTGACCAACCTGACAATTTCAGCCCTTCGCCGCTGGACACCGCCAGAAATTCGTATTCCGATTTATGTCATGATCATCGCCTCCGTGGTGAGTGCAGTACAGATGTTGATCAATGCCTACGCCTTCGGCCTGTATCAGTCTCTGGGCATCTTCATCCCGCTGATTGTGACCAACTGTATTGTTGTTGGTCGTGCAGAGGCATTCGCCGCCAAAAAGGGCCCTGCGCTATCCGCACTTGATGGTTTCTCCATCGGCATGGGCGCAACAGGTGCCATGTTTGTTCTGGGCTCGCTGCGTGAAATAATTGGTAACGGTACACTGTTTGATGGTGCAGACGGTTTATTGGGTAGCTGGGCCAAAGTCTTGCGCGTTGAGATCTTCCATACTGATACGCCGTTTCTGCTGGCCATGCTGCCACCGGGCGCGTTTATTGGCCTGGGTCTGATGCTGGCAGTGAAGTATCTGATTGATGAGAAAATGAAGAAACGTCGTGCCGAGGCGGCTGTCGTGGACAGTCCCGCGGGTGAAACAGGGAATGCGTAATGAACAAAGCAAAACGTCTGGAAATCCTGACGCGTCTGCGGGATAACAACCCGCATCCGACAACCGAGCTCAATTTTACATCGCCGTTTGAACTGTTGATTTCGGTCTTGCTCTCCGCACAAGCGACCGATGTCAGCGTCAATAAAGCGACGGCTAAGCTATACCCCGTCGCCAATACGCCTGCTGCGATGCTGGAGCTCGGCGTTGAAGGTGTTAAGTCCTACATCAAGACAATCGGTTTGTTTAACAGCAAAGCGGAAAACGTAATTAAAACCTGCCGCATTCTGCTGGAACAACATAATGGTGAAGTGCCAGAAGACCGTGCTGCGTTAGAAGCTCTCCCCGGAGTTGGGCGGAAGACGGCTAATGTGGTGTTAAATACCGCCTTTGGTTGGCCCACTATCGCTGTAGATACCCACATTTTTCGTGTCTGTAATCGCACGCAATTCGCCCCGGGTAAAAACGTCGAGCAGGTTGAAGAGAAGCTGCTGAAAGTCGTACCCAGTGAATTTAAAGTCGATTGCCATCACTGGTTAATTCTTCATGGCCGCTACACCTGCATCGCCAGAAAGCCGCGCTGTGGTTCCTGTATTATTGAAGATCTCTGCGAATTCAAAGAGAAAGTCGATATCTAATGCTGCCGGGGCATCCTCCTAGCCCCTTACATACATAACGATTAGTTATGCACTCCCCTGCGTTTATTTTCCCGACAATGATGCCATTCAATTGCTCATATCTAATGCAATATTCTTGTTAATTAACACCTGAGCAGGTTAATCGTTTTTTTAGCAAAAGAAATTTCTATCTATACGTGATCCAGATCATCCAGCTAACACAATGTTAATAAATTTTTATTTTTTAGTTAAGGTGACAATTAGATGACCTAACTGCACAGTTTCTAAACAAAACATTACACTGCCTATTTTTCAGATAATGGCCTATATCACTGGATTCAACCTTAAATAGCAGAACATATCGCCACATTGCGGTTATGGCGGTGATTAAACAGTGTAAAAATCTGCCATTTTAGAAATGAAGAAATTTAACGCTAGATAACATTTCACAGCCCCGACGATTTCACCAGTCATGATATATGTAACAGATTATTACAAACCACTTGTCTGAATGGTCAAGATAGTGAACATTACTTGCCGTTTCCCCTCCCACTATAACAATCGGACGGATGAACTTGACTCATCACGTACCTGAACACCCCCGTTGATATGGGATGTAAAAAAAGAGGTAAAAGTGTCTACTGCAAACAATAAACCAACAGAAAGCGTAAGTTTAAACGCCTTCAAACAACCAAAAGCGTTCTATCTCATTTTCTCTATTGAGCTGTGGGAACGTTTTGGTTATTACGGCCTGCAAGGGATTATGGCCGTCTACCTGGTTAAACAGCTGGGTATGTCAGAAGCGGATTCCATCACCCTTTTCTCGTCCTTTAGCGCCCTGGTGTACGGTCTGGTTGCCATTGGCGGCTGGTTAGGTGACAAAGTTCTGGGAACAAAACGTGTCATTATGCTGGGTGCCGTTGTGCTGGCCATCGGTTATGCGTTGGTAGCATGGTCCGGTCACGATGCGGGTATCGTTTATATGGGCATGGCGGCCATCGCGGTCGGTAACGGCCTGTTTAAAGCAAACCCATCCTCCCTGCTCTCTACCTGCTATGCCAAAGATGACCCGCGTCTTGATGGTGCATTTACCATGTACTACATGTCCGTCAACATCGGTTCATTCTTCTCTATGCTGGCAACACCGTGGTTGGCTGCGCGCTACGGCTGGAGCACCGCGTTCGCTCTGAGCGTCGTGGGTATGCTGATTACCGTTGTTAACTTCGCATTCTGTCAGCGCTGGGTTAAACAGTACGGTTCTAAACCTGACTTTGAACCGATCAACTTCCGTAACCTGCTGCTGACCATTGCTGGCGTTGTGGTACTGATCGCGATTGCAACCTGGTTGCTGCACAACCAGCAGATCGCACGTATGGTTCTGGGTGTCATTGCGCTGGGTATCGTCTTCATCTTCGGTAAAGAAGCCTTCACCATGCACGGTGCTGCGCGTCGCAAAATGATCGTCGCCTTCATCCTGATGCTGGAAGCGATTATCTTCTTCGTGCTGTACAGCCAGATGCCGACCTCACTGAACTTCTTTGCGATTCGTAACGTTGAGCACTCTATTCTTGGCATTGCTTTCGAACCTGAACAGTACCAGGCACTGAACCCGTTCTGGATCATCATTGGTAGCCCAATCCTCGCTGCTATCTATAACAAGATGGGCGATACCCTGCCAATGCCGACCAAGTTTGCGATTGGTATGGTGCTGTGTTCCGGTGCGTTCCTGATCCTGCCACTGGGCGCGAAATTCGCTACCGATGCGGGCATCGTTTCCGTTAACTGGCTGATTATCTGCTACGGTCTGCAAAGTATCGGTGAGCTGATGATCTCCGGTCTGGGTCTGGCAATGGTGGCACAGTTAGTTCCACAACGCCTGATGGGCTTCATCATGGGTAGCTGGTTCCTGACCACTGCCGGTGCAAACATCATCGGTGGCTACGTCGCTAACATGATGGCTGTACCAGAGAACGTGACTGACCCGCTGATGTCCCTTGAAGTCTACGGTCGTGTGTTCCTGCAGATTGGTGTCGCAACGGCTGTTATCGCTGTTCTGATGCTGCTGACGGCTCCGAAACTGAACCGTATGACTCAGGACGATGACGTCAATGAGAAAGCCTCTAAGGCCGCGACAGCGTAATTCTCAGGGAAACTCATTTTCAGGCCGCTAACTGTTGTTAGCGGCTTTTTTTTTGCCTGAGGTAGCACTACCATACGATATACCTCAGCCAAAAGGAGTTACCGATGAAACTGTTCTACAAACCGGGCGCTTGTTCTCTCGCTTCCCACATCACACTTCGTGAGAGCGGTAAAGATTTCACGCTGGATGGTGTTGATCTGATGAAGAAACGTCTGGAAAATGGCGATGATTTTTTCGCGGTAAACCCAAAAGGGCAAGTTCCTGCACTGCTGCTGGATGACGGTACGCTACTTACCGAAGGTGTCGCCATCATGCAATACCTGGCGGACAGCGTGCCAGACCGCCAGCTCCTTGCCCCTACCAGCAGCCTCTCCCGTTACAAAACCATCGAATGGCTTAACTACATTGCGACTGAACTGCATAAAGGCTTTACGCCACTGTTCCGTCCCGATACGCCGGAAGACTTTAAGCCAACCGTTCGTGCGCTGCTGGAGAAAAAAATGCAGTATGTGAACGACTCGCTGAAAGATAACCAATGGATCTGCGGCCCGCGCTTCAGCATCGCCGATGCCTATCTGTTTACCGTACTGCGTTGGGCCTATGCGGTTAAGCTGAATATGGCAGGATTAAGTAATATTGATGCCTATATGGCGCGAATGGCTGAACGCCCGGCGGTTGCCGCTGCGCTGAAAGCAGAAGGGTTAAATTAATTGTTGTTGCCGGGTGGCACTTGCACATACCCGGCCTACAGCTAAAAATATGCCCGATAAGCGTGAGCGCCATCGGGCATCGATTACAGCTGCGTTGCGCTAAAGTAGTGTTCAGGCATGGCGATACGGTCCTGCGCGGCCACGACCTGTAGCTCATACTCGTGCATCTCTTTGGTAGTGATCATCACTTCGTACACCGCCGCAGTCACATGCTCAAGCGCCTGCTGTAAAGACGCGCCCTGCAGCAGTTTCACCAGCAACAAGCCACTCGTCACATCACCCACACCAACCGGTTGACGTGCGCCAAAATCGACTAATGGGCGACTGATATGCCACGCCTGTTCAGCGGTGACCAGCAGCATTTCGAAACGGTCGGTGCTGATACCTGCGCGTGCCAGATGCTTCACCAGTACAATTTCAGGTCCCTGAGCGATCAGTTCTCGCGCTGCTGCAACGGCCTCGTCGACATTGTTCACCGCATGCTCGCACAGAATTTCGAGCTCAACCAGATTTGGGGCAATAATGTCACTGGCCGGAAGCGCATGGCGTACATGAAATTCCGCCACTCCGGGTGCAACAATACACCCCTTTTCAGGGTGTCCCATCACCGGATCGCAAAAGTATTTTGCCTGCGGGTTTGCCGCTTTTACCTTGCGAACAATACCCAGAATATGCTCGCCCTGTTCTGCTGAACCAAGATAGCCGCTCAGTACTGCGTCACAGGTCTGGAGTTTATCAATATCAGCAATGCCCTGAACAATTTCAGTCAGGTGGCTCGGCGGCATAACGCAACCGGTCCATTTGCCATACTGCGTGTGGTTTGAAAACTGAACGGTATTCAGCGGCCAGACATTTGCGCCAAGACGACGCATCGGAAATTCTGCTGCACTGTTGCCCGCATGACCAAAAACAACGTGGGACTGGATGGCGAGGATATTCTTCATTTTACTTACCACAACCCTGAAAAAATAAAGGGGCGTAGTTTCCCACGCCCCTGCTAACTCAATCTTACTTCCAGCAAATCAGACAATAGTTCTTCTTGCCACGGCGCAGTAAGGTATAGCGCCCGAACAGGATATCACTATCCTGGAAGAAATATTCCGGATCGGACTGCTTCTCACCGTTGATGGTTACCGCGTTTGACGCAATGGTCTTACGTGCCTGACCGCGAGAAGGTTGCAGCTCGGAGTCCACCAGCGCCTGCATCAAATCGGCACCTTTGTCCATCTCGATCATCGGCACACCATCCTGCGCCAGCTGTTCGAAATCTGCTTCACTCAAATCGCTGAGATTGCCGTTGAACAAGCTTTCGGTAATGCGTTTTGCCGCGACCAGACCTTCTTCACCGTGAACCAGACGCGTAACCTGTTCGGCCAGAACATACTGGGCACGCGGCGCTTTACCGCTGTTTTTATCTTCTTCTTCCAGCGCATTGATTTCTTCAATGTCCATGAAAGTGAAGAATTTCAGGAAGCGATAAACGTCCGCATCGGCGGTGTTGATCCAGAACTGGTAGAATTTGTACGGACTGGTTTTCTTCGGATCCAGCCACACTGCGCCGCCTTCCGTCTTACCGAATTTGGTGCCATCAGCTTTAGTGATCAGCGGAACGGTCAGACCAAACACCTGATTCTGGTGCAAACGACGGGTTAAATCGATACCAGAAGTAATGTTACCCCACTGGTCAGAACCACCAATCTGCAGTGCCACGCCGTGCAGTTTGTTCAGGCAGGCAAAGTCATAACCCTGCAGCAGGTTGTAAGAAAACTCGGTAAAGGAGATCCCCTGATCGTCACGGTTCAGACGCTGCTTAACCGCTTCTTTGTTGATCATCTGGTTAACGGAGAAGTGTTTGCCGATATCACGCAGGAAAGTCAGTACGTTCATACCGCCAAACCAGTCGTAGTTGTTCGCAGCAATCGCCGAGTTGTCGCCACAGTCGAAATCGAGGAACGGTGCAACCTGTTTGCGGATTTTATCCACCCACTCCTGCACGGTGTCTTCGGTATTCAGTTTACGCTCGGCGGCTTTAAAGCTCGGGTCACCAATCAGACCGGTTGCGCCACCTACCAGTGCAACAGGCTTATGGCCTGCCTGCTGGAAGCGTTTCAGGCATAACAATGGAACCAGATGCCCCAAATGCAAGCTGTCAGCGGTAGGATCGAAGCCGCAATAGAGCGCGATCGGGCCTTGCGCCAGTCGCTCTGCTAACGCTTCCTCGTCCGTCACCTGGGCCACCAGCCCCCGCTCTTGCAATTGTTTAATCAAGTTACTGCTTGCCATCAAAATCTCCATGTATAAAACGACTGCACCTTTGCCGGTACACGACTTTTCGCCTGATGCGAAAGAAACATAGAATAAAGCGCCGGATTGTTCAGCACCAGCGCTTAAAACAAGAAATTTGCATCTTTAGGGGGCCAGACGATCAATTTTCCACGCGTTATCTTCGCGTTGGTATAAAAAACGATCGTGCAGACGGTTTTCACCGCCCTGCCAGAACTCCATTTGTTCAATACTCACGCGAAAGCCGCCCCAGAAACTGGGCAGAGGAACTTCCCCTTGCTGAAACTTCTGCTTCAGTTCGAGGAATTTGCTTTCGAGAATACCGCGCGCGGAGATTCGACTGGATTGTTTTGAGACCCAGGCGCCAATCTGACTGTCGCGCGGGCGACTGTGGAAGTATTTCACCACTTCGAGTGTGGAAAGACGCTCTGCCTTGCCGATCACCATCACCTGCCGTTCCAGCGTATGCCAGGGAAATAAAAGGCTGATGCGTGGATTTTTCTCGATCTGATGCGCCTTACGGCTACCAAGGTTGGTATAGAACACCAGCCCTTTGTCATCATAATGCTTGAGTAACACGATGCGCTGATACGGCTGACCATTTTCATCGACGGTCGCAACGACCATTGCGGTGGGATCGGCCAGTTTGGCATCACAGGCTTGCCCCAGCCAGCGCTCAAACAGCGCAAGGGGTTCGGCGGGAAGATCGCGGCGGCGAAGACCGCCTTTCGTGTATTCACGGCGCAGATGCGCGATTTGCTGCAATTCGTCGTTATCAGACATGATGTTGGGCTACGGATTGTCAGTGGGTGACGCTATTGTGCGCCGCCCAGGTGAAAATCTCAACGCTTCGGGTTCTGTAACTGACAGTTATTTAGCACAATTCTGTCTCGTTTATAGACCGTTGCCTCGTCGCCTTTAGACCAAAATACGTAGATACCATCGGTATAACGTGCACCTGATGCCGACACGCCCTGTTTGAGGTTCAATAGCTGATTATCATAAACAAAGCTTGCCGTCTGGCGGGTATTGTTCAGCTTCACGGTCAGCGGTTTTTCGTCGCAGCGGTATTCAAGCGTATCCGTTTGCATACGCTCGACAAATTGGTTGTACACACTACAACCGCTAAGCAGTACGGGCAGACACACTAACAACAGTTTTTTCATAGCCATATCCTGAAGACTTTCCTGGTCCTGGAGGGTAATGGCACCCTCCCTAATATCCTTAGTTTACCGGCACACCGCGCTGAATAATTTCAGTTAACTCTGAGTTCGCGGATTGGCAGGATAAATTGCCCCTAAAACACTCGGCTCTGACGCCCCCGTCACAGAAGGTAAATTTCCCGGTAATCCGGCCAGCGTTCGCCACGCCAGCCAGGCAAAGGCTAACGCTTCCATATCATCACCGCTGATCCCGGCTTCATCGGTAGAGGTAACCTCTGTACCCGGTAATAATGCCGCCAGACGCATCATCAGCAGTGGATTACGACTGCCACCACCACATACCATGAGTCGATCACAGCCGCCGCTTAATAAGACCTGCTCTGAAATGGTTACTGCCGTCAGTTCGGCAAGCGTCGCCTGCACATCTCGTGGGCTAATCCCCGGAAACTGCGCCAGATGACGCTCTATCCAGCCGTAATTAAAATACTCACGACCGGTGCTTTTCGGCGCAGGCGCGGAAAAATAAGGGTCGTTAAGCATATTCTGCAGCAACGGCAGGATCACCGTTCCTGAAATGGCCCACTGCGCATCTTTGTCGTAGGGCTGGCCACATTGCCGCCAGATCCATGCATCCATCAGCATATTGCCCGGCCCGGTGTCGTATCCGCGAACGGGTTGTTGCGGAATAAGCAGAGACAGATTGGCAATCCCGCCGATGTTTAACACCATTCGCCGTTCCGTTGGATGTGCCAGAAGTGCCTGGTGAAACGCGGGAACGAGCGGTGCACCCTGCCCGCCGAGGGCGATATCACGTCGACGAAAATCGCCGACTACGGTTATCTCGGTACGCGCGACAATCTGGTTGTTATCACCAATTTGCAGCGTGTGCGGCGCAGCACCGTTCGGTTCATGCCACACGGTTTGCCCGTGGCAACCAATCGCAATGATATCCTGCGGTTTCAATTTTTCTTGCGCCAACAGCGCATTCACCGCCTCAGCAAATAGATAACCGAGCTGTGCATCTAACTGACCAAACTGAGAAAGTGTAAGCTGCTGCCCCTGGCAGATATCCAGAATCGCTTGTTTAACATGGATGGGGATGGGCCAGGTCAGACTCGCCTGCTGCGCAACCATCGTTTCATCTATTGTCGCCAGCACAACATCGACGCCATCAAGGCTGGTTCCAGACATTACACCGATAAAACGGCCCGATTTCATAGGTCATCCTTTTAAGCAAATTAGCCTTGACACTCAACCATAAAGTGTCGACTAATGCCATGCTTCCTTAATGATTTTTGGTGGCTAATCATTACAATGATCGTTTAATTACATCAATTACATGAATGATTCGTTTATACTCGGTTGATCCGATTTCGGTTAAGATTTTCATATTGTTCCAGTAGAACATGTGACCTTAGGCTCACAAATGCCATATAATTTAGCCATGAAGGGTGCTTTATTAGCGTTTCGTGGTGACAAAGGAGATTTGTAAATGATTAAACGTGTGCTGATTGTTTCATTAATGGGCGTATCTTTAGCGGGTTGCGTTAACAATGACAGCCTTTCAGGCGACGTATATACCGCATCCGAAGCGAAACAAGTTCAGAACGTTACCTACGGTACGATTGTTCATGTTCGTCCGGTGCAAATCCAGGGTGGCGATGACGCAAACGTGATTGGTGCTATTGGTGGTGCGGTACTCGGCGGGTTCCTTGGTAACACCGTCGGCGGCGGTACGGGTCGTTCATTAGCCACAGCGGCAGGTGCAGTTGCCGGTGGCGTAGCGGGTCAAGGCGTACAAGGTGCGATGAATAAAACCCAGGGTGTGGAACTGGAAATCCGTAAGGATGATGGTAATACCATCATGGTGGTTCAGAAACAGGGTGCGACCAAGTTTTCAGCCGGCCAGCGCGTTGTTATGGCTAACAACGGCAGCCAGGTTACCGTGTCTCCACGCTAATCGAATTCACGTGTGGTCAGGCTCTGGCCACACGTAACTTATCGTTTCAACCTTGTGACTGCAGTTCAATAATATTGTGTTCGAGTTTGGCAACCAGCTTAATCAGCAGATCAATTTCCTCAGCTGAAATCCCTTCCAGAATTTCTCCACGTGTTTTGTTGATCACCGCTTCCATATCAGCGATCAGCGGCTCAGCCTTCTCTGTCAGTTTAATTCTCTTAGCTCGACGATCGCTGGCGCAAGTCTGTCGTGAAATGAGTCCCTTTTCTTCCAACTGGTCAAGCGTACGTACCAACGAAGGCTGCTCGATGCCAATCGCTTTAGCCAACTGAATCTGCGATTGATCCGGCGGCAACTGATGAATGTTGTGCAGCGTAACCCAATGCGTCTGCGTCAACTCCAGAGGTTTCAGGCGATGGTCAATCAGAGCACGCCAAATGCGCACCAACCGTGCCAGATCAGAACCTAATGGCGATTCCAATTTCATCTCCTTATAATTAGCTTGCTAAGTTATTGTGCTGATTTTAGAATAGTGTGCAGCATTTGTATTCCCAAAACAAATGTATTGCCAAATTTGCTTACCGGCTGACATTTTTTCAGACATTATGCGTTACGGAGACTCATTGTCTCTTTTTTGCTAAACCTATAGCAATGCTCTCTTCCGTCAAGGATTTTGCCCGTGAAGTTTATGTTTAATGCAACAGGATTGCCCCTACAAGATTTAATGATCGGCGCATCTGTCTACTTCCCTCCTGTTTTCAAGGCGATTGTAGCAGGATTTATTCTCTGGCTGGTTGTTCATCGCCTGCTGCGCGACTGGATTTACTCCGGCGAAATCTGGCATCCCCTGCTAATGGATCTGTCACTCTTTACGCTTTGCGTATGTCTGGCCTTTGTTATGCTGATAGCGTGGTGATTATGTCGCTTAAAACCATTAAATACTTCTCAACTATTATAGTCGCTGCAATCGCAGTTTTCGCCGGATGGTGGATGTGGAATTACTATATGCAATCGCCCTGGACACGTGATGGCAAAGTACGTGCTGAGCAGGTCAGCATCACGCCGCAGGTGTCAGGTAGCATTAGCGAACTCTATATAAAAGATAACCAGTTTGTGAATAAAGGCGATGTCCTTTTTATTATCGACAAGACGCCATTTCACATTGCTGAACTGAATGCGCAAGCGCAACTGGCAAAAGCGCAGTCTGACCTGGCGAAAGCCAATAACGAAGCCAACCGCCGCCGTCATTTATCGCAAAATTACATCTCAGCCGAGGATCTGGATACCGCAAATCTCAACGTGAAAGCCATGCAGGCAAGCGTTGAAGCGGCTGAGGCCAGTTTGCGCCAGGCCCAGTGGCAACTGACGCAAACGGTGGTCAAAGCCCCCGTGGCGGGTTGGGTCACAAACCTGTCTACCCGTACCGGTGATTACGCCTCAACCGGTAAGCCCCTGTTTGCCCTTGTCGACAGTCACTCTTTTTATGTGATGGGATATTTTGAAGAAACCAAATTGCGCCATATTCGAGAAGGCGCACCTGCGACGATTACACTCTACAGCGGCAATGTAAAGTTACAGGGTCACGTTTCCAGTATTGGCCGTGCCATCTACGATCAAAGTGTGGAAAGTGATTCCGGCCTGATTCCCGACATCAAACCCAACGTGCCGTGGGTGCGTCTGGCGCAGCGTGTCCCGGTACGCATCGAATTCGACGCCCTGCCGCGGGATGTCACGCTGGTGTCAGGTACAACCTGCAGCGTATCCATCGGCCAGCGTAAATGAAACTGCCCCGCCTGACACCAGGCAATTTGCCGTGGTTTAAAGCCACGGCGGCACAGTGGCGTTATGCGCTGCGTAACACCATTGCGATGTGCCTGGCGTTAACTTTTGCTTATTATCTGAATCTGGATGAGCCCTACTGGGCGATGACCTCTGCGGCGGTGGTTAGTTTTCCCACCGTTGGAGGGGTTATCAGCAAAAGTCTGGGTCGCGTGGCGGGTAGCCTACTGGGAGCCACCGCCGCACTGATTATTGCCGGTCATACTCTCAATGAGCCGTGGCTGTTTTTGCTGAGCATGTCAGTGTGGATCGGTTTTTGTACCTGGGCATGCGCGCACTTCACCAATAACGTTGCCTACGCCTTTCAACTGGCGGGTTATACGGCGGCGATCATTGCTTTTCCCATGGTCAATACCGTGGAAATTACGCAGTTATGGGATATCGCGCAGGCACGCGTGTGTGAAGTCATCGTCGGTATCCTGTGTGGCGGCGTGATGATGATGATCCTGCCCAGCACCTCCGATGGCACCACGTTACTGGCTGCATTGAAAAACATGCATTCACGTTTACTGGAACATGCCAGCCTACTCTGGCAACCAGAAACCACGGATGCCATTCGCACAGCCCATGAAGGTGTTATCGGGCAGATTCTGACCATGAACCTGCTGCGTATTCAGGCTTTCTGGAGTCATTACCGCTTTCGTCGCCAGAATGCTTTGCTCAATTCGCTGTTGCACCAGCAGTTACGGATGACCAGCGTGATTTCCAGTCTGCGCAGGATGCTGCTGAACTGGCCTAATCCGCCGTCCAACACACGGGAAATCATCGAGCAGTTGCTCAGCGAACTAATAAAATCCAATGCGAATAGCTACACCGTCGCACGTATAATTGCCCCACTGCGGCCCGTCGATGCCCGCGACTATCGACACGTCGCCTTCTGGCAACGACTGCGTTATTTTTGTCGGCTCTACCTGCGCAGCAGTCATTATCTGCATTTACTGGAAAATGGTGTTACCGCCGAGCGTATTAATATCGCCCGCACGCCGGGACTTGCCCGTCATACCGATAATGCGGAAGCTATCTGGAGCGGGTTGCGTACGTTCTGCACTTTGATGCTTATCGGCGCATGGAGCATTGGTGCACAATGGGAATCAGGCTCTGGCGCACTCACGCTCGCCGCGATCAGCAGTGTGCTGTATTCCGCCGTTGCCACACCGTTCAAGTCGCTTTCTTTGCTGATGCGTACGCTGGTTCTACTGTCGCTATTTAGCTTTGTGGTTAAGTTTGGCCTGATGGTGCAAATTTCCGACCTCTGGCAGTTTATTCTCTTTCTCTTCCCACTACTCGCCACCATGCAACTGTTGAAGCTACAAATGCCTGCCCTGGCAGGTCTTTGGGGGCAACTGATTGTATTTATGGGTTCGTTTATCGCGGTGACCAATCCGCCGGTATATGATTTTGCTGATTTCCTGAATGACAATATGGCGAAAATCACCGGCGTGGCGCTGTCATGGCTGGCCTTCGCCATTCTGCGCCCCGGATCGGATGCACGGAAAAGTCGCCGCCATATTCGCGCCCTGCGCCGGGATTTTGTCGATCAGCTCAGCCGACATCCATCACTGAGTGAAAACGAATTTGAATCGCTGACCTATCATCACGTCAGCCAGCTCAGCAACAGTCAGGATGCGCTGGCGCGACGCTGGTTATTACGTTGGGGGGTCGTTTTACTGAACTGCTCGCATGTGGTGTGGCAACTGCGCACCTGGGAGGCGCGTTCCGATCCGCTGGCTCGCGTCAGGGACGTGTGTATCTCGCTGCTACGCGATGTAATGAGCGAACGTGGCGTCCAGCAACGACCACTTAATGCCACGCTGAATGAGCTACAGCGCATCTGCGATACGCTTGCCCACCATCATCAACCCGCTGCGCAGGAACTGTCGGCACTGGTCTGGCGGCTACACTGCTCGCTTTCACAACTCGAACAGGCGCCGCCGCCGGGCACTCTCAGTCGTTGATTATTTGATAACACCACAGGCGTAGCGCGCTCCGCCACCGCCAAGCGGTTTCGGTTGATCGGACATATTATCGCCGCCCACATGGATCATCAGCGCTTTGCCTTTGACCTCATCGATCGTTTTCAGCCGCGGTGCAACGACCGACGTTGTGGCGTTACCGTCGTTATTCACCACCAATAGCGGCAGGTCGCCCATATGACCTGCACCTTCCGGGCCTTCATGTTTACCGGTTTGATGCGGATCGTAATGGCCACCAGCCGATTCTGCGGCTGAGGCTTTCCCTTCTTTAATCGCGGGTTGGCAACTGCCGTTCATATGCACATGGAAGCCATGTTCACCTGGCGGCAACGCTTTCAAATCGGGCGTAAACTTCAGCCCCTTTGCGGTTTCAGCAATAGTGACCGTACCAATCGCCTGGCCGACGCCTTGCGACGTGACCAGATTCATCGTCACTTTTTCTTCACTGGCAGCCTGCGCACCTGCACAGGCGAGTAGAGTGATGATGGCCAAACTCAAACGCTTCATAAGACCTCCGTCCAAAAGGTGTCTGATTGTTAAGTGTAAACCAGTGACACAATTTTGAACGGAGATGCGCCAAAAACGCGATTAGGGTACGTCGTAACCCAGCGCCGCTTTACGAATGCGGAACCATTGCTGGCGAGACATGTTCAGCGACTCAGACTCAATGGCAGCACGTACACGCTCTATTTTTCCTGAGCCAATAATCGGCAGCGGCTGAGACGGCAGACGTAAAATCCAGGCGTATACCACCTGCTCAATAGATTGCGCATTCAACTCTTCTGCGATCACGGCAAGCTCATTACGTAAAGGCTGGAAAGCATCATCATTAAACAGGCGACCACCGCCGAGACAGGACCAGGCCATCGGGCGAATGCGCAGCTGTTGCAGTTGATCTAAAGTACCATCCAACAGGAGCGGCTGATGTACTGGTGAAATTTCTACCTGGTTGGTCGCCAGAGTAAACGGCAGACGCGATTGCAGCAATGAGAACTGTGCCGGGGTGAAGTTGGAGACGCCAAAGTGACGCACTTTGCCACTATGGTGCAATTTTTTAAAAGCATCGGCGACATCGTCAGCATCCATAAGCGGATCGGGACGGTGGATCAGCAGCAGATCAATATGATCGGTCGCCAGCAGCTTCAGCGACTCTTCCGCACTGGCAATAATATGTGCACTGTCGGTGATGTAGTGCCCCAGCGCATTTTCCGTGCGCGCCGTCGTCGCGATCCCGCATTTGGTCACAATCTGCATTTTTTCACGCAAATGCGGGGCCAGTTTCATTGCCTCACCAAACGCCGCTTCACACTGGTATCCACCGTAAATATCGGCGTGATCGACGGTGGTCACGCCAAGATCCAGATGCTCTTCAATAAAGCTGACTAGCTGGCGCGCGGACATATTCCAGTCCATCAGGCGCCAGTACCCCATCACAAAGCGAGAAAATTCCGGGCCTTGCGGCGCAATAGTAATACGCTGAACCATAGCAGCTTCCTTATAAGTGAATGTGCCTCGAGTATACGCAATTACGCTTTTAAAAGAGTGAAGGTTGTTGCGGTTCTTCCGAAGGGTTGGCTTTGTTTGCACGTAATTTACGCATCAGGCGCTGACGACAAAGCCGCAGCACTTCCTGCTTTTGGGTATCGCTCATCTTTTGCCAGTTAAAACGCTCATCCCGACTGCGAAAACAGCCACGGCAAAAGCCGCGTTCGTCAGACTGACATATTCCACGGCATGGGCTCTGGACGGGGAAAAACTCCAGCTGTTCGGCCACATCCCCTCCTTTAATAAGATTGATATACCTATTGAAGACGTTAACTGAATTTCTCGCAAGCGCTATTGCATTAGACCGACTGGTCTATTACACTCCTTCCCATGAACAAAATCACTGAACACGATACACGCGAACATCTGCTGGCGACTGGCGAACTGCTGTGTATGCAGCGCGGCTTCACCGGCATGGGGTTAAGCGAACTACTGAAAACCGCTGAAGTACCCAAAGGTTCGTTTTATCATTACTTTCGCTCTAAAGAAGCGTTCGGTGTCGCGATGCTGGAACGCCACTATGCGGCCTATCATCGGCGACTGGCTACGCACTTTGATACGGGAGCGGGAAACTACCGCGATCGCATTCTGGCCTACTATCAGGAAACCCTGAACCAGTTTAGCCAGCACGGCATTATTAGCGGCTGTTTAACTGTAAAACTGTCTGCCGAAGTGTGCGATCTGTCAGAAGATATGCGCACAGCGATGGATAAAGGCGCGCGGCACATTATTGTGCTGTTAGCGCAGGCGCTGGAGAAAGGTCAGACCAGCCATTGTCTGTCTTTTGTTGGCGAGCCGTTACAGCAGGCGCAGGTACTGTATGCGCTGTGGCTTGGCGCAAATCTGCAGGCCAAGATTTCTCGTAGCGCCACTCCGCTGGAAAATGCGCTGACGCACGTTAAAAACATCATCACAACGCCTGTCGTTTAACAGGCGTTTTTATTTTCTTTATTACTAGACGACCGGTCTATTCAGGAGTGCCACATGTCATCTGAAAAACTGTTTTCCCCACTGAAAGTGGGTGCCATTACGGCAGCAAACCGCGTATTTATGGCGCCACTGACGCGTCTGCGCAGTATTGAGCCTGGCGACATCCCTACTCCGTTGATGGCCGAGTATTACCGTCAACGCGCCAGCGCGGGTCTTATCATCAGCGAAGCGACGCAGATTTCCGCCCAGGCGAAAGGCTATGCCGGAGCACCCGGCTTACATAGCGAAGCGCAAATTGCCGCATGGAAGAAAATCACTGCTGCCGTACACGCTGAGCAAGGTCATATTGCTGTCCAGTTGTGGCACACCGGACGCATCTCTCACGCCAGTCTGCAGCCAAACGGTCAAGCTCCAGTTGCACCTTCCGCGATTAGCGCTGGAACCCGCACCTCGCTGCGCGATGAAAACGGCCTGGCAACGCGTGCCGATACCTCAATGCCACGTGCGCTGGAAACTGAAGAGATTCCGGGCATCGTTAATGACTTCCGTCAGGCGATAGCCAATGCGCGCGAAGCGGGTTTCGATATGGTTGAACTGCACTCTGCCCACGGCTACCTGCTGCACCAGTTCCTGTCGCCAACGTCTAACCAGCGTACCGATCAATACGGTGGCAGCGTCGAAAATCGTGCGCGTCTGGTGCTGGAAGTGGTTGACGCCGGTATTAAAGAATGGGGTGCCGATCGCATTGGTATTCGCGTCTCCCCGATTGGCACTTTCCAGAACGTAGACAATGGTCCAAACGAAGAAGCCGATGCGCTGTATCTGATTGAACAATTGGGCAAGCGCGGAATCGCTTACCTGCACATGTCTGAGCCGGACTGGGCCGGTGGCGAGCCGTATTCCGATGCGTTCCGCGAAAAAGTTCGCGCGCGCTTCCACGGCCCTATCATTGGTGCTGGTGCTTACACCCCAGAAAAAGCAGAAGCGCTGATCGAGAAAGGTCTGATCGACGCCGTTGCTTTTGGTCGCGCCTATATTGCTAACCCGGATCTGGTGGCGCGTCTGCAACGCAAAGCAGAACTGAATCCGCAACGTGCCGAGAGTTTCTACGGCGGCGGCGCGGAAGGTTACACCGACTATCCTACCCTCTAACGTCACAATCTCCGTTCTGCCATTGATAGCGGCGTAACAACGCCGCTATACTAAAACAACATTTTGAATGTATTAGCCATTTTCGAAGGGGAAAAAGATGCGTTTACTCCATACCATGCTGCGCGTGGGTGACCTGCAGCGTTCCATCGAGTTTTATACCAACGTGCTGGGCATGAAGCTGTTGCGTACCAGCGAAAACCCTGAATACAAGTACTCTCTGGCTTTTGTCGGCTACGGTCCTGAAACCAGTGAAGCAGTAATCGAACTGACCTATAACTGGGGTGTCGACAAGTATGATCTGGGTACTGCCTATGGCCATATCGCCCTGAGCGTAGACAACGCGGCTGAAGCCTGTGAACGTATTCGCCAGAATGGCGGTAACGTAACGCGTGAAGCAGGTCCAGTAAAAGGCGGCACCACAGTGATTGCGTTCGTTGAAGATCCGGACGGCTACAAAATTGAGCTGATCGAAGAGAAAGACGCCGGGCGCGGCCTGGGCGATTAATCTCCCCCTCGGGCGCAGATCGTCTGTGCCCATAGTTTTATACTCATCATTTTGCCATAATACGCGCTGCAATTTTCCCGTATTAAGAGACCCAGATGTCCGATAACGCTCAACTTTCCGGTCTGTGTGACCGTTTTCGTGGTTTTTATCCTGTCGTCATTGATGTCGAAACCGCAGGGTTCAATGCCAAAACCGATGCGCTGCTTGAGATTGCCGCCATCACACTGAAAATGGATGAACAAGGCTGGCTGATGCCGGACACAACGTTACATTTCCACGTAGAGCCGTTTGAAGGTGCCAATTTGCAACCGGAAGCGCTCGCCTTTAACGGTATTGACCCTAACAATCCGCTACGCGGTGCGGTCAGCGAATATGATGCTCTGCATGCCATCTTCAAAATGGTGCGTAAAGGCATTAAAGACAGCGGCTGCAATCGGGCAATCATGGTGGCGCATAACGCTACGTTCGACCACAGTTTCATGATGGCTGCAGCAGAACGCGCCTCGCTCAAACGTAATCCGTTCCACCCATTTGTAACCTTTGATACGGCGGCATTAAGCGGTCTGTCTCTGGGGCAGACGGTGTTGTCAAAAGCGTGCCTGGCGGCGGGAATGGAGTTTGACGGGAATCAGGCGCACTCGGCGCTGTATGACACCGAACGCACGGCCGTGCTGTTTTGCGAAATCGTTAACCGCTGGAAACGTCTCGGCGGTTGGCCTCTTCCCGTGCCTGAAGAAGCGTAACGGCAACATAAAAAAAGCGACCATTTCAGGTCGCTTTTTTACTTCTGCTGGTATTACTCAGCGTCCGGCTCTTCGGTTTTGTATTTCGCTGCTGTTTCTTTAATCAGCTGCTGCAACTCACCGCGCTGGTACATTTCGATCAGAATGTCACAACCGCCAACCAGCTCACCATCAACCCACAGCTGTGGGAAAGTTGGCCAGTTTGCGTATTTCGGCAGTTCGGCGCGAATATCCGGGTTCTGCAGAATATCAACATAAGCAAAGCGTTCACCACAGGCTGACAGCGCCTGCACAGCCTGTGCGGAGAAACCGCAGCTTGGCAGTTTAGGGGAACCTTTCATGTACAGGAGAATCGGGTTTTCAGCGATCTGGCGCTGGATTTTTTCGATAGTGGTGCTCATTATCTTGCTTCCTTAAACTTCTTTTACGGCAGTAGTCTGACATTGTAACGGGTCAGACAGGCAACGGAAAATAACATTTTCATTACGCGTTATTATTTTATCCCCTGACGCTAAAAGTTGCATTCACAATCTCACTTATCCCCTTCAAACATGTGGATTTGATTATCTGTTCACCAATTCTATCTCTATTTGCTGTTTTTTTTTGCGGTCGGTTACGAAACGCAGTTTTAAACTAAAAAAGCTATTAACTTTCCCTCTTTCTATAGATTAGAATCGTCAAGTTTTGAAAATCACTCGCAGGCACGATAGACCTGCCTTACCAGAGGAGTGCTCAGTGGCGCGGATAAACCGAATCTCGATCACGCTCTGTGCTTTACTTTTTACTACACTGCCCTTTACGCCTATGGCTCATGCTTCCAAGCAGGCCAGGACGACACCTACCAATTCTCACACCATCAAAACGGTAGATAAAAAGAAAAGCGCAACAACCAGCCAAAAAACAACAAAGACCAGTAAGAAAACGGCGACAAAAACCACCAGCAAAACCAGCACCAAAACCGCTTCCTCTTCTAAAAAACGCACTGCCACTCCGGCAAAGTCGACTAAAACTGCAAATCGCCGTGGTAAAACTGCCGCAGCACAAACCGCAGCCGTTACCTGGACGGAAAAATGCACACCCCGCAAAGGTCATAAACCACGCTGCGTGAAGGTGAAAACCACTGCACCGACTACGCTTGCTGACGCACATAAAGTGAAAGTGCAGAAAGCGACTAAAACCGCTATGTCCACCTTGATGAACCAAATCGGTAAACCTTATCGTTGGGGCGGCTCCTCGCCAAGAACCGGGTTTGACTGCAGCGGTCTGGTTTATTACGCCTATAAAGATCTGGTGAAGTTCCGCATTCCGCGTACCGCGAATGAAATGTACCATCTGCGTGATGCCGCACCAATTGAACGTGGCGAGCTGAAAAATGGTGATCTGGTATTCTTTCGTACCCAGGGTCGCGGAACAGCCGATCACGTCGGCGTCTACGTCGGCAACGGTAAGTTTATTCAGTCACCGCGCAGCGGGCAGGAAATTCAAATCACCTCTCTGAGCGAAGATTACTGGCAGCGCCACTATGTGGGCGCTCGTCGGGTAATGACGCCAAAAACAATTCGCTAAAAACTTACCCTACAGAACATGCTGTAGGGTAAGTTCTTCTTTTGCATAACCTTTCAATTTGCTACCCTATCCTTACTCACAATGAGGCTATTGTGTGTACTCAATATAAATAATAAGGAGAGAAGCAATGTCGTTTGAATTACCTGCATTACCGTATGCCAAAGATGCTCTGGCACCGCACATTTCTGCCGAAACGCTGGAATATCACTATGGCAAACACCATCAAACCTACGTGACCAATCTGAACAATCTGATTAAAGGCACGGCGTTTGAAGGCAAATCACTGGAAGAGATCGTTCGTAGCTCTGAAGGCGGTGTATTCAATAACGCAGCACAAGTATGGAACCACACGTTCTACTGGAACTGCCTGGCACCAAACGCAGGTGGTGAACCGACCGGTAAACTGGCTGATGCAATTGCCGCCTCCTTTGGCAGCTTTGCAGATTTCAAAGCGCAGTTCACCGATGCCGCTATCAAAAACTTCGGTTCTGGCTGGACCTGGCTGGTAAAAGGAACGGATGGCAAACTGGCTATCGTCTCCACCTCCAACGCAGGTACTCCGCTGACTACCGACGCGACGCCGCTGATGACCGTTGACGTATGGGAACACGCCTACTACATCGATTATCGCAATGCCCGTCCTGGCTACCTGGAACATTTCTGGGCGCTGGTGAACTGGGAATTTGTTGCGAAGAACTTCGCAGCATAAAAAAGATAACGCAGAAGGACTTCCTTCTGCGTTTTTGCATTAATTCGCGGTAGTGAAAGCCTCTTCAGGCTGTCTTCTTGCGGAAATGAACACCAGTAGCAGCGCAAGACCCGCCACAATCGCCCCCATCACCGGTACAAAACTGTAGCCCAGGCCGCCAGATATCACCGCCCCACCGGCTGCCGCACCTAACGCATTCCCCAGGTTAAACGCGCCAATATTGACTGACGATGACAATCCAGGCGCTTCGCTGGCAACGCGCATCACACGCATCTGCAACGGTGGAACGACCGCAAACGTCGCCGCGCCCCAGACCACCATACTGGCCGCCGCTCCCAGCTCATTACGCGCAAGGAAAGGAATGGCCAGCATAATAACCATCAGCAGCAGTAAAAAGCCTTTCAGCGTACCGTTGACTGAACGGTCAGCCAGTTTGCCGCCAAAATAGTTACCGATCGAGAAGCCAACGCCTATCAACACCAGCATCCCGGTAACAAATGCCGGTGTAGCATGAGTGATAGTATGCAGAACCGGCGAGATGTAGGTATACAGCGTGAACATCGCCCCAGCACCCAGTACGGTAGTCAGTAACGCCGACAGCACCTGTGGGCGCATCAACACCGCCAGTTCGCTGCGGACATCCGGGCGCTCTCCTGCTCCACCCTTGGGTAATGAGAAGAACAGGCTGACCATCGCAATGACACCCAGCCCTGCAGTGGCCATAAACGACATGCGCCAGCCGATGGTTTCACCAAGCCAGGTCGCCGCCGGAACGCCGCCAATATTGGCGATGGTTAACCCCATAAACATCGTTGCCACGGCGCTAGCCTGCTTATGTTTGGGTACCACACTGGCTGCAACCACAGAACCGAGACCAAAAAAGGCTCCATGGTTAAGACTGGTCAAAATACGCGATAGCATCAGCGTGGTGTAATCCGGCGAGATAGCCGAAAGCACATTACCCAGCGTGAAAATCGCCATCAGGAATATCAAAGCATTACGTCGCGCACGATGAGACAGCAGCAATGTCATCAGCGGTGCACCTACCATCACACCTACCGCATAAGCGCTGATCAGCATGCCAGCCGCCGGAATCGAGACGTCCACACCTTTGGCAATGACGGGCAATAACCCCATTGGCGAAAACTCGGTGGTGCCAATACCAAACGCCCCGATTGCCAGCGCCAGTAAAGGGTAATTGATTTTCATATTTCGACTCCGTATCGTCGAGCCGCGGCACGACATAAATAAGAGTCAAAAGCATGACATTGATCGCAAAATTAATAAAGTTAACAAAACTGCAAAAGACTTTTGCTTATTCGCAAACAATAGAGGGGAAAAACGAGTCGAAGGGATGAGGGAGAGCTAACTCCCTCGGGGAAATCAATGCAGCGCTGCGGTCAGACCACCCGCGACGATCAATCCCAGAACAATAATGGTAGTCACTAACGAAAATTTCAGATCGGTGCTCATCAAGTTTTCTCCTTTTTATTCCCACACAAAAAGTGATATTGCGCATTTTTACACACTTGAAAGCAAAAATCTCTCACGATTTATATTGATAACTGCTTTTAACTCTTCCCCTTTTCGTTAAGATCAGACAAAATTCCACGCTTACTTGATTAGCGTACCGGCCATTGACCCCTTCCTGACGTTCCGTGTCGTTTTCCCGGCGTGCCGCAACCCTTACGTTGCGATAAGGGTGTGTAAAGGCAAACGTTTACCTGGAGTATTCTCAGGAGCTTAGGATATGGTCTGGAGTGAGATGTAATGGCAACAATTAAAGATGTAGCGAAGCGAGCAAACGTTTCCACTACAACCGTATCACACGTAATTAACAAGACGCGCTTTGTCGCGGAAGAAACACGTAATGCTGTCTGGGCAGCAATCAAAGAACTGCACTATTCTCCGAGCGCAGTTGCCCGTAGCCTGAAGGTAAATCACACCAAGTCTATCGGCTTGCTGGCGACCAGCAGCGAAGCGGCCTATTTCGCCGAAATTATCGAAGCCGTTGAGAAAAACTGTTTCCAGAAAGGCTATACCCTGATCCTGGGTAACGCATGGAACAGTCTCGAAAAACAGCAGGCTTATCTGTCGATGATGGCGCAAAAGCGCGTTGATGGTCTGCTGGTGATGTGTTCTGAGTATCCGGAGTCGCTGCTTTCTATGCTCGAAGAGTATCGCCATATCCCGATGGTCGTCATGGACTGGGGCGAAGCAAAAGCCGACTTTACTGATACGGTCATTGATAACGCCTTCGAGGGCGGTTACATGGCGGGCCGGTATCTGGTAGAGCGCGGTCATCGTGAGATTGGCGTGATCCCTGGCCCAATGGAACGTAACACCGGGGCTGGGCGTCTGGCTGGCTTTATGAAAGCGATGGAAGAAGCGCTGATTAAAGTGCCTGAAAACTGGATTGTCCAGGGCGATTTTGAGCCTGAATCCGGCTATCGTGCCATGCAGCAAATTCTGTCGCAGTCACATCGTCCGACCGCTGTCTTCTGCGGTGGCGATATTATGGCAATGGGTGCGCTGTGCGCCGCTGACGAAATGGGGCTGCGCGTACCGCAGGATGTCTCACTCATCGGCTACGACAACGTGCGCAACGCCCGCTTCTTCACGCCGGCCTTGACGACCATTCACCAGCCGAAGGATTCACTGGGTGAAACGGCCTTCAACATGCTGTTAGACCGTATCGTGAATAAACGTGAAGAGTCACAGTCTATCGAGGTGCATCCGCGCCTGGTTGAGCGTCGCTCCGTTGCCGACGGTCCGTTCCGCGATTACCGCCGTTAAGCCTGTTGTGCGGGAGTCTCATCTGGCTCCCGCAGCCATTCCTTGTTCAACGTTTCACTATCCCCTAAATAGTCCAGCAGCCAACTCAATGCTGGTGACGTATCGTTCTGCTGCCATGTCAGACAACATGCGGCATCAGGAAAGGGGTTCTCCAGTTGCAGTGCAACCCATTTACCACTATCGATCCACGGCTTGGCAAAATGCGTCGGTACCATGCCCACACACAATCCCGCGGACAAACAGGTCGCAGAGGATTCCCAATCCGGCACGACGACGCGCTTTTGGTTGTCCAGCAGCCAGGTAATACGCTTCGGCAATGTTCGGGAGGTATCTTCGCGCACCAGTGACGGCCAGTTGCGCAACGTGTCATCACTTAACGGTCCGGGCATTGACGCCAGTGGGTGATGACTGGCTACCACGCAGCTCCAGCTCAGCATTCCCATATCGCGGAAGGTATAGCGCCCCCCGACCGGAATGGCCTGTGTGGCCCCGATGGCCAGCTCCACACGCCCATCAGACAGTGCGTCCCACACGCCGTTAAACACTTCCTGAAAAACTAACAACTCCACATCATCAAAGTGACGGTAGAAATCCACGATCATCTGTCGGGTACGATCCGGGCGGACAATGTTATCGACGGCGATCGCCAGCTGTCCGCGCCAGCCGTTGGCAATTTGCTGACATTGCTGGCGCGTGATCTGCATTTTTTTGATAACAGAGCGGCCTTCTTTTAAAAACCATGCCCCGGCAGGCGTTAATTCCACATCCCGATGGCGTCGCTCAAAAAGTGGCACCGCTAGCCATTCTTCCAGCTGGCGTACGGTGTAGCTTATCGCCGAAGGTACACGGTGCAGCTCCTGCGCGGCCGAACTAAAACTGCCGTTACGCGCAACCGCATCAACCACTTCAAGTGAATATTCCGACCACATATTCTGCCTGCAAAAAATTTGAAATCAGTAAGCAAATATTAGCGTTTCACAGCGAGAATTACACTCACTACACTCAGCGGCATTGTTCTACTGCTAAAAAAGAGAAATGATGATGCAACCTGGGAAAGGGTTTTTAGTCTGGCTGGCAGGTCTTAGCGTGCTCGGTTTTCTGGCAACGGATATGTATCTACCTGCCTTTGCTGCTATTCAGTCCGATCTGCAAACACCTGCATCTGCCGTCAGCGCCAGCCTGAGCTTGTTCTTAGCGGGGTTTGCCGTCGCGCAACTGCTGTGGGGGCCGCTTTCTGACCACTATGGTCGCAAGCCTATTTTGCTGCTGGGTTTATCTATCTTCGCACTGGGTAGTCTGGGCATGCTATGGGTTGAAAACGCCACTGGTCTGCTGGTACTGCGATTTGTTCAGGCCGTTGGCGTCTGTGCGGCATCGGTTATCTGGCAAGCGCTGGTTACCGATTATTATCCTTCACAAAAAGTAAACCGCATCTTTGCCACTATTATGCCGCTGGTCGGGTTATCTCCTGCACTCGCCCCGCTATTAGGCAGTTGGATCCTGGTACATTTTTCCTGGCAGGCCATTTTTGCCACTCTGTTTGCCATTACTCTGATTCTGATGCTTCCGGCTCTGCGTCTCAAGCCAACGGCTAAAGCGCGCGATGACAGCCAGGATAAACTGACTTTCGCTACCTTGCTGCGCTCGAAAACTTACCGTGGAAACGTGCTGATTTATGCCGCCTGTTCCGCGAGCTTTTTCGCATGGCTGACAGGTTCCCCGTTCATCCTCAGCGAAATGGGTTATAGCCCAGCGGTAATTGGTCTGAGCTATGTTCCGCAAACTATCGCCTTCTTAATTGGTGGTTACGGCTGTCGTGCAGCGCTGCAAAAATGGCAGGGTCGTCAGCTGCTGCCCTGGTTACTCATTCTGTATGCCTTCAGCGTTGTAGGCACCTGGGCGACCGGCTTTATTCATCATGTTGCATTGGCTGAAATCCTGATCCCATTCTGCGTTATGGCGATTGCGAACGGCGCAATCTACCCTATCGTTGTCGCGCAGGCATTACGCCCTTTCCCACAGGCCACGGGACGCGCAGCCGCATTGCAGAATACGCTGCAACTGGGTTTATGCTTCCTGGCAAGCCTTGTCGTTTCCTGGTTGATTGCCACCCCACTGCTCACCACCACCAGCGTTATGCTGACAACAGTATTGCTGGCTGCTGTGGGTTACAAAATGCAGTCGCAGAAAACTGACGCCCCGCAAACAGATGATCGTGCGCAAGTTGCCCACGGAGAGTCGCACTAATAATGGTTGCGGGCATTTAGTTAGCCCGCTAACAATTATTAGTTGAATCGTCAAAAATTCAGGCATATACTGATTTTCAGTTGTTAAAAAAACGATAATTTTAATGCGTTAACGGGGACAAGAACGTTCCCGTTTTACCACGGATGGCCTTTTCGGCAAGGGTTTCTCCCTTCCTCTGTTCTACGTCGGATTATAGATTCGCGGATTAATTCCGTGAGATTTCTCACAAAGCCCAAAAAAGCGTCTACGCTGTTTTAAGGTTCTGATCACCGACCAGTGATGGAGAAGCTATGAGTTCATCATGTATAGAAGACGTCAGCGTACCGGATGATGACTGGTACCGCATTACCAATGAATTATTGAGCCGTGCAGGCATTGCCATTAATGGCAATGCACCGGCTGATATTCGAGTAAAGAACCCCGATTTTTTCAAACGCGTATTGCAGGAAGGATCGTTAGGGTTGGGTGAAAGTTATATGGATGGCTGGTGGGAATGCGACCGGCTGGACATGTTTTTTAGTAAAGTCTTGCGCGCCGGTCTTGAAAACCAACTCCCCCGCCACTTTAAAGATACGCTACGTATCGCCACGGCTCGCCTGTTCAATTTACAGACCAAAAAACGTGCGTGGATGGTCGGCAAAGAACATTACGATTTGGGCAACGATCTCTTTACCCGCATGCTTGACCCTTATATGCAGTATTCCTGCGCCTACTGGAAAGATGCCAACACTCTGGAATCTGCCCAGCAGGCGAAGCTCAAAATGATTGCTGAAAAATTGCAACTGAAGCCAGGAATGCGGGTGCTTGATATTGGCTGTGGCTGGGGTGGTTTATCCCAGTTTATGGCATCGCAATATGGCGTGAGCGTGGTGGGTGTGACCATTTCGGCAGAACAGCAGAAAATGGCACAGGAACGTTGCGCTGGGCTGGATGTCACCATTTTGCTGCAGGATTATCGCGACCTGAACGACAAATTCGACCGCATTGTCTCCGTCGGCATGTTTGAACATGTTGGACCGAAGAACTACGCCACCTATTTTGAGGTGGTCGATCGTAATTTAAAACCGGATGGTCTCTTTTTACTGCACAGCATCGGCTCCAAAAAAACCGACAATAACGTTGATCCGTGGATCAATAAGTATATCTTCCCAAACGGGTGTTTGCCGTCAGTTCGCCAGATTGCCAACGCCAGCGAACCGCATTTTGTGATGGAGGACTGGCATAATTTTGGCGCGGATTACGACACGACGCTGATGGCATGGCACGAGCGTTTCATGAGCTCCTGGCCTGAAATCGCCGATAACTATACCGAACGTTTCAAACGGATGTTCAGCTATTATCTGAACGCCTGCGCCGGGGCGTTTCGTGCTCGAGATATTCAGCTATGGCAGGTGGTATTTTCCCGCGGTGTTGAACACGGTCTGCGCGTTCCCCGCTAATCGTTTTCGCCCCCGTAGCAACGGGGGCTTTACTCTCAGGCTTAGGCTCCCGCTTCGCCCGTTATGTTGCTGATGGCGCTTTCACGCGCCGCCAGGACACGCTCAACGGTATCAACCACCGCCTGCGTTTGGGGATCGATTTCGATATTAACCCGTGCGCCCAGCTTTTTCTTGCCAAGCGTCGTACGCTCCAGCGTTTCCGGGATCAAATGTACACAGAAACGCGTCGGCGTCACTTCACCGACCGTCAGACTGATACCGTCAATACCAATAAATCCTTTGTACAGGATATATTTCATCAGCGACGGATCCTGGACTTTAAACCACACCTGACGGTTATTCTCCGAGGTCAGAATTTTCGACACTTCGGCAGTGGTCATAATATGGCCCGACATTAAATGTCCGCCAATCTCATCACTGAATTTTGCCGCACGTTCAACGTTAACCAAATCTCCAACCTTCAGATCGCCCAGGTTGGTGATACGCAGCGTTTCTTTCATCAGGTCGAAGCTTATCTGGTTACCGTTAATTTCGGTGACCGTCAGGCAGCACCCATTGTGGGCAACCGATGCGCCGGTCTCCAGCGCATCCAGCATATATTCAGGCAACTCCACAACATGCGTACGAAAATTTGGTTTTTCATCAATGGACACCAATTTTGCGGTGCCCTGCACAATACCCGTAAACATACTTCCTACTCCTGAACTCAATTAAGACATCTCTGCACAGCACAATAGCAGGTGGAAATTCAGGTTGCCAGCAATGCGCCACCAGCGCCTGTTTTTTCACTGGAGAATTACGTATTCCTCGCTACAATAGACTGAAATTTCCCCTGCTTTTTCTCCTTGCTGCCATATAAGGCGGCTTTTTTAGTCTCTCAAATAACAACAATATAGTGGTGTACACGTGCAAAAGTATGTAAGTGAAGCGCGTCAGTTATTAGCTCTGGCAATTCCGGTGATTCTTGCGCAAATCGCTCAAACCGCAATGGGATTCGTTGATACCGTCATGGCGGGCGGATACAGCGCGACGGATATGGCGGCAGTCGCCATTGGTACGTCCATCTGGCTACCGGCCATTCTGTTTGGTCACGGACTACTGCTGGCGTTGACGCCGGTAATTGCGCAACTCAATGGTTCCGGACGCCGCGACCGTATCGCCCATCAAATACGTCAGGGATTCTGGCTGGCGGGCAGCGTCTCCGTGCTGATTATGGTTGTGCTATGGAATGCGGGGTACATTATTCGCTCCATGCATAACATCGACCCGGCGCTGGCGGATAAAGCCGTTGGTTACCTGCGTGCCCTGCTGTGGGGCGCACCGGGTTATCTGTTCTTCCAGGTAGCCCGTAACCAGTGCGAAGGATTAGCCAAGACTAAACCGGCGATGGTGATGGGTTTTCTCGGCCTGCTGGTGAACATTCCGGTTAACTATGTTTTCATTTATGGGCATTTAGGCATGCCGGAACTGGGCGGCGTGGGTTGTGGTGTGGCAACAGCAGCGGTTTACTGGGTGATGTTTATCGCCATGCTCTCTTACATCAAACGTGCGCGTTCAATGCGCGATATCCGTAATGAGCGTGGTTTCCAGAAACCTGACACCGCAGTAATGAAGCGTCTGGTACAGCTGGGTTTACCTATCGCGCTGGCGTTATTTTTCGAAGTGACGTTGTTTGCGGTGGTCGCGCTGCTGGTTTCTCCATTGGGGATTGTCGACGTAGCCGGACACCAAATCGCACTGAACTTCAGCTCGTTAATGTTCGTCCTGCCAATGTCTCTGGCTGCCGCCGTCACCATTCGTGTCGGTTATCGTCTGGGCCAGGGTTCCACACTGGATGCGCAAACCGCAGCCAGAACGGGTCTGGGTGTTGGTGTGTGCATGGCGGTCGTAACAGCGATTTTCACCGTGACATTCCGCGAGCATATTGCCCTGCTCTATAACAATAACCCGGAAGTTGTCGCCCTGGCGGCTCAGCTCATGTTACTGGCCGCGGTGTATCAAATTTCGGACTCTATCCAGGTTATTGGCAGCGGGATCCTGCGTGGTTATAAAGATACGCGTTCCATTTTCTTTATTACCTTTACGGCATACTGGGTGCTGGGCCTGCCGAGCGGTTATATTCTGGCGCTTACCGATCTGGTAGTTGACCGGATGGGACCGGCGGGATTCTGGATGGGCTTTATTATCGGCCTGACCTCTGCGGCGATACTGATGATGCTGCGGATGCGGTTTCTACAACGCCAGCCGTCAGCGGTTATTTTACAACGCGCTGCGCGATAACCTCATAAAAGCCGCCACCAGGCGGCTTTTTTTCGCCTCAAAACGGGCTGGCGTTTTTGGCGTTCATCCACGCTTCACTAATGGGATGCCTGAAATGCAGTTCACTGGCATGTAGCATCAGCCGTGACGTTTGTTCAGTACCCGGCAGCAGACGCCCACCGTACAGATCGCACCCCAAAATAGGATGTCCCAACTGCTGACAATGGATCCGTAGTTGATGGGTGCGCCCGGTTTCAGGGGTCAGTTGCACCCGCGTCAAGGGGAGCAACGTCCCCTCTTCCTGACGATGATAAAAACGCTCGACAACCTGATAGCGCGAGCGCGCGGGTTTGCCGTTGAGAGCACAAATCGACATCAATGGAAACAGCGCCGGGTCTTTGGCAATCGCGGCGTCGATAACCCCTTCGTTGTTATCCAGATGCCCGCATAACAGCGCACTGTACACCTTAGTGACCGTCCGCTGGCTGAACTGCTGGCAAAGCGCGGCGTTAATAGCCTTGTTACGAGCGACCACCATCAGCCCAGAAGTGCCGAAATCAAGCCGATGTACCAGCGTGCAGCCAGGGTAAATCTGTACCAGCCGGTGATGTACCGAATCGAGATTCTGCGGATTTTTGCCCGACAGGCTAAGCAACCCGCTGGGTTTATTGATGAGCACCAGATGCTCGTCCTGATAGAGGGTCTCTATCTCGTCATGGCAAGGCGGGGCAATAAAGGTATCGAGGATCGTAGACATCAGGCGGCCAGAATGAGGTGTGGGTACGGATGATAACGAATTTTCACCACAGTGGCGAATCTGAGCATTGACCCAATGGCTGGCATGGTAGAGTGTGATTTATCCTGAGTGCGATGAGAGGGTTACTCTGTGCAACAAATCGATTTTTACATGGTGGATGCCTTTACCACCACGACATTTGGCGGTAATGCCGCAGCAGTCTGTCCGCTCACGGACTGGTTGCCCGATGAAACATTATTAAAGATGGCGCAGCAGCATAACCAGTCAGAAACTGCTTTTTTTGTCGCCAATGAGAATGGCTTTGAGCTGCGTTGGTTTACCACTCAGGGTGAAATCAATCTGTGTGGGCATGCCACGCTTGCCGCCGCGCATGTCATCTTTGAACATCTGGATTTCCCGGATACCAAAATCCAATTTGCTACCCGCTTTGTGGGACCGCTGACGGTCACGCGCTGCGGTGAATGGCTGACGCTTGATTTTCCAGCCTGGCAAAGCAAATCTGCCGTGCCGCCCTCTTTACTGCTGGAAACATTAGGCATCACCGAATACAAAGAGGTGCGTGTGGCACGCGATTACATGGTGGTGCTGGAAAATCAACAGCAGGTTGAGGCTGTTCGCCCAAACATCCACGCCATGATTCCGCTGGGGAAAATGGTATGCATCACCGCGCCGGGTGACGGGGAATACGATTTTGTCAGCCGTTTCTTCTGCCCGGGCGAAGCCGTCGCGGAAGACCCGGTCACAGGCTCGGCACATAGCATGCTGATCCCTTACTGGGCTGGAAAACTGAATAAAACACAGATGCTGGCACGCCAGGTCTCTGAACGCGGCGGGGATTTACGCTGTCAGTTAGCAGGAACGCGTGTATATATCAGTGGGCAGGCGATAACTTATCTGACCGGTAAAGTGCTGTTGCGCTAGCAGCCTTACCCAAAATAACCAATCCATGGAGGATTTATGTCGAACAAACTCGTGCAGATACACTTTGATTTTCATGGTCCGTTTGGGGCTGAGATGTCGAATCAGCTCGTTGAACTGGCCGAATCAATCAACCAGGAGCCGGGGTTCATCTGGAAAATCTGGACCGAGAACGAAGCAAATCACGAAGCGGGAGGCATCTACCTGTTCCAGGACGCAGACACCGCTCAGGCCTATATCAAAAAGCATACCGCCCGCCTGAAGCACCTGGGTGTGGAAGAAGTAACGTTCAAAATCTTCGATATCAATGAACCGTTAAGTAAAATTAACCACGGTCATATCAGCTAAACTTTTGCCTTAGACGCCCCCTCCCGGGGCGTTTCTTCATTTCCCCCTGCTTTCCCCTTTCAACAGCGATATCCCCGTCACCGCTCCAGGACAGTGATTTAGCCTGGGCCACGTTTGCAGTAGTTCACAAAATCAGCGTTAGCGAAAACTATCGCTGGCCGAACGCACTATGAAGGAGTATAAAATAATACAAACAGTATTATTTTATACAAAATGAATCACAAACTGCGACTGGAGATTCTCATATGACCGCGGACATTACACTGAACTCATCTGCTGGAAGCTTCCCGCCAGCAGGTCATTACTCGCACAGTACAACGGCTGGCGGATTCGTCTTCATTTCCGGGCAGTTGCCGGTCACTTTCGACGGCGAGAAAAAAGCGGATGCCTCTTTTGAAGATCAAACCCGGCTGGTACTCAAGAATATTGATGCTTGTCTGGCTGGTGCTGGGGCATCACGTCAGCATCTGGTGTCTGTTCGCGTCTATGTGACGGATATGAACCAGTGGCCGACGTTTAACAAAATCTATGGAGAGTGGATCGGCGATTTCCGTCCATCCCGTGCAGTAGCAGGTGTTGCGGAACTTCATTATGGTTTTGCGCTGGAAGTTGAAGCTATTGCGTTGGCCCCGCAAGCGTGACGTTTAACAACATACAGGTGAACAACAATGACTGAAATGACACTGCCTGATTATAACGATGTTGCCGCTGCGGCAGAGCGTATCGCAGATTATGCTAACAAAACGCCGGTGATGACCTCCCGAACGGTTAATGAAGAATTTGGCGCGGAAGTCTTCTTTAAGTGCGAAAACTTCCAGAGAATGGGCGCCTTCAAATTTCGCGGCGCTATGAATGCGCTACGCCAGTTCACCCCACAACAACGCGCTGCGGGCGTCGTGACGTTTTCTTCCGGCAACCATGCACAGGCCATTGCCCTGTCGGCAAAGTTGTTGGGTATTCCAGCAACAATTATCATGCCGCATGATGCCCCGGCGGCCAAAGTTGCGGCGACGAAAGGCTATGGCGGAAAAGTGGTAACTTACGATCGCTATACTGAAGATCGTGAAAAAATTGGTCGGGACCTGGCAGAGAAACAGGGGTTAACGCTAATCCCCCCTTACGACCATCCGCACGTGATAGCAGGCCAGGGCACCGCCACAAAAGAGCTAATTGAAGAAGTGGGTCAGTTAGACGCTCTTTTCGTGTGTCTGGGCGGTGGCGGCCTGCTCTCAGGATCCGCCCTGGCGGCCAGACATCTGTCTCCTGACTGCATCATCTATGGTGTCGAACCTGAGGCGGGTAACGATGGTCAACAGTCGTTCCGAAGTGGAAAAATAGTTCATATCGATACGCCCAAAACCATTGCTGACGGTGCTCAGACTCAACATCTCGGGAACTATACGTTTCAGATTATCAAGCAAAATGTGAACGATATTCTGACTGTTTCAGACACTGAGTTAGTTGCCTCAATGAAATTTATCGCTGAACGCATGAAAATCGTCGTAGAGCCAACCGGGTGTCTGGGTTTTGCTGCCGCCAGAGCGCGTAAAGCTGAGCTTCGCGGCAAGAAAATCGGCATTATCATCAGCGGCGGAAACGTGGATATCAGTCGCTACAGTGAATTTCTGGCCGGATGATAAACAGGGTATCTGCCATGTAGATACCCTACTTTTACTGTCTGTACACTCCCGTCTGGAAAAACGTTCCCAGGTCACTGTAAACTGCTCGCAATCATGGCAACAGACATCACCGCAGGAGACTGGCATGCCAAAAACCGAGAATAACTCGCTTCTCAGCCAAATTGATACTATCGCCAGGGGATTGAGTGAGACCTTCTCTCCGTTTTGCGAAGTGGTGGTTCATGACCTCAAAAATCCTGATCATGCCATTTTGTCCATCCATAATAATCTTTCCGGACGTCAACCCGGCCAGCCAGCAACCGAGCTTGGTCTAGCGAGAATCGCATCACCTGACTTTCCCAGCATCATTGCGAACTACAGTAATCAGTTTGCCGATGGCCGCCCGGTGAAAAGTACATCGATTGGCATCAAGGACGAAGACGGCAAATACGTAGCGGCACTTTGCCTGAATGTCGATATGACGCTGTTCCGTGGTATGCAGAGTGCTCTTGCGCGTTTTACTGAAACTGAAAATTCCCCCATTAAGGAACATATCGATCCCGGCAGTAATGAAGTCATCCGCCAGCGTATTGATGACTTTGCCGCTAAACGCGCGACGACGGCCCGAGCCCTTAAACCTCAAGACCGTAAGCTGCTGATTCAACAATTACGCCAGGACGGTTTGCTGAACGTACGCAAATCTATGGATACGGTTGCACAGCATCTGGGCGTATCGAGGGCCACCGCCTATCTGTATGCCCGCCAGTCAGCTCAGGCGGGTGAATAAACGGGTTCAGATAGACCACACTTGCCACGTAGAGAATTTCTGTCCTTGATTACCGACACGAAGCGCTCCCGCTCCACTAAAGGCGGCTTCGTGCCCGATATAGTTACCCACCAGTAAACAACCAAATCCAGCTGCAGTGAAAAAAATTAACCTTTATTTTCGTGCGCATTTATTGGCACTGAGTAAATAGATGATTTATTTTTGTACATACATAGTGAAATTTAGCTTTACTCAAATAACACACCAGCATTCTTAATGCACCACAGCAGAACAGACAACAACTAACTAACTGATTTAAAAGAGTTAAAAAACTATTGAAGTTATTACATCAATAATACCCATGCAATATATATAAATAGCGTGATATCTAAATTATAATTCTTTAACATCCGGCTGATTGGTGAGGTAAGAATGCGATTAATGGTCATGTTGGTAAGCTTTGTACTCTCCACCCAGCTATGGGCAGGTGAACTTTCCAGGCCCACCGGTAAAGTGCTTTTAACGCTGTCGGGTAATATTGAAAATACAAATGCAGACGGGAAAGCCGTTTTTGATACCGCCAGCCTTGAGAAGCTGGGCATGGTCAGTTTCCAGACCACCTCCCCCTGGTATAATGGGCGCACTACCTTTACGGGTATTCCGCTACAAAAGCTCATGGATTATGTCGGGGCGAACGGCTCTGTTGTTAAGGTCACTGCACTCAATGACTACACCACTGTTATCCCTCTTAGTGATTTCAAAAAATACAATGCTATCCTTGCGTTAAAAATCAACGGAAAATATATGCGCATCCGTGACAAAGGCCCGTTATTCATTGTGTACCCCTATGACAGCATGCCAGAATTGAATAATCAGATTTATTATTCAAGGTCTGCATGGCAGGTCAGTAGTATGGATATTGAGTAAGCGTTCAGAGGAACATCATGAACAGAATACTGGCTGGCATCATCTTTTTTCTTTTTATATCTACCGGGTATATCTCTTTCCTCGTGCATGAACGGCAACAAGAGTTACAGAAACTGACTCACTACACCGATTCCTGGTCTGCTGCTCAGCTGGTATCACAATATTACCGATTTGAATCGTTGCTTGGTCTTTACACTATCGATGATACGATGAATCTCGATGATGTACGCATGCGCCTCGACATTATGCTTAGCCAGAGTGATTTGATAAAAGAAGGTGACCTGGGGCGCTACATCGAAAGCAATATAGCCCACCGTGAACTGGCGGTAAAACTTGAAAATACCCTTAGTTTTCTGGATGTTAATCTAGAGAAAATGAACCGTTCAGCACTCCAGGCTTATCTGAAAAAAATGCATACTCTGGATGCGCCACTGGGTCGTCTTTCATCTGGTGCGTTAAACAAAGATGTTAACTCGATCAATAACGCCAACCAAAAAATTCAGACGCTGTACTATATTTATTCTGCAACCTCTGTGCTGCTGATAATACTGAGTGCGATTCTGGGCGTGCTCATTTTCTATCAAAACAGAAATATTCTGCGGGCGCACCTGCAGGTCAAGAGTCTTGCCGAAGAACTGCAGAAATCTAAAGAAAAACTGCAAATTCAGAATGCTAAACTGGAATATGACGTCTACCATGACTCTCTTACCGAGATGAATAACCGTCAGCTATTCTGGAGCGATTTAAATAAAACAATTGAGAGAGCAGAAAAAAATCACGATTCTGTGACTGTGATGTTGTTTGATTTAGATCGATTCAAAGAAGTAAATGATACGTATGGTCATGATGCCGGTGATATGTTGCTACGCCAGATATCTGACCGACTGGTTTCGATGAGCCTTACTTCGGATACGCTGTATCGCCTGGGTGGAGATGAATTTGCGTTTCTCTCAAGTGGCCTGACAGAAAGCCACGCTGTTTCGCGCGCCCAGAAAATATGTGAATTTATTAGCCAGCCCTACACTATTTATAACACGATTATCAACATAACCACCTGTGTTGGCATTGTTATCTCAGACACTGAACGACGTTCCGACTACCTTTATAAATTTGCCGATCTGGCCCTTTATGAAGCCAAAGGTGAAGGCTCTGGTAAGATAAAAGTCTTCCGACAACGAATGTTAGAAAAGCTACAAGAAAGCAGAACGCTTGAGCATGATATGGCATTGGCAATAGTGAACAAAGAATTCGTGGTTTATTATCAGCCCATTGTTGACTCCTTCAGCCAGGAAATTTATAGCTATGAAGCCCTAATTCGTTGGCTCCATCCTCTAAAGGGCCTCCTGTCGCCGGATAACTTTATTCCTGTTGCTGAAAAAACCGGAATGATTAATGAGATGGGGAAAGCTGTGCTTGAAATTGCCTGCCGGGAAGCGGCTTGTTGGGCGGTTCCGGCTAAAATTTCAGTGAATGTCTCTCCTGTCCAGCTAAGCAGCAAAGCCTTTGTCGGTATCGTACTGTCTATTCTGAAAGAAACTGGACTCCCAGCCGATCGTCTTGAACTGGAAGTAACAGAATCCTCTCTCTTCACTGAGAGTACGACGCCGATGAACACACTTAACAAACTCAGAGCCATGGGTGTAAAAATCTCCATCGATGATTTTGGCACCGGATATTCTTCCCTTTCGCGCCTGAGCAGGCTTGCCTTCGATAAAATTAAAATAGACAAGTCGTTTGTCCATTCAATATCCACACAGGAAGATGCGCTTAATATCATCAAACTGATCACCGGCATGGCGAAATCCCTCAATATGAAGGCTGTTGCTGAAGGTGTTGAAACGCAGGAACAACTAAAAAGCCTTCAGGCGCTGGGCTGCGATTTCTCCCAAGGATATCTGTTTGGTAAACCTCAGCCTTGTATCGATGAGAAAATCAGAAACGGTTGAATCGCTCTCAGACTATTTGATCATCAACCGTAGCGCTAAATCATTCGGATAAGGATCAAAATAGTTCTGGGTAAGCAGATAGCTGTCTGGGTATTCAGCCAGATAGTGCTTGAGTAGCGTCAGAGGCGCCAATATTGGCAGCAGCCCACCGCTATAGTTGAGGATAACGTCACGTAACTCTCCGCGCTGGCGGGAGTTCAACCGTTCGCGGAAGTAGCCCTGGATATGCATCAGTACGTTGGTGTGATTTTTTCGTGAGGCGGGCTTTTTGAGGATCGTCATGAGCTTTTCACGATAGACAACGAAAAAAGCGTCCAAATCATCCCACTGGTGAAGCGAGGCAACGAATGGGCCGATTTCCCGGTAACCGGCCTGGTGATGAGCCAGAAGCTGTAGCTTATAGCGACTGTGAAAGTTGAGTAAGCCATGGCGAGTAAGACCATTGGCCCGCAGCCTATTAAGCTCATGCAATGCGAACACGCGTTCGACAAAGTTCTCCCTCAGCACTGGATCGTGCAAGCGGCCATCTTCTTCGACTGGCAACCACGGGTAGGTTTCCATTAACGCGCCAGTAAACAGACCAGTCCCTTCTTTTCGCCCACGATTTCCCTTCTCGTCATACAGTCTCACTCTTTCCATACCGCAACTCGGTGATTTAGCACAGACGATAAAACCCGAGAGGCCACCAAGTCCCTGAAGATATGAGTTGGTGAAATCGGACATTTTATCGGTTACATCCTCACCAGGCGCATGGCTAAAACAGATGCGGACATTCCCTTGGGCGGTTTGAACCAGACGCAACGCGGGACGTGGTACAGGCAAACCGATGGACATCTCTGGGCAGACAGGTTTGAAAGTCACCCACTGAGCCAGCTCGTCCATTACAAACCCCATCCGTTTATGCCCACCGTCGAATCGCACGGCTGAACCAGTTAAACATCCACTAATCCCGATGACAGGCTGAGTGTTCATAACAACCCCCTCGTTAATTGACGACCCTTTTCGGGAAAAAATGACGGTTTCACTATTAAATCATAGCGTAAGTTATCTGCTGTGAGTTGAACTGATAGATGCAAGTGTAAGTATCCCCCATAATCGTGCCATTCCTAATGAATATTTAGGCGGGATACAAACCAGGCAATCAAAGAATCCAATTAAAACAGCAAAGGCAGGTACTGTAGATATATAGATCTCTAAATTGATGTTCATCACATTGACAGGTTCTTACGTGAATTCGACTTCAATCTCTTTATATACTCTTTATTTGTTCATATCTTCATGAGGAATAAAGAATGTTCGATCATGTGAAAATCGGTGTAAGTGATTACGAAAAAAGTAAAATTTTCTTTCTCAACGCGCTTCAGCCGCTTGGCGTAGAACTCATCGATGAAGGCACACCAAGCTACGGTGTTGAAATGGGCTCCGAGAATGTTTCACTTTGTCTGTTCCACACGAATGACAAGCCGGCTCCTCTGCATCTGGCGTTTGTCGCAAAAACCCGGCAGCAAGTTGATGAATTTTACAATGCAGCTTTGCGCACGGGAGCCCAGGATAACGGAGCACCTGGCTTACGTTCCTATAGCGAAAACTACTATGCCGCATTTGTCATTGCACCTGATGGCCATAATATTGAGGCTGTCTGCCATGCGCCGGACTGATTAAGGTGCAGTTTGGATATCGAAAAATTATTCGATGTTGATTTTGAATCTGCCTGAAGAGCTGTAATAACGCTGCTTATTTGAACTCATAGCATAAGAGTATCGTTGAAAAGAAGGAATTCGTATATGTCTAAGATTAAGTTTGAACTGAGGCGAGGATAGCTCTCCCGCCAGTGAAGCAAGGACAATAAGAATGTAGCCTTAGTGCAACATCTTTATTCTAAATATCTGCAGCTAAAGTTGGTAAATCCCCTGAACGGTTCTATAGTCGGGACTGCTTCTCATTACAGGGTTCACTAATGCGATTTAACGGACTGACTAAAGGCTTCTTCATTTTCATACTTGCCCTCGTGACCTGGGCGTTCTTCGATGTATTGTCCCCCTACTTTTCCGCCATTTTGTGGGCCGCGATATTAACGACTATCTTTAACCCGGTAAAAAACAGACTGCGTAGCGCGCTTGGTGAACGCAACGGGCTGGCATCGTTGATTACCATCGTCATTATCTGTCTGATTGTCTTTATCCCGCTGATGGTAATCCTGTCATCGCTGGCCATTGAACTGAACGTGGTATACACCAAACTGCAACAGAATGACACGCAGTTCCCGGAAGTCGTCACTTCTATTCTTTCGTACCTTCCTGACTGGGCCAGAGGATTTCTGGCAGAACACAATCTGGATGATGTCGCGCAGATCCAGAAAAAACTGTCCGATGTCGTGCTGCAAGGCGGGCAATATCTCGCTGGCAGTGCATTTCTGATCGGGAAAGGCACATTCGGCTTTGCTATCAGCTTTGGCATCATGCTGTATCTGCTGTTCTTCTTACTGAAGGATGGACCGTATCTGGTGCGCCAGATTCTGGACTCATTACCCCTTTCTGATTTTGCCAAACAGCACCTGTTTGCCAAATTCGTCGGCGTGACGCGGGCAACCGTCAAGGGCACGGCGGTCGTCGCTTTGGTTCAGGGTATTCTTGGCGGCATCGCGTTTGCAATTGTGGATATCGACGGCAGCGTTCTGTGGGGGGCGTTGATGGCGTTTCTCTCGCTCGTGCCTGCCGTGGGCTCAGCGATCGTCTGGGTACCTGCAGCAATATTCCTGTTCGCCACCCACCAGCTATGGCAAGGGCTGTTTATCGTTGGCTTCTTCGTGATTATCGTTGGGCTGGTGGACAATATCCTGCGCCCGCTGCTGGTAGGTAAAGACACCAAAATGCCGGACTATCTTATTTTGATTACCACTCTCGGCGGCATGGAGATCTACGGCATTAACGGCTTTGTGATTGGCCCCCTAATTGCTGCACTATTCATAACCTGCTGGAACCTGTTTTCCGGGCGTGACCATGAAGGTAACGTGGAAGGAATCGACGAAGCCTTTATGGAAGAAGGAAAAAATCCTCCAGATTTATGATTGCAGGACGATAACAGAAGGCGGTTTCTGGACCGCCTTTTTTATTTTCACGCAAAATCATGCGTTTCCTATAATTGCAATCATGCGTATTCATTAATCGTCGCAGAAGGAACTAATCAGTGCGAATTGCCACAATCACCAACTGGGCCTATAGCGCGACGGTATGCCTGACCATCGCTTCAGGCGTTGTCATGCTGATGGCATCCAGCGCCGATAACACAGAACGCCAGGTGGTAGAACAGCGTTATCAGTTCGATCAACTTACCGAAGAAGTCGAACTCGATGCCTGGTCGCTGTCCGACCTGGCGCGCGACTATGTTATTGCAAAAGATCCTCAGGTGCTTGACGCCTACCGTCAGAAAGAAGCATCGCTAAAAGCGGTGGAACAGCGGTTGTCGAAGCTAAAAGACATCGGGGCAACGGATGAAGAGCTGGCGCTATTGCACGAAGGGCTACAGATTGTTGATGCCCTGCGGGACGAGCAAGCTGCGGCGCTTGCCAGCGTCGCGCGCGCAGAAGAGTCGCAGGCTATTGCCCTGCTCTATGGGAAAAGCTATGAACAGGAACTGGAACGCGCCCAGGACCGGATAGATCATTTCCGCCAACTGCTCGATAACCGCGTACGCAATACAATTGAATATGCAACCCAGTCATCCCGCATGCTGCGGACAGCCTCTGAAGTGATGGTCGGTCTGACAGCGCTGCTGTTTTTATTCGTTCTCGGTTTCATTTTAAAGCGTCGCGTCCTGCGTCCCGTCGTGCGTTTGAGCGATGTCGTAAACCGTCTCGCATCGCAGGATTATGCCGTTGAGACGCCCAGCTTTAACCAGATAGATGAAATAGGCGACATGGCGCAGGCGATCCGGATATTTCGCGAGAACGGTCTGGCGCGTCAGAGACTGGAGAAAGAGCGAGATGCAGACTGGGCAATCCGCGATCTGCTGGCGCGCATGACGCAACGTCTGCAAGGCTGCGAGAGTTTTGCCGATGTCATCAATGTGGCAGAGCTGTTTGCACCGAATATTGCTCCAGGTATCGCCGGGCGGCTTTACATACTGGACCAGGAACCCTGGCAAATGCGCTGCGTTGCACAATGGCTTTCTCCGCAGGGTAAAGCGGATGCGTTCCACCCGGACGAATGCTGGGCTGTGCGCCGCGGCCAGAGTCATCCTCCGGTACAAGGTGAACCCGATATCGCCTGCTACCATCTGCCAGAGTCATGCCAGCACCATACCCTGTGTGTTCCGCTGATTGCCCAGGGCGAAGCCATCGGCCTGCTCTCATTCCAGAACCTTAGCGATGATTCCGCCCCCTCCCGTGCATATCTGGAGCTGATGGCAGAAGCACTCGGCCTCGCATTAGCCAACCAGCGTCTGCGTGACGCCCTGCTGGAGAAAGCGCTCTACGATCCGCTAACCGGACTGCGCAACCGTCATCATCTTGAAGATACACTGCGTACCCAGATGAGCCAGGCAGTGCGTAACAAAGAACCGATCAGTTGCCTGATGATCGATATCGATCATTTTAAAAGTATTAATGACCGCTTTGGCCATGAGGCAGGCGATAGCGTAATCAAAAGTATCGCTGCGACTATTCAGCGCGTTGTCCACGACAGCGGCATGGCCTTCCGCTACGGCGGTGAAGAGTTTCTGGTACTGCTGGCCAATACGGATGAACAGGCCGCTAACCGCTTTGCTACGGAAATCTACAACGGCGTACGCGAACTGTCGCTGCGCTTTGGCGTTTCCGATATTGGACACGTGGATGTCTCTATAGGTGTCGCCAGTTACCCGCAGCATGCCCAGAGCGACAACCTGTTACGCGCCGCAGATGTCGCACTGTACCGCGCGAAAGAGTTAGGTCGTTCGCGCATTGTGAGCTTTGGCATGCTGGAAGCGAGCTGATATGCGCCAGCACTTCTGGCATTGCTTTACCTCTACACCAGGTGGTATGTTAATTGGATGAACACAAAACACGATATCAACGGTTTTAATCACAACCTGTGGTGGCTGCCTTCTTAAAGGCGGTCAGAATGTGTTTTCCTCATTTTAAATAACCGCCGAAAGGCGGTTATTTGCATTTAGAGACCCCTTTCGGTTTTATGACTAAGGAGTCTTACATGAACAATAAAACCATCATCCTCACTGGCGATCGTCCCACCGGCCCGCTGCATCTTGGCCATTATGTGGGGTCATTGCGCCAGCGCGCCACGCTGCAACACGATTATCAGCAGTTTATATTGGTGGCTGACCTACAAGGGTTAACCGATAACGGCAGCACACCGCAAAAGATCCGCAACAATATTCCCGAAGTACTTGCCGACTATCTTGCCGCAGGAATAGACCCGTCACTTACCACCATCTGTCTGCAATCGGCACTGCCTGCTCTCGCAGAGTTAACCGCGCTTTATATGAACATCGTCACCGTGGCTCGCGTGGAGCGTAATCCTACGGTCAAAAACGAAATTGCGCAGAAAGGGTTCGCCCGCTCGTTACCGGTTGGTTTTCTGGTTTATCCCATCAGTCAGGCGGCAGATATTACGGCCTTCAAAGCCGAAGTCGTTCCCGTCGGCGACGATCAGTTGCCAATGATTGAACAGACTAATGAGATAGTGCATAAGATGAATAGCCTGTTACCGGCCCCCGTCCTATCGCACTGCAAAGCGCTGCTGAGTGAAACCAGCCGCCTTCCAGGGATCGACGGAAATGCCAAAATGTCAAAATCGCTTGGTAACACATTGCTCCTGTCAGCCAGCGAAGAAACCATTCACCGCGCGGTTAGCGCAATGTACACCGACCCTAATCATCTGAAAGTGTCCGACCCAGGGCAAATAGACGGAAATATGGTATTCACTTACCTCGATGCTTTTCATCCGGATAAAGCAAAAGTGGCGGAAATGAAAACGCATTACCAACGGGGTGGACTTGGTGACCGGACATGCAAAAACGAGCTGGAAGTGTGCTTGCAAGAACTCATCGCGCCAATGCGCGAGCGGCGTGCAACCTACATTCAGGATAAAGGCATGCTGATGGCGATGCTCAAAAAAGGAAGCGAGCAGGCGCACGAGATTACGCAGCAGACATTAAGAGAAGTGAAGCAAGGACTGGGTTTGCCGGTGTTCTGATATCGAGTTGCAACAGGAGCGATAAGTAACGATAACTCCCGTCTGAATGCCACCGCCGGGAGTTATCAGAAGCTGGCTCGCGTTATATCGACAAAATGTAGGGTAAAAATCAATCTCCCTTAACCCGCTGAAAAATCTTGTCCCGATACGCATCAAGATGATGTTTTTGCAGATAACGTTCCACCTCCGTAGCCCATTGGGTTCCCTCACCGAGAATAGCGCGGCTATGCGTTGACGCGTAAAGATATCGTCTGTCATAGAGACTAATCAGCGTCTGATTTACCGCATTGACACTGTAATTGGGGTTGTTAGCCAGCTGCTTTTCCAGCGACTGAACGATACGCGCCTGATGGGCAGCATCGGCAGGATATTCCGTTTCATTAAGCTCGCTCAGCACCAGAAATAAAGGGGGGATCTGCTCTTCGATCGCCGCCTGTAATCGATAATGCCCATCAAGGATCACATAAGATCCTAATCCGGCGATATACCAGACCAGTATCGGCGGCAACGTCCCCTCTCGGCATTTTTTACGCCACCATTTTACTCTCCCCGTATTGGGTTGAATGGCATAACGCCCCCGCAGCAAATAACCGCCCCACCACCAGTCAACCAATCTGACGTTTTCCGGCTGCGTCAGATCAGGGAAATCTTCACCGTACAGCGTCCACTGGCAGTTAATATTTTCAGTGCTTTCTGGCGCTGAGAAACGCCAGTTTTCTAACGCAATGGGTTGGGGACTGGAATAGCGCGATGAACATTGAATCGGTAACATCGGTCTTATCAACCAACGCTGCGGTGAGAGTAATGGTGTTGGCGCATTCATTAACTGACGAACAAAATACCGGCACCATTCGCCGATCCGCACCTGCTCGCCTTTGGCTTTTATCCGTTCAATATCTTCAGAAGTTACCGCAGGTAATATCTCCTGGCTCCGTGGATGATCTGCATTAAAAACCAGCCAAACGCCGGAATGATCTTCAAGCATTGAGGCCCAGAATAACGGCTCTCCGGCGAGCTGCAATGCCATACGCCCAAAATGGCCACTGAGCATTTCCATCGCTGGCTCAGTTCTTTGATTTTCTTTGAAGATCAGTTCCAACCCTTGCCACTGGTTATTACGATCAACCAGGTCTTTCCACCAATAATCTGTCATTGCCGCCTTCCCTGAGTAACGGGTTAATATCCCATGAGCTTCGCCATCGGTCAGCAAGGGTGTCTTGCGTTGAGAATAAGATGCATTGTGTCAAAATCCAACCTCCCTATCGATGAGTGGCGTCAATCCCCCTCCAGAGAGGGGGTTGATTAGCGTCAGTATGAGGTCCGTCTGTATTGACGATACTGCGGATGCCAAAAAATCTCGTCAATTTTGCCTCGTAATGATTCCTCCGGTATACGAATGGCTACGCCATCGCGTTGCGCTGCAATACCAACACTAAAGGCAATGGCCTTTGTTACCTCCTGAATATTATTTATATCCGGTAATAATGGAGAATCTTTATTGCTTTTCATTGGCGAAAAAGAGGCTAACGTTCGGCTTGCCGTTATTAACATATTTTCTGTAATTCGTGTGGCGCGGCTTGCCAGACACCCTAGACCAATACCAGGGAAGATGTAAACATTATTACATTGTGCAATGGGATACTCCTTTCCTTTGTATATTACGGGATTAAATGGACTTCCCGTTGCAACAATGGCGTTTCCCTCTGTCCATTCAATAATATCTTCCGGCCTCGCCTCGACCCGCGAAGTTGGGTTGGATAACGGCATGATTATTGGGAGCTTACAGTACTTGTACATTTCCCTAATAATAGCTTCGCTAAACAAGCCTGGTTGGCCGGTAACACCTATCAACACCGTAGGATGTGCGTGACAAACAACATCCATCAGCGTCATTTTTTCGCTTTCCACACCCCAGCTTTCGACGATCGTTCGAGGCTGTGACAGTTGTCGCTGAAAAGGTGGAAGGTTTGCCTGGTCATCAGTCAACAATCCGAACCGATCCACCATAAAAATTCTGGCGCGAGCTTCCACTTCAGACAAGCCTTCAGCGATCATCTGCTGAATAATATGCTCCGCAATACCGCAACCAGCCGATCCGGCCCCCAGAAATACAACTGTTTGCTCGCACAATGAACGACCAGAGACTGAGCTTGCCGCCATTAAACATCCTAGCGCGACGGCAGCAGTTCCCTGGATGTCGTCATTAAAACAGCACATCTCATCTCTGTATCGCTCCAGAAGAGGAAGTGCCGTTTGCTGAGCAAAATCCTCGAATTGCAGTAGGACCTCAGGCCATCGACGTTTAACCGCGTTTATGAACATATCCACAAACTCAAAATATTCCTCCCCGGTAATTCTTGGGTGACGCCATCCCATATAAAGAGGATCATTTAGCAGTTGAGAATTATTGGTTCCAACATCCAGCAGAATGGGTAATGTATTTGCCGGATTTATACCACCGCAGACGGTATACAAAGACAGTTTTCCGATTGGAATCCCCATACCGCCAATACCTTGATCCCCAAGTCCCAGGATCCGTTCACCATCGGTGACGACGATGACACGAATATGCTGTTTCGTGGCATTATGCAATATATCATCAATTTTATGGCGATCCGGCCATGCGATAAATAACCCTCTGGCCCTACGGTAAATATCAGAAAAATGTTCACATGCATGGCCAACAACAGGTGTATAAATAATAGGGAGCATTTCTGCTAAATGTTTATTTACCAGATAATAGAATAGCGTTTCGTTAGTGTCCTGAATGTTCCTAAGGTAGATATGCTGTGCGATAGCAGACTTAAAATCGCTAAACTGGCGATATGCTCGATGGGATTGCTCCTCAATTGTTTCAACTGCATTGGGTAGCAATCCTTCCAGATTGAATATCACTCGTTCCTCTTTGCTAAAAGCACTTCCTTTATTAAGAAGAGGAGATTCGAGTAGGACAGAACCTGAGTAAGGAATATAGAGTAAATTATCTACATTTTCATTTAACATAGTGTTCATCCAGATAAAAATCTTCCGTATTCAGTTACTATTACATACTGGAAATTAGCGTATTAGCGATTAGCATAGTTATGATTCCACCAAGTGCCGGAATGACCGTTCTGCGCACGATCATAAATGGGGAACACTCACCCGATTTACTGACGGCAATAATAATACCGGCTACAGGCGACATTGCGCGCCCCATCCCAGCCATCAGTTGCATCGGCAGAAGCATATGTACGGCGTTCATACCAAACTTTGTTGCAATAGACTGCGCCATACCGGCAAATGAAAAGAAGGCTGCAACCCCCGATCCTGTCAGTACAGCCGTTACCCCGACCAAACATGCCATTACAATCGTCATGCTGGTGAAACCAAAGCCAGCGTTATGTGTCGCATCGAGTAAATAATCCACTGCACCAATTTTTTGTAATCCCTGTGCAAAAATTTCGGCGCATACCAGTAATGAAACGATACTGGTAAACATACTCCCCATACCTTTAAAGAAGACTTGTACTCCCTTGCAGCACTCTTTAAAGTTTCGTTTTACACATAGCTCAAAAATAAAGGCGACAATAGTTCCGATAACCATTGCAGTCACGACATCGACTTTAATGGTATCAACAACCAACGGACTGAACACCAATACCAGAACGACAGGAAAAATGGGCAATAACCCGTAGAACTTAGGTGCTGGCGCGTCATCTTTTTCAGCAATCTCGGGAGGCATAGCACGTTGTGACGCAACAACATGTCCATCTTTTTTGTCAAAATATTTCGCCGTAAAATAGATTAATATAGAAACGACAACCATCACCGCCGCAGCTACCGGCATCTGATAATGAGCAAAATACAGTGCTGTTTCCATGCCAGCATATTCAGCAGCTAAGTTCGCGGTGCCAACGGCCGGCCCAAGATCCATAAAGGCACACATGCCAATCATAGCCGCGGCAGCAGCCTTACTTACCCCAAGCCGAACCAAGACCGGGAAAAATGTCACCAGCAATAACATTGCAAGGCCCGCAGCACTGGAGATGGCAACATGGAGCAATTGCGCAAAAATGTAGCCGATGGCAAGGATCAGGTAAGGTGCTTTTAAAGCCTCCAGCGGCCTAATGCAGACGTCAACCATGGCCTTTGAAGCTTTAATATGATCCATATAGCTGGCGAAACCACCGGCCGCCATAATAATCAAACCGATCCCTGCTACCTGCGTTGATAATGAACCTTTTACAAAAGCAAATATATCAATCCAGACAGACCCTGTGGATTTTGCATTTCCATATAAGATACTTTTTTCAGGGTAGAAAATAGCTGTAATTGTTAACAAGGAAAGCCCCGCTAACAGCAAAATAGTTTGCGGCTGGTAATTCTTGATAATTAACCAAGCCGCAACGACAGTAATAACTATCGCAATAATAAAAGCACTCATGGATATGTCCTGTTATTTATTCGTCAAGATATTAATAATCCATATAGCCACAGTGGTTACATGAGGATAACAAACAATAATGTCGTTGAGTGAGCATGATGTATTTAGCTAAAATTTTGCCCCATCATCAGAATTAATATCGTTAAGCATCATTCCAGCAACCAGTGCGGTTCTGGTAACGATATTTTCGGGTAATATATGCTCATGGAGCGCATGGATACCGGCTCCTGTCGCACCAAGGCCATCTAATGTAGGAATACCTAACGCCGCGGTGAAGTTTCCATCACTACCACCTCCAGCCGATTTCGCGGTAATCGTAATGCCCAGTATTTCCGCAATCTTTTGCGCTTTTTCAAATAGCTGTTCGGAAGCTGAAGAACGTTCCATCGGTGGGCGAGTTTGCCCTCCTTCAATCCTGAGTTGGCTACCCTGCAAATGAGGTGTCAAACGGGTGATAGCATCATGGATCCGTGCAGCTTCTGACTGATTTTCCACTCTGGTATCAATTTCTAATTCGGCATAATCCGCGACGACATTGACCCTACTGCCACCCCGTACAATACCAACGTTAACGGTGGTACCGCGCTCAGGATCATTCAACTCTCGCAATTTGAGGATCTGAAAAGCCATTTCCTCAATAGCACTAACCCCCTCACCAGGATTATTGCCTGCATGCGCAGCAAGACCTGTGATAGCAATGCGGTAGCGGCCAGTGCCTTTACGGGCAATTTTTAAATCACCATGAGTTGTCGCCGGTTCAACAACCAATACTTGCTCAGATCCTGTAGCATTACGGATAATCCATTCCTTCGAACTTGGACTTCCGAGTTCTTCATCACTATTGCACAGGAAAACAATGCGCTTACCGCCGAGCTGCCCGCTCTCTTTTAACGCACGAACTGCCCAGATAGATTGAATCATCCCGGCTTTCATATCGAGGATCCCCGGGCCATACCATTTCCCCTCTTCTTCGCGAAGTGAGAGTACCCCTTTATCCCAGACCGTATCAAAATGCCCCAAAATTGTGGTTTGCGGGCCCTCTTTTCCCAGAACAAATTTTAACTGGTTACCGTAATGTGTCTGTTTTTCAGTTTCAGCCTGTATACCCAGACGCTTTTCGAAAATAGCTTTTAAAACGTCACCACAGTGGTCAACAGCAGCTTTATCCGTTGAAGGAGACTCAGCCAGTACCAAATCGCTGATATCTTCCATGATAAGGTCAGTATGTTTCTGTAAGTAATTAACAACGCTCTTCATTGCCACACTCTCCGTATAGGTATTTAGCATTAGTATGTAATGAATCCCGGTTGAAAAAGAATCAGGCTTCTATGCTATTATTGTTGCCTTCAGGTCAACAATAATGGCAAAAACATGACATTGAGCACCTATCCAGAAAAAGCGATCCGTTATCTATATATGGTCGGATTGTACGGTGGGATCCGCAGAGCCGCCGACATCCTTGGCTTTAACCCTTCGGTTGTCAGTCGCCAAATCTCTCTTCTGGAAAGAACAATACAGCTGCCATTGTTGGAGAAAAGAGGACGTAACGTTGTCCTCACCGAGGCGGGAAGATTACTGGCTGATGACTACGCCATTACTCAACAAAAACGCAATGAACTTGAGCGGCAACTCAGCGATATGCGCCATATGCGTGGAGGGACCGTTACGCTGCGCGTTGGACAAGGAATGGTCCAGGAAATCATTACCCACGTCGTGAGCGATTTTGCCCAAATCTACCCGAATGTGTTTGTCGATATCACCTCTGGCAACATGGAAACGTCGATGGAACTCATTGCAAGAGGTGAAGTGGATATGGCCGTGGGATTTGGTCCCGTTGGGCAACCGGCACTTAAACGATATAGCTATAATCGGGGAGCCATTTGTGCCATTGTCAGGAAGGATCATGTTATTTCTGATTTAAAGAAAGTAACGCTTCAGGAACTTTCCCGGCATCGCCTGATTGCTATGCATGACAATTTTGGGCTTCAGCGATATCTCACTGCGATGTTTCGCGATGAAGCGATTATGTTCAGGCCATCCTACTGCTGTAATTTGTTTACCAGCGCAATAGCCCTGTGCCGTGCGGGACTGGGGATTGCTTTTATGACAGAACAAACCGCTAATGCAAATTCTTATCCTGGGGAATTGACGGCAATACCGATTGATCATCATATTGCCAGAGAGTGTCAGTGGCATGTATTGCGTAGCTCCGATCATCGTTTTACACCGGCTGCTCATTACTTATGGAAGTTGCTGTGTAATTATTTAAGTGACTCCAGCACGTAGAAATGTATAAACATCACGCAGTTTAACAATCAGGTGTGACTCGCCCGACGCACAGCCTGAGTAAATAGCATTCTGCAAAATTAACAAAATACAATCATTTCAAAACTCAAAAAAAAAACATATAAATCATTACGATAAACAATTACTGGGACAGTTAATAGCGGGTTATAGCAGCTATTAATGTGTCCCTTTTTATGTCCCTGCTCCTAAAGATGCCCCCAAAATCACGCCTCAAGTGGGGTAAAACCACTCCAAAACCACACAGGTTATTCAAGCCTCTCATCATCCGTACTTATGGCCTTCAACTATTCAAATTTCACGTGAAAAACAGTACCTCCTCATACGACTGCTCAGAACCAGGAGTGGAAGTTGCTGATAAAGTAATCTATCATTTTCCGAGGCATTGTTACATTAGTTATCAACGAGGTTATCGCCAAAAACATCAATGGATCAAGGGGAATGAAGTGATATTTGAGATTAGAAAAGAAGGCAAAATTATTGGTATCTCTAAATTAGAATTTGGTGATCCCCCAATGGGAATCGTTCATGGAGATTTAATACCAACTCAATTTTACTTTCCAAATGCCGATACAACGGGATGTAAACTATTCATTAGCGAAACTGATGAAGAAATAATCTGTGGTTTTATCGCTATCGAAGATTTGTCACAAGAGCTAGATGAACCTGCTATAACAGTCACCATATTGGTTAGTGCCGCAGAAGATTATGAAAAAATTTTTAAACATCATTTAGATAAGTACGAAAAACAATTCATCTGAGAAATGCGATGACGTGTTCCCCGTTGATTAACACACGGCAGTGCCATTATAACCGTGGCGATTACGTTGCGAACTTCCGCTCCTCGCTCACAGCAGACCTTCTGTCCGCAAAACCTCGAGTTATTTCTCTTTCCTGTAGCTGGAAAGGCGGTGCTCAAGGTTGGTCCGAACCTGCGGCCACTCATCATCAATTATGCTGTACCGTATGGAAGTACGTTTTCGACCATCAGGCATAATTCGTTCATTTCTGATGATGCTTTCCTGGATCGCACCAATACGGAGAATGGCAGCCTGCGAGCGCTCATTCAATACATCAGTCGTAAACTGAACACGAACACACTTCAGTTGCTCAAAGGCGTACCGCAGCAATAACAGTTTACTCTCGGTATTTGCAGCTGTTTTTTGCCAGCTTTGTGAATACCAGGTATGACCAATTTCGAGCTTTCGGTTTTCTCTATCAATCTTCCAGAAACGTGTTGATCCAATGACACGTTGATCGGACGAAAGCGTTACAGCAAACGGCATGACTGTGCCTTCGATCTGCCCCTTGAGGGCTTTCTGAATGTACGAATCTGCGGTGTCAGCAGACGGAACCACCGTAAATGGCAGGGACCAGAGTTCCCCATCCGCAGCCGCATCAATCAATAGCTGAGCATCTGTCTCAAGCAGAGGACGGAGCGTGACAAGAGATCCTTGCAATGTAGGCGTCATATTTGTGACCTCACAATTATTTTGTGTCGATTGATTAAGCTGCATAATCCTGTACTGAATGAATTACTATGCCCCGTTTGCATTGAATAATCGACTCATCAAGAGTCGATTATCTGCTCACTGCTCATAATGGTAACTTGTCAACTCCGTGCCAGTAATGGACTTCCCTCTTTTGTTAAACAACGATGTTGAAACGAAACCGTTTCATGATAAATCTATAAATGTAATGAGGCGATTAAAAGAGGGCTGAAACAGTTAACCTTGACCTCAACACCAAACGCGCAAACTTTCTACGAAAAGCATGGTTTTATGTTTATCAAGGAAACGATATCCCCATCAAGACTTGCCCAAACAGATCTGCGTTGTATGGATATGTCCATCGCATTATCAGCCTGAGTTTTCTTTTGCTCTTGGCAGGAGAACTCACCAACGGAAATCTAATCGCTATGAGTTCAGTACGGCAGCTTCGAGGTCTTGGGCGGATAACTCCTGTGTCCAAACTCACCCACCCCTTTGTGATACGATATTTGCTTTAAATTGTCATATGGGGTCAGATTTTGAATTCATACATTTTCCTTGCCGGGGCCATCGTAGCTGAAGTCATAGGTACAACCCTGATGAAGTTCTCTGACGGATTCACACGCCTATGGCCATCTGTAGCAACTATTGTGTGCTACTGCACAGCCTTTTATCTTCTCTCCCAAACTCTGTCGACCATTCCAACGGGTATTGCGTACGCAATTTGGTCAGGTGCTGGAATCGTATTAATCAGTCTTTTGGGCTGGTTGGTAAGTGGGCAAAAGCTAGATTTTCCGGCGATCGCAGGTATGCTTCTTATTTGTGCTGGGGTTCTGGTTATTAATATTTTTTCAAAATCCTCCCCACATTGATCCTCTTATCTTGATCGAGTAGGAAAAGTGCATATGAAAATACCAATACTCCATACGGAACGCTTGCTGTTAAAACCATTAGAAGCCGAAGATGCCGCGCAGATTCAGGTGCTTTATCCCCGCTGGGAGATAGTTCGCTATATGGTCTCCTCAGTACCCTGGCCCTATCCTGATAACGGTGCGGAGAATTACGTCAATAACGTTGCCCTGCCTGATATGGATAAAGGGATTGCGTGGATCTGGACTATCAGACTCCGTGAGGCCCCTGACGCTCTCATAGGTTTAATTTGCCTTTATGACGTTGAGGATAATAACCGTGGATTTTGGTTAGCTCCAGAATATCAGGGGCAGGGTTTTATGCGTGAGGCCAGTAATGTCGCTACGGATTACTGGTTTAATACGTTAAATAAGACGGTATTGCGTGCGCCGAAAGCCTCTCTCAATATCCGTTCCAAACGTATTTCAGACAGAAGCGGCATGCGGCTTATCAAGACGGAAAAGAAAGAGTATGTCAGCGGTTTGCTGGATTCTGAACTTTGGGAAATCACGCGCGACGAATGGAACGCTCGTCAGGTTGGTTAATATAAATTATGGAATGTCCATAACCGAACCGCAGAGAATTTCTATTTTTGCCCTGCACCAATGGCAAGTTTATTAATCCTGCAGTTGCGATCATAATAAATAGATACGCAGCGAAGCCTGTCACTCGCGGGCAACATGAGTAATGCTATCTTATTTGAGGATTCTGGCATGGCCCCCTTTCATCAACTGACTGCCACCAGTTTGCATGGCCAGCCCATCTGTATGACTGACTACGCTGGCAAACTGGTTCTGGTGGTTAATACCGCCAGCCATTGTGGTTTCACTCCACAATATGCAGGCCTCGAAGCGCTCTACAAGAAGTACGCCGCGCAGGGTCTGGTGGTGCTTGGTTTTCCCTGCAACCAGTTCGGTAACCAGGAGCCCGGTGGAGCCGACGAAATCGCGCAAACCTGTCACATCAACTACGGTGTGAGCTTCCCGATGTTTGAGAAAGTGGAAGTCAACGGTGCCGCTACGCACCCGGTATTTCGTTACCTGAAAGACGAATTACCCGGCGTGCTGGGTGGGCGGATCAAGTGGAATTTTACTAAGTTCCTGATCGGGCGTGACGGCAAGCCGCTCAAGCGATTTGCCCCCTTCACTACCCCAGAGAAAATAGAAACCACTATCCTTACAGCGCTTAAAGTCTGAGCACCTCTGTAATTCAAACCGCCCCTGGTATGCCCCAGTTCGCTGTCTGAATAAAAAACACGCTGCAAAATCAACAAAATATAATCAACTTGCTTAATTACTCTGCAATCGCGTGAGATCAGGAAGAAAAATGCTATTTCCCTCTTGCCTCATTCGGTCTGTGCCGCTAATATTCGTCCCCGTTGTCACCTACAACGTTGCGTTCATAGCTCAGTTGGTTAGAGCACCACCTTGACATGGTGGGGGTCGTTGGTTCGAGTCCAATTGAACGCACCATTTTGCGTCCGTAGCTCAGTTGGTTAGAGCACCACCTTGACATGGTGGGGGTCGGTGGTTCGAGTCCACTCGGACGCACCAAATCATATCCCTTTGATTTGGTGCTATTTCACTTCAAAACTATCTTTTTATCTTCAGTTTGTATCCGTCAGTTTTATCATTTCCCATGATGATTCAATAGCACTGCGCTAAATCATTCTAAATTCCATGCTCAACGCGTATCATTCATCTTCTTCGCATAATGTCATTCGCCAGAGATCGGATACCATGCCCTCTTCCATCTTCCTGTTAGCCGCAGGCAGTTTGCGCCCTGCATTTACGCCACTGATAAGCCAGTTCACGCGCATGAGTGGAATAGACGTTAAGGTTGAATATGGTCCGGCCGGTTTATTGCGTGAGCGTATTGAGGCGGGAGAACCGTGTGCGCTCTTTGCCTCGGCCAACAGGGAACATCCGCAAAACCTGTTAGCACGTAATATAGCCGTCTCTACGCACACTTTTTGCTGGAACAAACTGAGCCTTGTCAGCAACCGAACCGGTGTCTGGCTGGATTTACTCCGCGACCCAACGCTGCGACCAGGTACATCAACGCCCGGCTGCGACCCTTCCGGAGACTATACCTGGGCATTTTTTGACAATATGGATGTACTGGAAGCAGGACTCGGGCAACAGCTTCGGACGCGGGCAATCCCGCTGGTTGGTGGTCGTGATACGGTAAAAATCCCGCAAGGAGAACTGGCGAGCGCCTGGATCCTGCGCCAGGGACTGGCCGATCTGTTTATCGGTTACGCGCATTACGCACACGCGCTGCGCGCGATGCCCGACGTACATTACGTGGCTATTCCCGATGAGCACAATATTCGCTGCGAATACCAACTGGCGGTGCTTGATGCATCCAATGAAGTCATGGCGCTGGTTGATTTCATACTCTCCCGCGGCGGGCAGGAATTTCTTAGCGCCGCAGGATTCTTAACGCTTAACGACGAATAGAAAACAACGGTGCGATAAACGGCGTCTGGTAGTTCTCCACGTTGAGTTTTCTCAGCGTTAAGCCATAGGCCAGGAATAAATTCTCCTCCGTCACAATGCTGTTCGTGGGCCCTGCCCGCCATTTTCCTTCAGGGAGTAGCAGCAAAGTATGGGAAGCAACCTGTAACGCATGAAGCGGATCGTGAGTCGAAAAGAGAATACTGCATCCCTGTTGATGGGCCAGATCGCTGATGAGCTGGAGCACCACCTGCTGATTGGCGAGATCCAGCGCGGAACACGGTTCATCCAGTAACAGCGTTTGACACTCCGTCACCAAAGCCCGGGCAATCATCACCAACTGTTGCTGCCCGCCGGAAAGTGAGCCAAATGAGCTGGAGGCGAGATGCGCGATATTCAACTGCTCTAACGCCTGCATTGCTCTTTTTTGATCCTGCGGACTGGGTTGCGCAAACAACTTCACGTGCTGTGCTCGCCCCATCAGCACCACGTCGCTGACCGTGTACGGAAACGGCAGATGGCTATGCTGTGCCACAATCCCTATCCCACCGTTATTTTCAATATTCCCGCCTAAAGCAGGCAGCGTGCCGGTTAGCGTATCGAGCAGTGTACTTTTACCCAGGCCGTTGCGTCCCAGCACGGCCCAGATCTCACCTTTCTGGCAACAGAACGTTAGCGGCTCAAATAGCGGCGTACGATACCCATAAGTAAGCTGATTTACACGCAGTGCGGCAGGTATCATGATTTCTCCCGACGACTGGTACGAATGAGTAAGAAAGCAAACAACGGCGCACCGAACAATGCGGTAATAATCCCCAACGGTATCTCCGCGTGCATCAGGGTGCGAGCAATATCGTCCACCACAATCATAAATCCGCCCCCCAACCAGAAGGCGCACGGTAGTAAACGACGATGATCAACCCCCACCAGCAAACGCGCCAGATGCGGAATCACTAATCCAACCCAGGCAATACTGCCGCTGACCGCCACCTGAGCAGCGACCAAAAATGCGCAGCACACCAAAACGCTGCGTCGCAGAGGAACCACCGCCACACCCAGTGCTCTGGCATCTTTGTCATTGAGCGACAACAGGTTTATCCGCCAGCGTAGCTGGTACAAAATCGTCGCGGCGATACCGACCGGGACCGCCAACAGCAGCACTTTATGCCAGTTGGCCGTCGCGAAGCTGCCCAGTAGCCAGAACACAATATTAGGTAACGTCTCTTCGGTATCAGCCTGATACTGGATCAGGCTCACCAGCGCGGCAAAAAAACCGCTCAAAATGATACCCGACAGGATCAATACCAGCGTATTCTCCAGCCCCTGTAACGCAGCAATGGCATACACCAGGATCAACGCTGTCAGACCAAAGAAAAACGTTGATCCCATCATCAGCCAGGGCGAAAGACCGAGCAGGATGGCCAGTGTTCCACCAAAGGCCGCCCCCGACGTCACGCCGATAATATGCGGGTCGACCAGAGGGTTATGAAATACCCCTTGCAGCGTCGCGCCGCATAACCCAAGCGCGCCCCCCGCCAGCAGTGCCATCAGAATACGCGGTAGCCTGACCGTCCAGATAACCTGGCTGCCTATTCCCTCAGCGTCGCTATAGTGCGTCAGGTGGTAAAACACCTCGCTTAACGACAGAGGATACTGTCCGAGGCATAGCGAACTGACGCCCAGCAACAGGACCACAACGATTAAGAGCGGTTGCTGGGGCAAAATACGGTTACTTAGCTGCATCAGGCTGCCAGTTCACACGATAAAAACGTTGATAGTAGTCCTGGGCCTGCGCATCAACGTCTACGTTTTTATAGGCATCCGGATACAGTTTTTTGGCCATCCAAAGTTCACCGATCGCCAACGCTTCCGGCATCGGATAGCCCCAGGCTTTGGCATATTCAGGCATCAACCAGACGCGATGATTTTTCACCGCATCAATCCCCTGCCAGTTCGGATCGTTTTGGATCTCAGTTACCACCTGCGGATAGCGATCCTGGACAAAAATCACCTGCGGGTTCCACGCTAATACCTGCTCCAGCGCAACCTGACGGGCACCTTTCACACTGGCAGCCGCCACATTTAATCCCCCCGCGTGCTGCATCATCAGTCCCGTGTACTTCCCGGAGCCGTAAGTCATCAGATCGGGGTTAGCCATATAAATACGGACTTTTTGTGCATCCGGGATTTTTGCAACCGGCGCATTGAATTTTGCCCGCGCGGCAAAAACGTAGTCGATTAACGTTTCGGCCTGCGGTTTGCGCCCAACCACTTCCGCAATCAGGCGAATACCCTGCTTCAACCCTTCGTTGTAGACCTGCTCTTCATCGGCCATGGTCGGGTTCATTTTATTCTGTTGCCCGGTGGCATCCTTGCGTAATGAGATAGCCACGACCGGAATACCGGCGTTCTGAATCTGCTGGATCATTTCCGCGGGCGCATAGTTGGCGACAAAAACCACCTGCGGATGAATCGCCAACAGGCTTTCGATGTTCACGCTGGTGAGATCGCCTGGCGTCGGCAATGTAGTAATCGTCGGCATAAAGCGCGCAAATTCAGGCCCGAGCTGCTTTTTCCAGCTCGACATCACACCAACAATGTCCTGCAGGGCATTGAGCTGGACCAGAATATTCAACGTCTGGTGTTGCAGCACGACCACTTTGTCCACGTGGTCAGGAATCGTGACCTGTCGACCAAGCTGATCGGTGATCGTTCGGTCGGCCTGAGCAGAAAACGCAAACAACATGCTGGCGCAAACCAGCACAAAAGAGCGGAAAGTTAACATGGGATACCATCTGAATAGAGGAGTAAAAACGATATGCATTAAATTATATAACGAGAGGCCTGGCAAACCATTTTCATCATGAGCGCACCAAACCCCACATTTCAGAGGGGTAAAAATGGCGTGCAATCCTAATCACGCCTGTCTTTATACGTGAGCGCTACTCCTGTGGGGGTAACGCGTTTAAAACTCGCATCGCCTGCTCCTGAGTGAGCGAATAATCGAAGAACTGGCGATAAAAATCTCGCGTTACGCTGACCATATCAAGGCCGCTAAACAATGCCGGATGCAGTTTCGATGCAGCCCACTGTAGCTGCAACGCGCTTTCAGTGCCGTAGCGATCCCAGGGGAACACGCCCGCCGGATTGCGCCAGACGTTACCCTGTTTCACTGCGTTAAGTTCTTTGAACAATGCTGCGTATGGCGAACTGGCGATATCACCACACCCCGCACCGAGAATAATGACCTGCGGTTGCCAGTAGAGCACCCTCTCGGGCGACACCTCTTTCATGTTGCCGTCAACTTCACCTGCCGCATTCCGTCCACCCGCCAGCGTAATCCAGGTATCGATCAACGTGTTCCTGCCGTCGACTTTAAGCGGATTTAGCGATTGAATATGAAGTACCCGAGGGCGCTGATTTTCCGCCAGCTCCGCAGTTTTAACCTGCACATCCGCGAGTACACGGTTGAGATACTGATTGTAAGCCGTTGCCCGGACGCGAGCCTGCTCGGTACCCAGAACCTCTGCGGTCGTAGTGACCGATTTTTCCATCGAAGCATAGTCAGTAAATGCCATTTCAAGGGCCGGAATACCCGCCTGACTGTAGCTTTGAGCATCCCCTTTTCCTTTTGCCACAAACACGACGTCGACGTGCCGGGCCAGCAAATCCTCACTATTAAATGATGTTCCTCGTATCTGTAAGGCTTGTCTCAGAGAAGGATTGATTTTGAACATCCATGGCTGGTTTTCCTCATGGTTGACCGTCGCAACAATGTTACGACCAGCACCCAGCGTCATCAGCACCGAATGATGGGCAAACCAGCCATCCGCGATACGTTCAACATGCGCGGGAACGGTAACTGTGTGACCAGCATCATCCACAACCTGGCGTGTTGCCAGGGCAGGAAACGCCAGCCACACACAAAGCAGCCATGTGTGGCACGTTTTCATAAGCAACCCCTAAAAATCAACCTGAACAGAAAACTGAGCCTGGCGCGGTGCGCCAAGTTGAGCGCTGGCAGCCCCTGCGCCCGTGTAACCAGTCAATGCGCCCGGAACAATATTGGTCCAATAGTGACGGTCGGTGAGATTGGTGATATCAAACCGGAAAGTGGTTGGTGTGTTCCACAGTCTGGTGGCATAACGCGTACCGATGTCCACCGTGGTGTAACTCCCGACCCAGCTGTCGTTGGCATTATCGGTAGCCCGACGTCCGACGTAATGCACGTTCGTATCGACATCCAGTCCCGGAACCCGTTCGATGGTGTAGATTGCGAGGATATTCGAGGCGAAGCGCGGCAAACCAACAACTTGCTTACCATCCGCATTGCTGGCCGCGGTATTATGAAGCGTTGGATCAAGCCAAGCTCCGCCGCCTAACACGCGCAAATTACGGGTGATATGCCCATCAGCCATCAGTTCCAGCCCACGGTTTTTCTGCGTACCATCCTGAGCAAAATCGCCATTGTCGTTGGTATAGGCAAAGGGGCGTTTGGCTTCAAAAAGCGCAGCGGTAAGCAGCAGATCTTTTACTGGCGCATATTTTGCGCCCACCTCCAGTTGATGGCTACGGTAGGGATCTAACACCTGCCCGGCATTGCGCGCCCCGGCGGGCGCGGTATCGCCCTGCTGCAAACTGTCCGCCCAGGTGGTATACAGCGTGACGTTCTCCACCGGTTTATACATCAGGCTGGTAGAACCGCTCATGCCATTGTCCTGCTGATGGCTGCTTTCATGTCCAGCTTTGTTGTAGTTACTGACGGTAAACAGGTTCTCACTGCCGGAAAGCAGCAAACTCCACTGCGGGGAAAAATGCAGCGTATCGCTGAGCAAAAATGCATGTTGAGTGGTGGTCGCTGAATGATAGCGATCGTTAAAATCTGGATACGGTGGTCGTGGATAGTCGGGATGTTGATCGAGGGAAGAATGCCCCAGAGTGAAAGTGCCGCCGTTTCTTGGATTATAGTTTTTCCACACAAATCCACGCATTCCGGTAGCAATATCCTGCGTCAGCCAGCCGGTATCAATGCTACCGGTCAGGTTCGCTAAATAACTGTTGATGGTAAACCGACTGGCCGCCGAATTAGAGGTTGTAGTGGTGTAATCGCCCCGGTTATCCGTCAGGGTGTTGGTCACGGCCGTCGACTCGCGGTCTGCAACCTGGTGCAGCGCCCCCAGATCCAGCATCCAGTTGCCGTCAAAATCATGCTTAATATGCATATCGACGGTAGTCGTTTCGTCATCATGACCCGCATAAGATTGACCATATTTACTGTCCGTAGGATCAAATGCCGCGGGAAAGTGAACGCCTTTCGCCAGGGCAAAGCTACCCGGCATGCCTTTTTCGTAATAATGGTAATAGCTGAAATTACTCTCCAGCACCGTTTGATCTGTCAGTTGAAAGTCCAGCCCCAAGCCAGCGTACTGTCGACGGACATGACTATCGGTGGTGTAGCTATGGCCCTCATCGTTCAGCAAGTTGAGGCGATATTTCACCCGGTCTCCCGCATCGATTGGGCCGCTGAAATCCATCGATGCCAACGTTCCCGACCCTGTACCTTGCCCTACTGTGACGCGATGCAACGGTGTATCGACAGGTCGTTTAGACACCAAATTAAACATCCCTGCTGGATTAGCAGGGCCATACAGCGATCCAGCGATGCCGCTCAACACCTCAATGTTCTGGAACTGTTCGGTCGAATATTCCGTCGTGGAGACGGCGTTCAGGCCATCAATCATATGGTTTTGTACCACGCTCCCCTGCATGCCGCGGGTTTGTGGGCGGACGCCGTCACCCTGAACGGACGGTAGGTAGCGATAGGCGTCTTTCACATCTTTGACTTGTTGCTGATCCAGCACTTTTTTCGACAACGTCTGCACCGACCAGGGAACGTCTATCAACTCTCGCTCGCCGAGGCTACCTAACGTGACTTTTTTTTCGCTCGCCGGAGGTTCATGTTCCGATAACGAGGATTGTGACGTGGCTGGCGCCGAAACGATGACGGTATCTTCAGCATGAGCCGTGACGGCGGTGGAAAAACAGGCAAAGGTTAACAACCCAGAGGCCACTGGGGTAAATTTGTTATTTAACATTCGTTAATTCAATTCGTTAGATAGAAAGACTGGAGGCCGCTAACGCAAGCGCCTTCTCTTGAAGAGTACAGTTATTATATTTGTATGATGAATAGAATAGATCCAATCGATATATATGTAAATATATAACGGCATGTGGTTGGTAAATCCACGGCAACAAAAAAGCCGACGGTGATGACGACCGTCGGCTTTGGGTAAATGACAACTAACGAATTACTTGGTTGCTGCTTTGATAATATCGAGCGCTTTAGCGAACTGATCCTGCGGAATTGTCAGCGGGTAAAGGAAACGAATAACGTTGCCATACTGACCGCAGGTCAGTAGCAGCAATCCTTGCTCAAGGGCTTTCTTCTGCACGCGTTGTGCGGCGGCAGCGTTGGGTTCTCCTGTCGCTGCATCACAGAATTCAGCAGCAATCATAGAGCCTAAACCTCGCACTTCGGCCAGTTCAGGACACCCTGCTTGCGCGTCTGTCAGAGCGGCGCGCAGCTGTTCGCCGAGAGCCGCCGCACGCTGGCATAGCTGCTCATCACGAATGATATCCAGCACCGCATGGGCCGCTGCGATCGACAGCGGGTTTCCGGCGTAGGTTCCCCCCAGACCACCCGGCGCAGGCGCATCCATAATTTCGGCTTTGCCCACGACGCCTGACAGCGGCATGCCGCCCGCAAGGCTTTTCGCCATGGTCATCAGGTCCGCTTTATCGGCGTAATGATCCATCGCAAACAGCTGACCCGTACGGGCAAACCCGCTTTGTACTTCATCAGCGATCATCACGATGCCATTCTCGTCGCAAATACGGCGGATGGCAGCCACAAATTCTGGCGGTGCCACCACGAAGCCTCCTTCGCCCTGGACGGGTTCGAAAATAATCGCCGCAACCTGGGTTGGATCGATATCGGCTTTAAACAGACGCTCAATCGCTTTTAGGGAATCCGCCGTGGAAATGCCCTGCAATTCAGAAGGATATGGCGCATGGTAAACAGAGCCTGGGAACGGGCCGAAACCTTTTTTATAGGGTGCCACCTTGCCGGTTAACGCCATCGTCATGTAAGTACGCCCATGAAAACCACCGCCAAATGCGATAACGCCAGGACGGCCGGTATGCGCGCGCGCAATTTTCACCGCGTTTTCTACCGCTTCAGCCCCGGTAGTGAAGAATGTGGTTTTACGCTTGCCGTCGATTGGCGCAACGGCGTTGATTTTCTCAGCCAAAGACACATAGCTTTCGTACGGGACAATCTGATAAGCCGTATGGGTAAAAGCCTGAAGTTGCGCTTCGACTGCCTGCACCAGGCGAGGATGGCGGTGTCCGGTGTTCAGCACGGCAATCCCGGCGGCAAAATCGATGTACTGATTGCCTTCGATATCGGTAATTGTGCTGTTTTCTGCCGACTGGGCATAAAAATCACACATCACACCCACGCCACGCGGGGTGGCATCCAGACGACGTTGTTGCAGGTTTTTATTGTTCATTCTCTACACCTTGTCCATTAATACATTTCGGTTGAATTACCCTTTAAATTTAGACGCCGTCTGGTACTTTAATCGAGAGCCAAATCGTTTTATTTTAAGGATCCAAATGCGTTCACTTGCCGGAGATGTGATCAAGCATGCATTTAATCAGCAGACTGACGAAAAACTACATCGCCGCCTGTATGCCGCCATTTGTAGTTGCATCCTCGAAGGTAGCCTGAAACCGGCTACCCGAATGCCTCCGTCGCGTGACCTGGCAGGAGAGCTGACGCTATCGCGCAATACCGTCCTGCGGGTGTACGAACAGTTGCAAGCTGAAGGGTATATTTCCGCGCGCACCAGCAGCGGCACATTTGTGACCGACAGCGTGCTGGACAATCTCGACCTGCGTCCTGACAAAGAGCCTGTTGCTGCCGCTCTGGAAGATCACACCCGCTTATCCGACCGCTGCCTTGAGCTGCTGGGTCATGCCAGCGCCAGTCCCCGTCAGTGGGGGGCATTTATTCCAGGCGTACCTGATGTAGAGCATTTCCCGCACCGGGTGCTCAAGAAAATTCAGGACAGGCTGGCAAGACGACTGCGCCCGGAGTATCTCACTTACGATGCCACAGGCGGCGTGAATGAGCTAAAAGAAGCACTGGCAGACTATCTGCGCACCGCTCGCGGCGTACGGTGCTCACCGGAGCAAATTCTGATTACTGAAGGTATTCACCAGGCCCTGGATCTGGTGACCCGGACTTTATGCAACCCGGGCGATCACGCCTGGATTGAGGAACCGGGCTACTGGGGAATCAAAAATATTCTGCGCATCAATGCCGTTAATTTTTCGGCTATCCCGGTTGATGAACAAGGCATGGTCCCGCCGGATGCAGGTGAAACACCGCCAAAACTTATTTTTGTGACACCGTCACATCAATACCCACTCGGCTCGGTAATGAGTCTGAGCCGCCGCCGGCAACTTCTCTTTCGCGCACGTGAAACGCGAAGTTGGATAGTGGAAGATGATTACGACAGTGAGTTCCGCTTTTCCGGCCAGCCGATTCCCTCTTTGCAGGGGCTGGAAGAAGAGACACCGGTCATTTACATCGGGACATTCAGTAAGACACTCTATCCCGCACTGCGACTCGGGTATGTCGTGCTACCTAAATCGTTAGCCGCTCCGCTGAAAAAGGTTCATAACGACCTCTATCGTGGTGGGCATCTGTTGATTCAGGCCGCACTGGCGGAGTTTATTCGCGAGGGTTATTACGCGGCACACATTCGGAAAATGCGTCAGCTATACAGTCGTCGTCGCCAGATGCTGGTAGAGCTTATCAGCCGCCAACTTGGTGAACATTTTCTTGGTTCTTTCAGCAGCAACGCCGGGCTGCATATGATCTTACAGTTACCCGCGGGGAGCGATGATGCAGTCATTGCCCAACAGGCGAATGCGCAAGGGTTGTTGGTGCGCCCACTGTCACGCTACTACGTGAATGAAGAGAAACGCAGCGGCCTGTTGCTGGGATTTGCCAGTATAGAAGAAAATGAAATGACGTCGGCGTTTACCCGACTCGCGGATATTATCAGGGTAAACACCGTGTAAGCACTGCCGGATAACGGTGCAAGCACCTTCTCCGGCAAACTGTTTAATGTGACGCTTTTTTAACGCCAGCCAGGTCTTCCTGGCTTACTTCGCCATTCCCTTCACCCCAGCTTTTACGCACGTAGTTGATCACGTCGCGCATTTCGTTGTCGCTTAACAAGCCACCGTAGGCAGGCATCTTAAAGGAGACGCTGCCACGCGTTGTCGGTGTTTCTGCGCCGTGGGCAATCACTCTGAACAGCGGTGTCGGGTCATCAACCATCACCAGTGGATTGTTAACTAAAGAAGGCGCGTTATCATCCGTACCTTTCCCTTCCAGACCGTGACAAGTTGAACAGTAGCGGTTATAGGTCACTTTGCCCGCCTCAGGTGAATTCGACCAGGATGCTGTAGTCGCCGCAGCACGTACCGTTTCAGGCTTCGCACTTTTCAGGCTCAACAGATATTGGGCGATCGCCGTGGCATCTTCGTCGGTCAGATACTGTGTACTCTGCGTGACGACTTCAGCCATCGAACCTGAAACCGCGGCATGCTTGCTTTTACCGGTCAGCAACAGCGATTTTAACTCCTGCTCAGACATACCGGTGCCGCGCAGCGACGGTGCATACCAGCCGTCAATCATCGCGCCGCTCAGGTATTCGGCATCAGCATTAGTATACGCTTTTTCGTTCATCGCCATGCCTCTCGGGGTATGGCATGAACCGCAGTGTCCGGGGCCTTCCACCAGATAAGCACCCCGTTTTACCAGGGCAGCATTATCATCCGTTTTCGCGCCCTCTACAGCCGTCACTGGCGCGTCGGTAAACAGCCAGTTCCAGATATGCAGCGGCCAGCGGGCGGAGAGTAGCCACGGAATGGCATTCTCTTTATTGGGCTGTGCTGACGGCGTGACGTCATGCATAAAATAGCTATACAGCGCCTTAACATCCTCGTCAGAAAGTTTCGCATAGGAGGGATAAGGCATAGCCGGATAGAGCGGATGACCATCTTTGGCAATCCCCTGCCGTACGCCTTGTTCAAAATCCTCGTAAGAATAATTTCCAATACCCTGCGTTTTGTCCGGGGTAATGTTGGTCGAATAAATATCCCCCACCGGAGTAGGAAATTTTTTGCCCCCCGCCATCGCCGCACCACCTTCAGCTGTGTGACAGGCGACGCAGTCTGAAATTCGCGCGATGTATTCACCGTTAGATTCAGCAGCGGAAACCGAAGCGGTAAATAAACAGGCGGCGAGAATGGTTACATTACGCATAGATCACCCCATATCCTTGAGTTCATTAACCGCACGCCATGCCTGATCGATTGCCGTGTGGGCATAAGCACTCCAGTCAGAATCAGAGTTAGCGATGGCAATGCGACCGACTGGCTTACGCGCCCGTTCGATAATTTCTGGCATCTTATCCATATCATCGAACAGCGAGTTGGCGTAGTACGCATAGCCATGCGCCCAGCGGTTAACCGTAATGGCGGAAATATCGCGTTGATTATCAAATCCGGTTGAGCCAAACATCTCCTGCAACTGGGAGCGAATCATCTCCTCATGCGCCGCAAAGGTGGTCCCCAGCAAATAGGCTCGTCCCAGACGGAACTGCTCTCTGGCCGACAGGTTACTGCCCGGATAGGTCGGCACATAGACCATATGAATGACCATCGGATCGTCCGGGGAGGCCGGATGTTGATACCCACCAATACTGACCGGATAGTCGAGCTTAACCCTGCTATAAGGTGCCGCCGGAGAATAAAACTCATGTACGCTAAGCTGTTTGAACGCCTGCCAGTTTTTGACCACCACGTTGGTGTACACCAGCGGTGCCTTCACGTTCAGTTTAAGATCCGCCTGCTGCTGTTCCGGCATCTCAGGCACCAGATACGGGATCATCATGTTATAGCCTGCCATGATGGTGTTCTTACCGCGCACACGGTGCATTTTACCGTCACGCAGATAGGTCACCGCCACGCCATCCTGCACGTTGGCCGCATTAATCACCGTGCTGTTCAGGCGCAGGCGCGTGGCGTTTTCCGGCAGATCCAGCTTTTCGTAATGTAGTCTGGCGAGGACAGAGTCTTCCATCGTGTTGCCCGGTAGCGCATCCGGCAGCATATATCTGACTAACAGGCGGGCTAACCCGGCGTTACCGTCCGGGAAGTGGTAAACATACGGCTCTTCGAGGTCGGCCAGCGACTCTCCGTCCAACGGCGGTAACCCCATCCCTTCCATGCCGGGTAAGGCGCACGCACGGGCATCGCTACAGGAAATACCTTCAATACCAATAGCAAAGAAGTCGTTGGAACGCTGCTGGAAATAGAGCAGCGCCATTTTGCTCAAACCAACTTTTGTTGCCAAAAATTCACTGTAGCTGTGGGTATCCAGCCATTCCATTTTCTCATCGACCGTCATCCCCGGCAGGTAATCACCGGGCCGGACGTGCAGGTCGATCAGCGCTTTTCTGTCGTTCTCACTTAGCGGAAAATCATTGATAAAGTCTTCAATTTTACGCCCATTGAGCCTGTCCGGCGGAATATCATCAGATACCGCGTGGCCCGGATCGCCGCTGACGATTTTTGTTTCGCCAAAATTCTTCTTATCGAAGAAAACGCCGCGACTGAGCTGCCAGTCGGGGTAGAAGTTTACGTCAAAACTCTCTTTTAACCGCGTGACGCTGACGCCCACAGTTTCCATCAACTTTTGTACTTCAGGGCTGAAATTATGCGCAGGTGACTGGAATGCTTCGCTGCCACCATAACCGAGTAATTTCTTACCCGGGCTGGTAAATTCATTACGTTTGGCGTGTCCACCAAAGTCGTCATGGTTATCGAGGATCAGGATCCGGCTATTTTGCCCGGCAACTTGACGCCAAAAACAACCAGCAGCTAACCCGCTAATCCCGCCACCCACAATCACCAGATCGTACTCTTCCTCAACGGACAGAGCGTTTAAATCAAAATGTTTATGCTCGCGGCCTAGCGCATGCGCCATTTCAAACGATCCAGGATGATTACCCCGCAGCCCCGTCAGCGCAGGAGGATAATAATTTCCATCTATAAATGCGTTTCCCTTTCCTGCCGCCCTGACCCACTCCAGCGGGGTAAGTCCCGCCGCAATAGTCACCGCGACGCCGTTGAGAAAATCACGTCTGGTAATTGCCATTAACTTTTTTCCTTATTGCTACACACTGCCTTTAATACGACACAAATAAGAGAGATACCCCTTCTTATTTATAAAGGGGTACAACCGACTACTTCACTGGCTTTAACTCTTCATCCAGTTTTTTAGAATCATAATAATCACCCTGCCAGGTGATTTTTCCTGCTTTAACATGAATATAGCTGACGCCTTCAAATTTGATCGGATTATTTGTCGGCGGACTCCCTGCCCATTCACCACTATTTTTGCCTGAAAATTCCCAACGAAAGGCCACGGTATCTTCGTCGTAGACGGGTTTTCCAACCATTTTCCAGCTAAGATCTGGAACCGCCTTAATAAAAGCGCCGATAACCTCTTTTTCTGCTTTTTCCCTGCCGTTTATCGGTTCTCCTGCGGCGGCATCATAATAGACCGCATCATCAGCAAGAAATTGAGCGGCTCGCGAAGCATCATGCGCATTCCACGCCGCCATATACTCTTTTACGGTATTCAGCGATGTACTTTCTGCCAGGCTATAGCCCGAGAACATCACTAATGAAAGCACCACGATTTTTAATGTTTTCATCGTAATCCTCTCTATTCAGAAATGTCGCACATGATATGTTTCACCCGAGTGTATTCCTCGAGTGAATAAGATGAGAGATCTTTGCCGTACCCCGATTTTTTGAACCCGCCGTGCGGCATCTCGGCACACAGAGGAATGTGATTGTTAATCCACACCGTGCCAAAATCGAGGTCAATGCTGAAGCGTTGGGCGCGACCATGGTTACTGGTCCAGACGCTGGCGGCAAGACCATACTCCACATCATTCGCTTTGTGTAGTACCTCTTCGTCAGTAGAAAACGACTGAATAGTCATTACCGGGCCAAATACTTCATGCTGAATAGCTTCATCATTTTGATGCAAACCGGAGACGATCGTCGGCTCAAAATAGAAGCCTGGACCAGATCCTGCGCGCCCACCGGTTTCAATTTTTGCATGTGCCGGTAAACGCTCAATAAAGCCTTTCACCTGCTCCAGCTGATTCCGGCTATTCAATGCGCCGTACAGTGCATTTTGATCTTCGGGCGGCCCATATTTGATACTTTTTGTTTTCTGGATCAGTTTTTCCAGAAACTCAGCGTAGATAGATTGGTCTACCAGGATCCGCGTTGCCGCTGTGCAATCCTGCCCGGCATTGAAAAAGCCAGCTGTGGTAATCGTCGCAATCGCCTTGTCCATATCCGCATCGGCGAACACGATTGCGGGCGCTTTCCCGCCCAATTCCAGGTGTGCTCGGGTCAGATTTGCCGCCGCCGAAGCCGCAACCTGCAAACCCGCACGGACCGAACCGGTAATCGAGACCAGTGAGGCTTTCGGGTTTGAAACCACCAGCGAACCAGTGCTGGCTTTGCCCAACACAACGTTAAACGCCCCTCTCGGGAACAACGGTGCGGCCAGTTCAGCCAACAGCAGCGTACTAACTGGCGTGGTGTCGCTTGGTTTTAACACCACCGTGTTGCCTGCCGCCAGCGCTGGTGCAATCTTCCACACCGCCATCATGAACGGGTAGTTCCACGGCGTCACTTGCCCAACAATACCCAGCGGTTCACGACGAATGGTTGAAGTAAATCCTGAGGAATATTCTCCGGCCGCCTTTCCTTCAAGACAGCGCGCCGCACCGGCAAAAAAGCGGATGGCATCGCAAGATGCTGCGATCTCCTCTTTCTCAATAAAATGGCGAAGCTGACCGGTTTCCTGACTCTGCGCGGTTACCAGTCGCTCAACGTTACGTTCAATCTCATCGGCCAGCCGCAATAACGCCTTTTGCCGCTGTGCCGGCGTCGATTTTCTCCAGATGCTAAACGCCGCCTCCGCTGCTGAGTAAGCCTGCTCTACCTCCGCCTCGTTAGCGTTGGGAGATATTGCGTACGTTTCACCGTCAACCGGACTCACCAGTTCGAAGCTATCTTCGCTACTGCCTGCTACATAGTGCCCATTAATAAAATGCTTCAGGGTTTTCATGTTTGTCTCCTGCCAATTAATACATAAAGAATCTTATGTAATATATATATTGTAAAATTTTTTCAAATGCGCAACATTGACACTATGATAAGCCTCGCATTTTTAACTTAGTTTTCACATTTGCAGGATGAGGCTTTTTATTGCCAGCTGACGCGTTACGCCCAGCTCATCATAAGGTTATCGGGACACACATCCGCTTGTGCAGTGACGTTGCGCCCAGGCATGTAAAATAACTCGGCCATTCTTACCTTCCTTGCCCGACGGGCATGTGTTAAAAATGGTCGTTGTTTCAGGGAATTGAGTACAGAAAAGATTATGATTACTCACGCGGTCATATTTGCGCCTATCGGGCAGGTCAGTCGTTCAGACCAGATAGTCCAACGCCTTTCAAATGCCATTATCACGGGGTTGCTGGAGCCAAAAGAACAGCTCCCCAACGAAACTGATTTGGCAAAGATGATGGGTGTCTCACATATCACTATCAGGGAAGCGCTAAACACGCTTCGGGCTAATAATCTTATCCATACGGTTCGTGGTCGTAATGGCGGGAGTTTCGTTTGCGAAAATATTGATGGCAAAAATAGCGCCCTGCATCCGTTCAAGGCGATCAGTACGGATTATCTGTCTGATCTGGGTGAAATGCATTGCGCCATTATTAGCCATAGCGCGAGGCTGGCTTCCCGACGGATGACCGGTGCGGATATCGCCAAATTTCGCGAGTTTGTCGAGGTGCTCAGAAAGGCAAACTCACCTGAGCTGATGACCCAGGCCGATATGCGTTGTCTGCTGGCGATTGCCGCCAGTTCGCATTCAGCGCGACTGGCCAATCAGGAGCTGCAGGTTCAGGCTGAATGGGCATCGCTGGTGGCGATACTTTATCGCACAGACAGTATTCATGCAGAAATTATCGCGCTTTATTCGGCGCTGGCCGATGCGCTGGCTGCTCACAACGAGGCAGAGTCAGTACAGTTTGCCACGCAGATCATCGACACGTTTACCTACTACCTTATTGAAAAAAAGCTGAAATATAACTCGAACTGACAATCAGTGAAGGCAGGACAGACAATGAGCTCTTCGACATCCCTAAGCGCATTAATTCGTAAAATTGATGACATTACTGTTTCTACCGTAGATTCTACCGTTGCGCTGGCGAGGAGCATCCATGAGGCGATTTCAGGGGTACAAAAGGCCTCAGCCGAGGTCGTTCTCGACCCCTCAGTCAGATCCACCGTTCAACAGCACATCAAGCGCACGCTCAATAACAACCATTACTGCTCAGGGGCAGGATTCGCCAGCCATATTGAGAGCACCGCAACCACAAAAGAGTACTGGTTGCTGGAGTGGTGGTATAAGAAAGATAATGGTTTAAGCCAGGCGCATCTGGATTTGGATCAGGCCACGCAACAACGACTGGATTTCAGAACCTTTGAGTGGTTTAAGCATTCTCCTCCGGCAGGCAAAGCCTATATCCACGGCCCCTACGTCGACTATATTTGCAATATCTCCTATACCCTAACGTCAGCCGTCCCGGTCTACTACAACAACCAGTTTCTCGGTGTTGCCGCGGTCGATCTGCTGGTCAGTCAGATAGAAGCCGAACTGCTTTCCTGTGCCCATCCTGACTATGTGATTCTGACTAATCTGGAAAACAGGATCATTTTCTCCAGTTGGCCACGTTTTCGCGTGGGTGAATTGCTATCACCTGCAAACAGTACCGTGGTGTATCGGAGCGACTACTTTATCCTTTATCACTATCAAAACTAAGGGCCCGAAGGCCCTTAGTTTTTAGTTATCCTGCCCCATATTGAGCTTATTGGCGTAGGCAATGGCGTCGTTTTCCGGCGCCGCTGAACGACCAAACGGACGGGTCAGGAACATATAAATAAGCCCCGAGCCAACAACAATCGCCAGGCCGAACAGGACCGTCCAACGGTCGATGAAGTCGCTGCTGTCTGCCGGTTGCGCCAGTAACCAGATCCCGCACAATCCGTAAGCTAACGCCAGCACATTCACGATTACGCCCCAACCGCCAATGGTCCACTCCCCCGCCGGTTTCCAGCCTTTCAGACGCTGACGCAGCGCGGCCAGCACAACCATCTGGAACGAGATGTAAATCCCGATAACAGCAAACGCGGTGATACGCGACAGGTTATCTGGCTGGAAATAAACCCAAACGCAGATGATCACTGGCAGCAGGCAACTGACGACCATGGCATTATCCGGAACACCATTTTTAGAGATTTTGGCCATCCATTCACTTCCCGGCAGCATTCTGTCGCGGGAGAAAGAAAAGATAAGACGGCTTAACGCAGCCTGCAGAGACAAAATGCACGACAACATAGCGATAATTGCGACGACAATAAAGACAGTCGCGCCAGTTTCGCCCAGAGCTTCATTAAGGATTGCCGGGATCGGATCGGACGTTTTGCCATTCACGATACTGACCAGATTCGGTGAAGCCAGCAAATAACCCATAACAGAAATAATGGCGGAAATCGCGCCGAATACGATGCTTAAAATCATCGCCACCGGGATCTTTTTACTCGGATTCTGCACCTCTTCCGCAACGTTACCGCAGGCCTCAAAGCCAAAGAACATAAACAGTCCCATCAGCGCAGCAGACATAAATGCGGTGGAGTAGCTGCCGTCATGAGCCAGCACGCCCATCGAGTCAAAAATCACAGAGAACGGCTGTGAACGGTGGAAAATCAGCAGATAAATCCCCAGCGCGATCACGCTGACAATTTCACACCAGAAGCCAATTTTTGCCACCCGGGCCAGATTTTTAGTCCCGGACATATTAACGGCCATCATCAACAGCAGCAGCAGGACGGAAGTCACCAACATCGTGGCCGGCGTCTGACCATAGTGGAAGAGTGATTCAACAAACGTTGATGTATATTCCGCGATCGACGTAATGGTGACCACCAGCGCCCACAGGTAGATCCAGGCGGCGATCCACGCATACTTCTTGCCCCACAACCTTCTGGCCCAGGGGTAAAGCCCGCCGGTTATCGGATACTGGGAAGCGACCTCACCAAACACCAATGCCACCAAAAGTTGCCCACATGCGACGATTAAAATCCACCATACTGCGGGCGGCCCCGCCAGCGTTACGGCCAGTGCAAACAGCGAATAGACGGCAGTAAGCGGCGACAGGTAGGTAAAACCCAACGCAAAGTTTGAAATAAGACCGATCGAGCGATTGAACTGTTCTTTGCCATCTTTTTGAAAATTATCATTTTTCTTATCAGGTATCTGTTCCATATTGCTTTCTCTTTTGTGGAATAGTCGCAGGGTTGAACAATTAATGTATAAAAGATATTAAGTTATATGTATAGTGATTTTGTCGCAGATTTGTTAAAAATGATCGCGCATCACGTTAATGAAAAAGTGGAGATAAAACGGTAGAGAGAGCGAGGATTTTGCGGTATTTACAACCAATGATTCTTTAGCAATTGCGAACCATAGGCTATTTTGGCGGATAAATACGCACAGCGGATTGCGTTCGATGCTAAGTAGCAAGAATCGCTGCTGTTAAGCAACATTTTTGCAATATAATAACGTGATGTTAAACGCTGAACCTGAGCAGGTGAATGATGGAAATTGATCTCGATAATCTGGTCTTTGATGGACTGGAAGAAGCGCAAGAGCGTAACGCTGAACGTCTGGAAGATGCAGACAAGAAAGCGCAGGAAATTATTGCTGATAATGACTGCGGCGACGCCTGCAAAATCTGATTTCCAAACCGGCGCAATGCCGGTTTTTTATCGCCTGTTAACCCCACCCACTTCAGCCCGTATACCGTAAGGCCTCAATCAGTTGCGCAAAGGCGGCGGTATGTTGTTTTCGGCTGGGATAGTACAAATAATAGCCAGGGAAAGGTTCGCACCAGTCCTCCAACACTTTTTCCAATGCCCCCTCTGCAACAGCCTGCTCGACGGTGTCTTCCGGCACAAAAGCCAGCCCCATTCCCGCCATCGCTGCGCTAATTCGCGGGGGTAGATTGTTAAAAATAAGCTGCCCTTCCACCCGTACGCGCAAATCTTGCCCGTCTTTAGCAAACTCCCAGGCGTATAATCCGCCCAACGTCGGCATGCGCATGTTAATACAGCTATGATTTTGCAGGTCGTGAGGGGTTTTCGGTTTGCCATGACGAGCAAAATACGCCGGTGCCCCCACCACTACCATACGCCAGTCCGGGCCAATTCTGACGGCGACCATGTCTTTTGCCACCTGCTCACCGAGCCGAATACCCGCGTCATAACGGCCAGTCACAATATCCGTCAGACTATTGTCGATGGTCATTTCCACATTAACATCAGGGTAAGCCTGCAAAAATGGCTCCAGCGCGGGCCAGACGGTAGATTGCAATGCATGTTCGCCCAGCGTCAGGCGGATGTTACCGGCCACGCGCTGACGGACATCGGTTAATGCCAGCAGCTCTGTTTCAATGTCATCAAAACGCGGGCTGATACTGTTGATAAGCCGTTCTCCGGCGTCGGTCGGCGCAACGCTGCGCGTGGTGCGGGTCAGAAGCCGTACATCCAGCCGCTCTTCAAGCCCACGAATCGCATGGCTTAGCGCGGATTGCGAAACCCCAAGTTTTGCCGCTGCCCGGGTAAAACTACGCTCGCGGGCAACGATAATGAGATAATAGAGATCGTTAAAATTATCACGCAGCATGCTTATCCCCACTCCAGACCTGTTGTGATATATGGTACAGGTCCGGAGGGTATTCCAGTAGCATTTCTGGACATTAGCACAGCTCAATCTTATTCAAGCGTGCTCTCACACAAAAACAAAATGCGAATTATTACCAGGCTTATGCACGATTTTACCTTTCACTCATGCATTATTTTCACCCGCTATTAACACATCCTTCACTAATAACATTTTGTATATAGATAAGAATTTTTTCTTATTTTGTCCCAACCGTAAGTTATGGGAGCGTAAAAAGCACAAACCAAAAACTACAGGGATTTCATACAATGATGGCAACTAAAACTAACCGCGCTAAAAAAACACTGCTGGCATTGGGCGTGCTGCTGGCCTCAGGACTTACCGTCTCGCAGGTTCAGGCTGACCAACTGGCCGATATCAAAGCCGCAGGCGTCGTAAAAGTCGCGACATTTGACGCGAATCCTCCGTTTGGCTCCGTCGATGCCAAAACCCATAAGATTGTCGGCTACGACGTTGATTTTGCCGAAGCGCTGGCCAAATCCCTTGGTGTAAAACTGGAACTGGTAGCGACCAATCCGGCAAACCGCATTCCATTATTACAATCTGGTAAAGCTGATTTAATCGTCGCGGATATCACGATTACACCTGAACGGGCACAGGTAATAGATTTCTCCGTCCCTTATTTTGTTACCGGCCAGCAGTTCCTTGTGCCAGCAAAATCTCCGGATAAGCTCGATGAATACAGCAAAGCACGCATCGGCGCGGTAAAAGGCACTACTGGTGAACAGGCACTGCATCAACGCTTCCCGCAGTCGCGCGTGTTGGCCTACGACGATATCCCGCTGGCGTTAACCGCGCTACGCAACGGCAATGTTCAGGCCATTACCCAGGACAGTACGATTCTGGCCGGGTTATTAGGCGCTGCGCCGGATAAAGCTGATTTCAAAATTCTGCCGGACCTGCTGAGCAAAGAAGAGATCGGCGTGGGGGTGAAAAAAGGTGAGCCAGCGTTGTTAAAAGCCGTCAACGATGAACTTTTGAAGCTGGAATCTACCGGGCAGGCAGCCAAAATTTATGATGTCTGGTTTGGTCCTGAAACCAAAAATCCGCAAGCCCGCGCCTTTAAAATAGAAGCCAAGTAATATGCTCTCAGCCCTTTTTCCTCGATCCGCAGCTTCGGCTGCGGATTTTACCCATTTGCGCCAGGCGAGCGTCGAACTACGCAATGTGATTAAACAGTATGACGCTCACACCGTCCTTAACGGCGTTAGCCTGGCGGTTGAACCCGGTGAAGTGGTGACTATTCTGGGGCCTTCCGGCTCAGGAAAGTCCACTCTTATTCGTCTTATCAACCAGCTTGAGTCGCTCAGCGGTGGCGAAATCTTCATTGATGGTAAACCGATTGGCCAGTTGCGCGGGGCGGCGTTACGCCAGCTACGTAGCCGTATCGGTTTCGTATTTCAGCAATTCAATCTCTATTCGCACCTGACTGCGCTGCAGAACATCGCACTGGCGTTGGAATATGTTCACGGCTGGAACAAGACGGAAGCGGATCGTCGGGCACTTGAGTTGCTGGAAAAAGTGGGACTGGCGGAAAAAGCCAACGCCTATGCCGCGCAGTTGTCCGGTGGGCAGCAGCAGCGCGTGGCCATCGCCCGCGCACTGGCCTCGTCGCCACAAATTATTCTGTTTGATGAGCCCACTTCCGCGCTGGATCCGGAAATGATCGGCGAGGTATTACAGGTAATGAAATATTTGGCCCACAGCGGTATCACCATGATCGTCGTGACCCACGAAATGCATTTTGCCCGCGAAATTGCCGATCGGGTGGTTTTCATCGATGGTGGCGATATTCTGGAAGTGGCCGCGCCGGAGGATTTTTTCGTCCGACCACAGCACCCGAGAACCCAGCGTTTCCTGAAAAAAGTGCTCGACCCGTTACACCAGGAGTCATCGTCATAATGCATGCAATGGACTGGCAGGGAGTGCTGAGCGGGCAACCCCTGCAATGGATAATTTCCGGTTTTCTCACCACGCTCTGGGTGACGCTGGCAGGTATCGTGCTCGCCACGCTCATTGCCATCTCACTGCTCGGCCTGCGCCTGACGGGCAATCGTCTCGCTAAAGCGATGGTCGGGGTGTGGGTCTCGGTGTTTCGCAACACGCCTTTACTGGTGCAACTGATGTTCTGGTATTTTGCCGCCTGGAACTGGCTACCCCGTAACGTCATTAGCTTTATCAATGCCGATCATCCATGGTCAATTTTGCCGGGTGATGTCTGGTGGTTAACGCCGGAATTTATCTGTTCAGCATGGGGGTTGGGGGTATTTACCTCAGCATTTTTGGTTGAAGAGATCGCTTCGGGTTTACAGGCTGTTTCTGCCGGACAACGCGAGGCTGCCGTGACGCAGGGGTTTTCATCCTGGGCGATATTTCGTCACATTCTGCTGCCTCAGGGGCTGGCAAACGCCTGGCAACCGATTGTTGGGCAATATCTCAACCTGATGAAGCTTTCCTCGCTTGCCAGCGGTATTGGATTTGCTGAGCTCACCTACCAGGTACGGCAAATTGAGAGCTACAACGCGCACGCGCTGGAAGCCTTTGCCGTTGGCACTGCACTCTATCTGTTTACCGGCATCGTTCTGGGTATGCTGCTTACCCGTCTTGGCCCGCAGTCTGCGTCGGGTAAATCGTCAAAGATAAGAATGCGCATCTTCAGCGTCAGGAGCATACTGCATGATCGCTAATGTTTCGGTCATTACCGACAATCTTGACTATCTCCTGTGGGGACGTGTAGCTGAGGGGCAACCCGGTGGCGTCCTGCTCACTTTGCTGATGGCTATCGGTGCGGCATTGCTGGCGCTGCCTGGCGGGATCGTTCTTGCCTGTTGTGCCTGGCGATTTCCGGGCGCGGTTCGCAACGGATTGTTTATCTGGGCGGAATTTATTCGCGGCATTCCGCTCATCTTTGTGATTTTCTGGATGTGGTATTTGCTACCCATGCTGACCGGAAGCGATCTGCCCGGTGCCGTTACCGTGACGCTGGCGCTGGCATGGTTCACCGCCGCCTCGGTGATGCACTCGGTGTATGCTGGAATTAGCGCACTGCCTGGCGGGCAGTATGAAGCGGCAGTTGTTCAGGGTTTTCGCCCGGATCAGGCCCTGTGGCTTATCTTGCTGCCGCAGGTGCTGCGTAACGTACTGCCGTCGCTGACAGGGATTTTTATTGGGCTACTGAAGGACACGTCACTTGCGTTTATCGTTAACGTGCCGGAACTCACGACGGTTGCCGGTCAGGTTAACAGCCGGGTGCAAATTTACCCCGCAGCCATTTTTATCTTTACCGGGCTGGTTTATTACCTACTGTGCTTTAGCCTTGAAAAAATCACCCAGCGCCGATTCGCACTAAAATGACCTCTCGGCTCAACATTCCACGAACTGATGGTCTTCGTTGAGCCGATATTTCACGCCCGCCCGAATGTTATTTTCCCCTTCAACGGCAAGCGCAAAACGCATTCTTTCGCCATCGTGATAAGCCAGCGCCGCACATCCGCCGGGACCAAGAATTATCGAGTCGACAGCACCGGTACTGGCAACAACGGCGTTCTCTCCGCTGGCAATAATGTGGATATTGTCCGCGCAGTTAGCGATTTTCGCCTCTGCGCCAAAACAGGCCAGTTGGGTTAAATCACCGCTACTGGCAATCCGATTTCGGTCGCCGAGCGAACTGATACGTACGCGCATGCCGGTACTGGCGATACGCGTTCCGTCGCCCACACTGCTGATACGCGCCGAGTTTCCCGCAATCGCTATTCGCCCGCGATCGCCTGAACTGCCGATATGCGTGTTATAGCCTACACAGCCAATCCGTGCGCTGTAACCGGCACAGGCGATCTGTGCAGCATACCCGGCGCTGGCAATTTTAACGTTGTCACACGCACTGCTAAATCGGGCATAATCTTCCGCACTCGCCAACGGACGACTAGTTTCCCCCGCGGCTTGCTCACAGGAAATATTCCCCATTGCGTCAATATCCTGCTGAGCAAAACTCGCCTCTTCCCGCCATTTTGACCAGCCGTATTCCACCAGGCTATTTGCCCAATCGGTATACCCTTCCCGCTGGAGCGCACGATGAACATCGGCATAGCTTCCTCCTGCGGGAAACGCACGTAGAAACCAGCGGTACATGACGGGCCCAACACGCCAGGCCCGTAAGTCACTTCGCGTAATCATCATCGCTTAATGCCGGTGGTAGCCATCCACCATACACTTAAAGGTTTCGCCCGGCGTGCGCCCCGTAGTGCAGAGATAAAGATGCCCAAAAATGAAAAACAGACTGACTATTGCCAGCGCAAAGTGCGCCTGAAGCAGCCAGTAACGTACACCGGGGAACAGATCGCCGACAGCTACCGGGTAAAGCGATAACAATCCAGTGATCAGTAGCAGTGGCAACAAACCATACATCACGCCAACATAGGCCGCCTGCTGTAACGGATTAAATTTAGAGCGAGGTAAGGCCGGAAATGGGTGTGACTCGCCCTGCATAATGCCAAACAGGTAAAAACGAGTTTGTCTTTGCACACGAGCGATCCAGCCCTGACGTTGAATAATATAGTGATGTCCGTTGCCGCCAATCAGGTTGATCAGCACAAAACCAATCCAGCAGGCAAGTAGCAAAAAGCCGCAGACCTCATGAACGGTAAGCAGGCTTTTCATTACCGGTGCGCTAACGGCAGAGAAGTGATTGACCAGGCCACTGACAAGAAGCAACAGAAATAACAGTGCATTCGACCAGTGCCACAGGCGGACAGCCTTCGAATATAAATAGACCTTCTCGCCGTGCCCTGCCGACGCTTTATGCGCCGCCCGAAAGCGCAGCATGGCGTGAAGCGCCAGCACCAGCCACATTCCCACCAGCATTAACCCGGCAACGACTAACCACACAGGCCAGTAGTCCGGTGAAAACAGGGGAACATACTGTGCAAGCTGGGCGTGAAACTGTTCGGCATTCTGCGACGCGTTCATACATTTTCCTTTTTAATCAAATGTTGACCGAACCGACGATACAGATGGGGCTTCCCGGCGCCTGCAAGTTGATATTCGTAATACTTGTTTTCTCGCAACCAGGTCTGAATTTCCGGGCTATCTTCACGACCGAAAATCAGCGCATGTTCCGGGCAAGCGTTAACACAGATCGGAGGGAAACCTTTCGCTAGCCGAGATTCAGCGCAGAAGTCGCATTTATCCGCCACTTTGGTTTGCGGGTTGAGATAGCGCACCTGATAAGGACACGCGCCAATACAGTAACTGCAACCAATACAGCAAGACGTATCTACTCGCACAATACCGTTCTCATCTCGCCAGGAGGCACCGGTCGGACACACCTCAATACAAGGTGCATCATCACAATGCTGGCAGGACTGACGGAAGTAGTGATACAGCGTTTCGTTGTCGTTATCGGTTACCGGAATATGCGCTATCGACAAACGGCTGCCCTGGTCAGGTACATGGTTGGTTTTCCGGCATGCACGAGCGCAAATATTGCATCCGTTACACAGTGATTCGTCGTGAATCATGACGTAACGAACGGCTTTAGGGCTCCTGGTACTCGCTAACAGATTTTGACCTGGGCCGGTAAAAAAAATCACCGTCCCCATGCCAATGACAAATTTTCGTCGGGTGAAGGACATCGGGTTATCCTCTAATGCTGTGACAGTGGTCGTCCACACATTCCATGACATCAACCTGAAGAATTCAGGGGTTCTGATACTGCTCAACCTCAAGCCATTCACACAGGCCGTACGCTTTGCCATAACTCATAAAACGTTCGCTGAACAAATAAGGCTCCGCATTTGACGATTCCACAGTACGTATATCTGCGTAATCAGGGTGCGTTTCCATGGCCGTTAGCGCCGCTGAAATCTGCTGAGACTCAAAGCTGTACGGCGGTTGCGTCAACATGGCGACCTTATAGGGGCGAGGATACGTTTGACAGTCGAAGCGTACCGCCTCGGCAATCGCACGGCAGATGTCGTTTTCCACCACCTGCACGCACATGCCGGCGTAGTTTGCCGTCATGGTTTGCGTTGAGTAGAAATAGACATCTTCCGCACCCTGCACACGGGTGATATCCGCGTTATTCGCGTCCTGGCACAGCACATCCAGCAGCGCGGAGAGATCGGCTTCAGGGACCGAATAAGGTGGCTGCAGAAACACGCTGCGCGCCACCAGGTGCCCCGATGCCGAATGCTGGCGGATAAAATCTGCCACAATCGACTCCGGGCTGGCGACTTCCTGAACCTGCGGCGCAGTCACCCGCTCGACCGGCGGGTGAAACGCCTGTAACCAGTGTCTCTTTTGGCTATCAACCTCGTCAGGAAGCGCCCCAACGGGTGCCTGAACGTTGCTCACGTTAGTCATCTCGCGTTCCTTACGCTGGCAACAGATCCTGCGCAGCCAAATCGGCTGCCACGTCTTCAAGCCCTAGTCGGTTCAGGGTTTCGCGCGTTGGGCAACCCAACTCGGGATCCCAGCCCATTTCCTGATAGAACATCGTCAGTGACTGGCGCATATCCTCCCTGTCCATCTTGTCGGTGCCTTCGGTGAAGACCGGAATTTTCGGATCTTTATCAAACACCCAGGAGCAGATGAGATCGTGTTCATTACGCATATCTTTGGTTTGCATCAGTTTGACCGTATAGGCACGATGCAGGGTAAAGATGCGTTCAGCGGCCAGGTCCAGACTCGCCTGCGTGGTTTCATCACCGGTGACAGCCTGGAAGAATTTCGCTTCCAGATCCAAATCTCCGCGATAGTTGCGGCTCTTGAGTGGTGAAACCGTCATCGGCCAAACCCAGTTACACAGCGTAACCGCGTTATGCAGGCAGACTTTCAGCAGCGTCCATTTGGCATATTTGATCTTGGCGGCATTGATTGGGGTATAGTTTTTGGTCTCGTCGTAGGCGTCCTGCGACCCAAATAACTCGCCCGCCACTTCGCGCTGTAATTTCAGCGGCAAACCGGAACCGATGAAGTTGATATGGGTGTGCGCCATACAGTCACGGTTAAACATACAGTTGGTGATCGCCCCCACCTGCGCTGAGGCTTCGTTTGCATGATGGACCGGAAAACCAAACGGCGACCACAGTTTATTTTTGGCATAACCCCAGTACTCTTCGCCCAAATCCCAGCGTTCAGCAATGGCATACGAACCGTCCGCAAGATGACTGAGTTCCCCCACGCGATGCGCCAGTCGATAGTAAAAATCTTTGATAAAGTTAGGATCGCCCGCCTCCAGTTGATCCCAACGGATCTCCGCGTACTCTTCGGCTGGCAGCACGCGTTTAAAGACGCCTTTCGAATAACAGTAGGTAAAGTCACGGTGCAGCTGGCCGTAGTTACACCAGATACCGTAATCGTCAAACAGGTTCAGTCCGATCAGGTTCCCTACGACTCGCCCATCGTCTTTATCGTCAAAATCTTTCGGGCCATTGGGGAAAATGGTGGTGTGAACAAAGTTCGCCACGCAGGTGTTGCCGCCGGTACTCGGCACGCCAAAATCCTTCACCCGCGGGACATTGAGCTGCGACATACAACGAATAGGGCATGAATGGCAGCCGCTCATTTTGACCGTGTATTTTTCTGCGGCTGGACCCAGATCGAACACCGATTTATAGGTACGGAAACCCACTGTATTTTGGTTGCCCGGCGGGATTTCACCGGTTTCGATTGGCCCCCCTTCTGCCGCGCCCCAGAAAAGTCCCTTACGGGCTGTCCAGCGCGAGTTTGGCGAAGAGTATTCTGCCCAGGCCTGCGGGGTGCTTGGCACAACGTGGTTGTTGTTGGCGCCGATAAGCTCGGTCATCATGTAGTCATTGAGCCGCTTCATCTCTTTACGATCGGCAATGTTGACGCTTTTAGTCCCTTCTACCGCAATGGCTTTCAGGTTTTTCGAACCCATCACCGCACCTGTACCGGCGCCTCCGCTGTGGTTGCGGCTGTTGATCATGCAGGACAGCGGCACCAGATTCTCACCCGCCTGCCCAATAGCGGCAACGCAGGTTTCAGGGCTGGTAATCCGGCAAATCTCTTCGGTTGTGGCGCGAGTCCCCTTGCCCCACAAGAAATCGGCTTTTTCGATGCTGACTTTATCGTCTTTGATGTTGATCCAGACCGGTGATACGGACTTGCCTTCAATAATAATGGCGTCGTAACCGGCGAATTTCATTTGTGCAGCAAAGAAACCGCCCATATGGGCATCTACGACTAAGTTACCTTTGGTAAACGTCGATAAGGAGGTGATATTGACGCGGGAGCTACAGGGAGCGCCAGACCCCGTTAATGGTCCGGTGGCAAAAACTAGCTTATTCCCTTCATCAAAAGGCATGGTGCCTGGCGGGACTTCGTCGTACATAATTTTATAACCAAAGCCCATCCCACCGACAAATTTTTTAAATTTACTGGAATCTTCAAGGGTGATATTACCCGTGGTGAGATTGACCCGTAAAATATTACCTGTCCAACCATTAGCCATCATGTTTTCCTTTGCAAGAAGGTTTAATAGATATACCCGCCATTCTTCAGGCAGTTTTTTATCCAAAACTGCAGTATTTTTGGCAATTAATGGCGCGAATCAGGTATGCCTGTTATCTATCAAACAGTAATATCTTTCCACTCGATAATTTTTAATGCTCCAGTCGGACAAGCATTGGCGCATTCCCCGCATAACACACATTTTGAGGACTTTTTCGTTTCGGTATTTACGGTCGCCATCATCCACGGGCAGGCTGTGGTACACGCGCTACAGCCAATACAGCGTTTGTGGTCCACCGCAATACAACCGTCTTCCTGTTTCCAGGTAATTGCACCAATTGGGCAGACCTTCATGCACTGCGGATCTTTGCATTGACGGCAGGAATCAGCGGTATAGTTTAAATCGCCATACAGCCCACCACCGGACCCGACGCCATCATCGCCAAAGAAGAAATTGCGATGGATTTTTATCCGGGAAAAGAAGGTCCCTACGGCACCATCGTTATAACTGGTACAGGATATTTCACAGCGGTGACAGCCCGTACAGCGCGCTCGCTGGGTCACCAGAACCCCTTTCGGCGTATTGATAAGCCCCACGGTCCCACTATCGACATCTTCCTGCTTACAACCAAATAGGGATAACAGCGCGGGGGCAATCGTTAATCCCGCCAGTCCTTTCCCTGATATCCGCAGGAATTCTAGTCGCGTTAAACCACAATCTAAAAATGGACGATCAACCTGGTTCATTTATTTCGCATCCTCTTCGCAAATGCTGTGGTAGCAACACCTCCAGGCTAATTTAAACCAGCGCAGCTCAAGCCATATCGGGCGGTTAATGTTGCCAACAACACGTAAATTTTTGCCCTAACCTGATCGCGTAAATGACGGTGGTTAAACTGAATGAATCTAATCCTTTAGGGTTAGGCGCAGAAATAATGTGGTTATTCAGCATGCATAGTCTTGATCGTCATCAATTAAAAAACGGAAGGGATATAATTAATGCGGAGTGAGATTTATTATCATTAAGAAATAGAGTGAAATAGCAGCCCATTTAAATTACAAATATTTGTGAACCCTCTCCCAAATATAATGCTGTACGACAACCGATATATAAATGAATACATATCGATTTATAGTTCTCTACAACCAATTATTAACGGAGATAAATTATATAGATTGATAGATTAACGTATCGAGAATAAGAGGACGGCAAAAAATTTCTGCGGTCCTCTTTTTATGAATTAACCGGCCAATGCTTTAATTACAGTCTCAATAGCCTGTTTTTCTAACTCACTGCGCTTCACGCGCTGGTTAGCAAGGGTGGTTCTCAGTACTCCCGCAATGACGATATGCTTAGGTTCTTGTCCCAGATCGCGCATTTCCAGCACTACTTTACCGACTACTCTGCACATTTCACGGTACAACTCGTCGTCTTTCGTCTGATTTCCCATTTTTGCCCGCTCGTCATTAACTCAAACCAACAGCATATATCACTCTGACTATTTAGACAAAATTCAATGAAAATCAAATAAATGTCATCATTCTACTGAACTCTCTGAAGTCGATTAACGAGCTCAGCAAGACTTCCTGCCTGCATTTTTTCCATCACCCGCGCCCGGTGCACTTCAACCGTACGCACGGCAATATTCATGGCATCAGCAATTTCCCGATTCATTAACCCTTTTGCTACCAGATGCGCCAGTTCCCGTTCTTTTGGCGTAAGTTGTTGGTAGCATGAGATGATCTCTTGTCGCGAGAACGCCGCTGCTGAGACCTGCAAGGCATGTTCTAATGCTGCCTGAAGCGGCACGGCTGACACGGGTTTTTGCAAAAAATCGACCGCGCCACGTTTCATTTGCTCAACCGCCATCGGCACGTCGCCGTGCCCGGTGAGAAAGACCACCGCCAGCGTACTTGCTTTCTGACGCATGATTTCATGCACAGCGTGCCCATCCAGTACCGGCATACGCATATCCAGCAGTAGTACGCCCACCTGGTGCAAATTTGCCTCGGCGAGGAATTTCTCGCCTTGCTCCCAGCAAGACACTTCATATCCCAGACTTTCCAATAAAAACGCACAGGCCTGGGTAACAGCAATGTCGTCATCCAGCAGATGAATTATCGCCACTACGGCCTCCTTCCTGATTTGGCTTAAAATACAATGTCACTCTCGCCCCCGCTTTGCCGTCTGGGGCCTGCTGATTTTTGATCTCAATATCTCCGTTTGCGTAGCGTACCAGTCGCTGACAAATGGCCAGTCCTAGTCCCATACCTTCTTTGCGGGTGGTCATAAACGGCTGAAACGCCTGATACAACTGAGCCTCGTCAATGCCTCCGGCATTATCCTGCACCTGAATACGCACGCCACAATCCTTGTGCAGGGCGCTAAACCATACTGTCGTAGCGCCTGCCTGGGCGGCATTGAGTACCAGATTAGCCAGCACCTGCTCAAGAAGAACGCTTGGCAGCATCAAGGTTAACGCCTTGCTAACCTGCGTGTGCAGCGTTACCGCCGGGAATTGCTGGGGCATGCGCAGTAATTGCCAGACGTGATGGATAGCATCGTGAACGTTGATGGCTTGCCAGCCATCGGTGAGTACCGGATTGCCCTGTGCCTGGCTGACCCACTGCCGGAGATTGCGCAGCGTATCGGCTCCTCGTTGTGCCTGGGCGTCTATGTGCTCAAGCGCGGGCAACAACGGATGCTGCTCATCCTGACCACGCAGGCGAATCAGACAGCCTTGGGCATAATGGCGGATAGCCGACAACGGCTGATTGAGCTCATGGGCAAAACCGGAGGTCATCTCCCCCAGCACGCTCATTTGGCGGGCAGTCTCCAGCGCCTGTTCCTGTTTGTGCAACAACACGTTGTTCCGCTCTAACTGCCTGCCGCGTCGGCGAACCAACAGCATCACCCAGATGTAATTGAGCGTAAGCAACAGCAGCACGATGGCCACGCCCCCCATCGCCAGTCGGTGTTGAATAAACCAGCTTTTGACATCCAGCCACAGCTGACGCTGCTGCGGATGCTGGCGGACGTCGCGCAACAACGCTTCTACTTCGCGGGTCGAGGCGGGCGCGCCCCAGCGAAACGCCGCGTTTTGCGGTGCATTGAACAGTACCCGCGTCACGCGATCGGCCAACTCGTCACTCACTGCAGGTAGTGCGGCAAATGACCAGTCCGGATAGAGCGGCGTACTGGTTAAACAGGGAATTGAAGTCGGATGATTCAACACGGTCATAAAATCGGTTTTACGGATGAGGCCTTCTTCATCCATTTTTTCCAGCAGGCACACCGGCACGATCACCGCCTGCACGGCTTTTTCACGTAATAAATAGAGTAAGGCATCGGCGGGAAATCCGGTGAACGTCAGACGCAAATCGCGTTCAGGGCGCAGACCGGCATCACTGAGCGCTTTATATCCCAACAAATAACCGCCAAACGCCTGAGCATCAATGGCGCCAACCGTTTTGCCGATCAGATCGTGTGCGGAGGTTATCCCGCTGTCGCGCCTGACGAGAATGGCGCTGCCAATCACGTTACTGGTGGCTTTCCCACCACGGGTGGAGCGTAACGACGCCAGCCAGCGTAGCGCCGAGCGGCTGTTAAGCTGGACAAACTGCGCCGGATTGGTGACCACAAAGTGTACCGTTCCACGATTCACCGCCTCCTGCATCTGCCGCAGGTCCAGCGGTTGAATATGAAACTGCTCACCGGGGATTTGCTGATTCAACAAGGTTTCCAGCGGCTGCCAGTGATTACGTGTAGAAACCTCCCCGCGCATCGCCAAAACGCCAATGTTCCATGTCTGCGCCCTGACCGCGCCGCTTAGCATCCACAGCGACGCCAGCACCGTCAGACATCTTACTACGTTACGTCCCACTCAATTATCCCTGTCAATTATGTTGTTTTAGATCAACAACAAGCCGGGTATGTGGTTAACCACAATAGAGTATACCCCGTCACGATTTTTACACTGTAAATCATTGAGATTCTTTATTCATCACACGCAAATCAACGGCGTGACCAATGTTTCGTTGTTGCATCGTGACGGGAGAAGATATGGACAGCAGTAAACGGCAGTTTCTCCAGCAACTGGGCGTCCTGACCGCTGGCGCATCACTGGTTCCGTTGGCTCAGGCGCAATTTCCCTTTTCGCCTGAACGCCACGAAGGCTCACAACAGCATCGCTACGCCATGCTGGTTGACCTGCGACGCTGTATCGGCTGCCAGGCCTGTACCGTCAGTTGCGCCATTGAAAACCAGACGCCACAGGGCGAATTTCGTACCCTCGTCAACCAGTATCAAGTACAGATTGAAGGCCAGCAAAGCGTTACCAACGTCCTGCTGCCGCGACTGTGCAACCATTGTGATAATCCCCCTTGCGTGCCCGTTTGCCCGGTACAGGCCACTTTCCAACGCGAAGACGGTATTGTGGTGGTCGACAACACACGCTGCGTGGGCTGCGCCTATTGCGTGCAGGCCTGCCCTTATGATGCGCGATTCATCAACCATGAAACGCAAACCGCCGATAAATGTACCTTTTGCGTTCACCGCCTAGAAGCGGGGCTGCTCCCGGCCTGTGTGGAATCCTGTGTCGGCGGCGCGCGCATCATTGGCGATATTAAAGATCCGCACAGCCGCATTTCACAAATGCTGCATGAACACCATGACGCCATCAAAGTCCTGAAGCCGGAAAGCGGTACGTCTCCTCACGTGTTCTATCTGGGACTGGATGAGGCGTTTGTCACCCCATTGATGGGACGAGCTCAACCCGCTCTCTGGCAGGAGGTTTAAATGAACCATTCACTGATTATCGACGAGGTTCTGGCCCATCCCCAGGACGTAAGCTGGTTACCCTGGGCCGTACAATACTTCTTTTTCATCGGCATTGCCGCCTGCGCCGCGCTATTCGCCTGCGTTCTTCACTGGCGCAAAAAAGAAACGGCAGACCTGGAGAATCTGACGCTGTTAATCGCCCTGACCTGCGCGATTACCGCGCCACTGGCGCTGACCGCTGATCTACACCAAACCGCCCGCGTCTGGCATTTCTATGCGTATCCGACGCCATGGTCCTGGATGCCGTGGGGCGCACTGTTTTTACCGCTGTTTACCGGTTTTTTAGGTCTGTGGTTTCTGGCGCAGCATGTGAAACGGCTAACGCTAAAAAGTTACAGCGTCACAAATTGGTTAGCACTTGGTAGCGCGCTGTCCGCCATCGGATTGCTGGTTTACACCGGCCGTGAAGTGTCGGTGGTACAGGCGCGTCCCATTTGGTTCAGTTACGCCTTTCCGGTTGCGATGTTCCTCAGCGCGCTGCAAACATTTCTTGCCCTGCTTATTGCCACGACAAATAGCAAGGACGCACTACCGCGTAAGCTAGCGTGGGGGCAAATGGTCACGTTGATCGCGCTGGCTATCGTGGTGGCGATCTGGGCGAGTGGTAATACGCTTTCCGGTTCGGCTATCCGTCAGTGGCTGGATGTTGCCTCTTCAGCACAACACTACGCTATCGGTTGGGTTGCGCTATGGCTTGTTTCGCTTGCTCTTTGCGGGTTGGTTGTACGTTACCCCTTGTCGCTACCGCTGCGCATATTACTCGCTTTTAGCGCTATGGCGCTGTGCTGGCTAATGCGCTGGACGTTACTCATCCAGGTGCAGACCGTACCGAAATTTAACGCGCAGTTTAATCCCTATACCCTGCCCGGCGGCACCGATGGCTGGCTGGCTATTGTGGGTACCTTCGGCCTGTGGATAGCACTGATTATTATTGTTCGTGAAGCCCTGAACGCGATCGCAAGGAGAATGCAACATGGCTAATTTAACCCGTCGTCAGTGGCTTAAAGTCGGCCTTGCCGTAGGTGGCATGGTGACTTTTGGCCTGAGTTATCGGGATGTGGCAAAGCGCGCGATAGACGGTTTGTTGGACGGAACCTCGGGCAAAATTACCCGTGACCGCATTTTTGCCAACGCGCTCATCCCCGAAGCCAACGCCCGGCCTCACTGGCAGCAAAACCCGCAGCAGGTGATCTCGATGACGCAGTGCTTTGGTTGCTGGACGCAGTGTGGTGTACGGGTTCGCGTTGACACTGAGCAAGGCAAAGTGCTGCGCATTGCGGGCAACCCTTATCATCCGTTGTCGCACGAGCACCATATAGACGCCTCTGTCCCCTTTGCCACGGCAATGGAACAGTTGACCGGGGAGTCAGGTCTTGACGCACGTTCTACCGCCTGCGCCCGTGGTGCAACCTTACTCGAAGGTCTGTACAGCCCGCTACGAATTCTGGAGCCTATGAAGCGCGTCGGTAAACGCGGTGAAGGAAAATGGCAGCGCATCAGCTTCGAACAGCTGATCAAAGAGGTGGTGGAAGGTGGCGATTTGTTTGGTGAAGGCCACGTTGATGGTCTGAGAGCCATCCACGATCCCACTACACCGCTTGATGCGAAACATCCCGGCTTTGGCCCAAAATCCAATCAACTGCTGGTCACCAATACCAGCGATGAAGGACGTGATACCTTTTTACGTCGCTTCGCACTGAACAGTTTCGGCAGTAAAAACTTCGGTGCTCATGGCGCTTACTGCGGCCTGGCCTATCGGGCCGGTTCCGGCGCGTTAATGGGCGATCTGGATAAAAATACCCACGTGAAACCCGACTGGGATAACGTCGAATTCGCGCTGTTTATGGGCACCTCTCCGGCGCAATCCGGCAACCCGTTTAAGCGCCAGGCCCGCCAATTGGCCAGCGCCCGTTTACGTGACGACTTCCGCTATGTTGTGGTGGCGCCAGCCCTGCCATTAACCACGGTGCTGGCTGACGATCGCGGCCACTGGCAACCCGTACGACCGGGAAGCGACTCCGCGCTGGCTATGGGAATGATAAGCTGGATTATCGATAAACAACGCTATAACGCTGATTATCTCGCCATTCCCGGCGTGCAGGCCATGCAGCAGGCTGGAGAAAAAAGCTGGACTAACGCTACGCATCTGGTGATTACCGATGAAATTCCAACGCTTACCGGACAGCACCTGACCCTCGCCCATCTGAGTGCAAACGCAGCCCAGGAGCCGGTGGTCGTCAACGAGGCCGGTGAGATTGTCGCCGCCAGCAGTTGCCCGCGCGCTCAGCTGTTTGTTACCCGTGAAGTGACGCTGGCCGACGGGCAGACAGTAACAGTAAAAAGCAGCTTCCAGTGTCTGCGTGAGTCCGCAGAGAAACTGTCACTAACGCAGTACAGCCAGCAGTGTGGGGTGTCAGAAGCAGACATTGCCGCTCTGGCCGACGCATTCACCCGCCACGGGCGTAAAGCGGCAGTGATCACGCACGGCGGTATGATGGCAGGTAATGGATTTTATAACGCCTGGTCGGTAATGATGCTCAATGCGCTTATTGGTAACCTCAGCCTTGAAGGCGGCGTGTTCGTCGGCGGCGGCAAATTTAATGGCGCCACCGACGGTCCGCGCTACAACATGGACAGCTTCGCCGGGAAGGTAAAACCGAAAGGGTTAAGCATCGCGCGCAGTAAAACCGCTTATGAGTCTTCGGAAGAGTACCGCAATAAGGTGGCTGCCGGGCAATCGCCCTTCCCGGCTAAAGCGCCGTGGTATCCGTTTGTCGCCGGTCAGCTTACCGAACTCCTCGTCTCGGCGCTTGAAGGTTACCCTTATCCGCTGAAAGCCTGGATCTCCAACATGACCAACCCGTTTTACGGCATTGCGGGGTTACGCGGCGTGGCGGAAGAAAAGCTCAAGGATCCTGCTCGTCTGCCGCTGTTTATTGCCATTGACGCCTTTATGAACGAAACCACGGCGCTGGCAGATTACATCGTGCCGGATACCCACAACTTCGAAAGCTGGGGATTCAGCGCTCCGTGGGCGGGCGTGGCCAGCAAAGCCACCACCGCGCGTTGGCCAGTTGTCAGATCGGCGACCAGCCTCACGGCTGACGGCCAACCGGCCTCGATGGAGTCTTTCTGTATTGCAGTGGCAAAGCGCATCGGGCTACCTGGATTCGGCGACAATGCAATTACCGATCCGCAAGGTAATCACTATCCGTTAAACCGTGCGGAAGATTACTACCTGCGTCTCGCGGCCAATATTGCGTTTATGGGCAAAGCTCCGGTTGCTGAAGCACAGCCGGAAGACATAGCGCTGACCGGGGTCCAGCGGATCATGCCTGTGATGACCCAAACGTTGAAAACCGATGAAATCAGCCGAGTGGCGTTTATCTACTCCCGCGGCGGGCGCTTTGCGCCGGACAACAGCGGGCGAGTTGATAACCGCGTCGGCAATGCCTGGGAAAAACCGCTCCAAATCTGGAATGCGAACGTCGCCGCGCACCGCCATGCGATTACCGGCGAGCGCTTCAGCGGCTGCCCGGCCTGGTATCCTTCACGTCTGTCAGATGGACGTGCGGTCGAGGAGTTGTTCCCGGAACAAGAGTGGCCGTTGAAACTGATTTCCTTTAAATCCAATACCATGTCCAGCGCCACGGCGGTTATCCCACGCCTTCATCATCTGAAGCCGGTTAATCTGGTGGCGCTCAATCCACAGGATGGTCAGCGGTATGGTTTAGCACACGGCGATATCGTGCGTATCACCACCCCCGGTGGTCAGGCGCAAGCGCAGATAAGCCTGCTGCATGGCGTCATGCCGGGTGTTATCGCCATCGAGCATGGTTACGGGCATAAAGAAATGGGCGCGGCACGGCATACCCTCGACGGTGAGCCGATGGCGTTTGATGAGCAGATTAAGTCGGGGATTAATCTCAACGAGTTGGGTTTTGCGGACCCAACCCGACAGGTAACCAATACCTGGCTTGACTGGGTGTCGGGTGCGTCGGTGCGTCAGGGGTTGCCAGCGAGAATTGAGCGAGTGTAGCTCTGGTGCCGTATGGCATAGCGAACGCGTTTTACCCGGCCTACAGGACGTCGTAGGCCGGATAAAGCACTGCCGCCACCCGGCAAAAAGCAGATTAGTTGTTTACCGGGATCACCGCACCTTTATATTTAGTACGGATCCAGTCCTGGATCTCTTTTGAATGCAGGACATCAACCAGCGCTACGATATCCTTTTTCTTCTCGTCGCCACGATGCACGGTAATGATGTTGGCATACGGGTTGTTTTCACCACTTTCAACAGCAATAGGATCTTTCACTGGATCCAGCCCGGCGTCGATGGCGTAGTTGGCGTTAATCACCACCGCATCGCCTTCGTCGTTGTTATACATCTGCGGTAACAGCGCGGCTTCCACGTTTGGCAGGAACTTCAGCTTTTTCGGGTTTTCGACGATATCGCTAATGCGCGCAGTTACTTTATCCACGCCCGGCTTCAGCTTGATCACCCCCTCTTTTTCGAAAATCGACAGAATACGGCCTTCCTCAGATACCGCGTCACGCATGATGACTTTGCCGCCTTCCGGCAGATCTTTAAGTGATTTCACTTTTTTCGAATAGATACCAATCGGCTCAATGTGAATCGCTCCGGCGCTGACGAAGTCATACGTTTTATCGCCTGCATGGTCTTTAATCACGCTGTTCAGGTACGGAATATGCTGGAAGTAGTTGGCGTCAATCTCACGGCCAGCCAGCGCAGTGTTCGGCAGAATGTAATCCTGGAACGGTTTAATCTCCAGATCGATCCCCTGCTTCGCCAGAATCGGTTTGGCCTGTTCAAGGATCTCCGCATGCGGCACGTTAGACGCGCCAACGGTCAGAGTATCAGCCCAGGAGGCAAAGCTCAGGGCGCTTAAGGTTGCTGCGGCGAGTAACGTCAGTGATTTTTTCATGATTATGGTTTCCGTATTTTATTAGCGTTTATCTAACAGAGAGGTGATCACATCGCCGCAAAGCTGGATGATGAAGACAATGAGCAAAATCGTCACCGTCGCCACCAGCGTGACGTCGCTGTGGTTGCGCTGGAATCCTTCCAGATAGGCCAAATTCCCTAAACCACCGGCACCAATTACCCCTGCCATCGCGCTGTAGCTCACCAGCGCAATTAGCGTCACGGTGATCCCGGACACCAGAGCAGGAGATGATTCCGGCAGTAAAACTCGAAAAATAAGTGTGCTCAGTCGTGCGCCCATTGAACGCGTCGCTTCAATAACGCCTTTATCCACTTCACGCAGAGCGATTTCGACCAGACGCGCATAAAACGGCGCTGCCCCCACGATCAGCGCAGGCAACGCGGCATTGGCGCCGAGAATGGTGCCTACCATCGCTTTGGTAAACGGGATCAGCAGCACGATCAAAATGATGAATGGGATCGAACGAAAGATATTCACCACCAGCGAAATAGCGCTATATACCGCGCGATTAGGGAACAATCCGCCGCGCGCGGTCAGGAACAATGCCAGACCAAGCGCGATGCCCAGAATAAAGGTCGCCGCCCCCGAAAGAGCTGTCATATACAGCGTTTCCTGGGTTGCCGCTAACAATTGATCCCACTTCAGATGGGGAAACAGTTCTTCAGCCATGTTGAATCACCTCGCCTTCAATGTCGCTCTGGCGCAGGTCGGCCAAAATATTGTTCAATTGTTCCTCAGAGGCCACCACGTGCACCCAGAGTTGCCCAAACACGCCGTGTGCGGTTTGCGTCATCTTGCCGTGCAAGATGTTGAACGGCAGGCCATAGCGCAGGGTCAATTCCCCAACCACAGGCCGATGGGTACGTTGCCCGGTAAAGGTTAATTTGATAACCACCCCACCCAACTCTCTTGCCAGCTGCGGATTAAACTCGTCTTCTTCGGTGTACTGGCTTACCTGACGAACAAATTGTCGGGTAATAGGCTGCTGAGGATGGGTAAAGACGCTGAGCACATCACCTTCCTCAACGACCTTGCCGTTTTCCATTACCGCGACGCGGTCACAGATTTTGCGTACCACGTGCATTTCATGAGTGATCAGCACAATGGTCAATTTGAAACGACGGTTAATATCGAGGAGTAAATCGAGGATCTGATCGGTAGTTTGCGGATCCAGCGCCGAGGTGGCTTCGTCACACAGCAGGACATCTGGATTGTTCGCCAGCGCGCGAGCAATTCCTACACGCTGTTTTTGCCCACCGCTGAGCTGGGAAGGATACGCATTTTCACGACCGCTCAGCCCAACCAGCGTAATCAGTTCAGCAACCCGCGTTTTGATGGACGCTTTGGACGCACCGGCGATTTGCATAGAGAACGCAATGTTTTCGCTAACGGTCCGCGACCACAGCAAATTGAAGTGTTGAAACACCATGCTGATTTTCAGTCGCGCCTGGCGTAACGATTCCCCACTGGCGGCCGAGATATCGTGGCCGTTAATCGTCACGCTGCCGGAGGTCGGCTTTTCGAGACCATTGAGCAAACGAATTAAGGTGCTTTTACCTGCCCCGCTGTAACCAATAATGCCGTAAATCTGCCCCTGTTCAACCGTCAGGTTGACGTTATCGACAGCGGTGATGGCAAGCCTGCCTGGCGTAAACACTTTCGAAATATTTTTCAGGACAATCATGTCGTTTGGGTATCCGCTGCTGCTTATTGTTCTTCTGCTAGCGCTTTTGGCTGTTTAGCAGTATGGATGTCCAAACGAGTGTAATCAGTGGAATTGGCTTTTAAAATGAATTAAAACGCATTTGATATAACTTTTAGAAATATAGTACTGCATCGACGTCAACGGCATAAAACGTAGTCATCGAGATGTTAAATGCAGTTTGTTGCGCAACAAATCGCAAGCCCCATAGCCTCTTTATCCATACCGATGAACAAATTAATGAATAATTTTTGTAAAACTTCACAGAAGTGTTTTGAAACGCTGTTTCCATTTTCCTTTTTGATAATTTTCAGCGTATAATGCGCGCCAATTGTCTCTTGAATGGTTTCAGCACATTGACCTGTAAAACTCAACGACTACAGAACTCACCATCCCGTTGGGCTGAAACACAAGCACACATTCCTCTGCACGCTTTTTCGATGTCACCTATCCTTAGAGCGAGGCATCACAACTTTCGTAACTCAGGTTTAGCTTCCCATCCGTGCGCGATGGGAGCCAGATTTCCATATCCTTCTCAACTTAAAGACTAAGACTGTCATGAAAAAGACGAAAATTGTTTGCACCATCGGTCCGAAAACCGAATCCGAAGAGATGTTAACCAAAATGCTGGACGCGGGCATGAACGTCATGCGTCTGAACTTCTCCCACGGCGACTACGCAGAACACGGTCAGCGCATCAAGAACTTGCGCAACGTCATGAGCAAAACCGGCAAGAAAGCCGCAATCCTGCTCGACACCAAAGGTCCTGAAATCCGTACCATCAAACTGGAAGGCGGTAATGACGTTTCCCTGAAAGCGGGCCAGACCTTCACCTTCACCACCGACAAATCTGTCGTAGGCAACAACGAAATCGTTGCTGTAACTTACGAAGGCTTCACTAAAGATCTGTCCGTCGGCAACACCGTTCTGGTTGATGATGGTCTGATCGGCATGGAAGTTACCTCTATCGAAGGTAACAAAGTTATCTGTAAAGTGCTGAACAACGGCGACCTGGGCGAAAACAAAGGCGTTAACCTGCCGGGCGTTTCCATCGCGCTGCCAGCACTGGCTGAAAAAGACAAACAAGACCTGATCTTCGGTTGCGAGCAAGGCGTTGACTTCGTTGCAGCGTCCTTTATCCGTAAACGTTCTGACGTCGTTGAAATCCGTGAGCACCTGAAAGCGCACGGCGGCGAAAACATCCAGATCATCTCCAAAATCGAAAACCAGGAAGGCCTGAACAACTTCGACGAAATCCTCGAAGCGTCTGACGGCATCATGGTTGCGCGTGGCGATATGGGCGTTGAGATCCCGGTTGAAGAAGTTATCTTCGCGCAGAAGATGATCATCGAAAAATGTATCCGTGCACGTAAAGTCGTTATCACTGCGACCCAGATGCTGGACTCCATGATCAAAAACCCGCGTCCGACCCGCGCTGAAGCCGGTGACGTAGCGAACGCCATCCTCGATGGTACCGACGCAGTAATGCTGTCTGGCGAGTCTGCAAAAGGTAAATACCCGCTGGAAGCCGTTACCATCATGGCGACCATCTGTGAGCGTACTGACCGTGTGATGACCAGCCGTCTGGACTTCAACAACGACAGCCGCAAACTGCGCATCACCGAAGCCGTTTGCCGTGGCGCGGTTGAAACTGCTGAAAAACTGGACGCGCCGCTGATCGTCGTCGCAACCCAGGGTGGTAAATCCGCTCGCGCAGTACGTAAATACTTCCCGGATGCCACCATCCTGGCGCTGACCACCAACGAAACTACCGCGCGTCAGCTGGTGCTGAGTAAAGGCGTTGTTGCACAGGTGGTTAAAGAAATCAGCTCTACCGATGATTTCTATCGTCTGGGTAAAGAAGTCGCTCTGGAAAGCGGTCTGGCTCAAAAAGGTGACGTTGTGGTTATGGTTTCTGGTGCACTGGTTCCGAGTGGCACCACCAACACCGCATCCGTTCACGTGCTGTAATAATTCCATCGCGAATTAATTTGCTAAAAAAAGCGCCCTGGTGGCGCTTTTTTTATTTTATCGATAGCCACAATTAATAAAAAATCAAATCGGATTTCACTATCTAATCCGTGATTATCTAAGATGAATCCGATGGAAGCTTTCTGTTTTCACTCGGGTTTTTAGCCGTTTTTGCACAATTCGATGCTTCTTTGAGCGAACGATCAAAAATAAGTGCATTCCCATCAAAAAAATATTCTCAACATAAAAAAGTTTGTGTAATACTTGTAACGCTACATGGAGATTAACTCAATCTAGAGGGTATTAATAATGAATCGTACTAAACTGGTACTGGGCGCGGTAATCCTGGGTTCTACTCTGCTGGCAGGTTGCTCCAGCAACGCTAAAATCGATCAGCTGTCTTCTGACGTTCAGACTCTGAACGCTAAAGTTGACCAGCTGAGCAACGACGTGAACGCAATGCGTTCCGACGTTCAGGCTGCTAAAGATGACGCAGCTCGCGCTAACCAGCGTCTGGACAACGCAGCTACTAAATACCGCAAGTAATAGTATCTGTGTAATAAAAATGGCGCACATTGTGCGCCATTTTTTTTGCTCTGAATTCCCCTTCCCTGTTATTGCGTAGCGCGCACCTCAGCATCTCCTCCCGGCACGCCATTTTGCGCAGACTTCACTTCTGGCCCATTGCTCGCGACCGATGCTTGCCCGGCAGTGACGGTGACTGGATAACCTGCGCGACGATACAACGCCCTTTCCACCAGACTGTTATCCACCGCTTTATTATCTTTAAACTGGGTGAAACCGGCTGGCAGCACATACGGCATGGTCTGGACGTTTTGCTCCTCTTCCGGCGACAGCGGTCGATGCACTTCGACATACCTCATGCCGTTCGGCTCAATCGAATATTTTATCGGCTCATTAATCACCTTGACCGGCGTGCCTGTGCGGACCTGAGCAAACAGTGCTTTAATGTCCGGCGCGTTCATGCGAATACAACCAGAACTCACACGCAGGCCCACGCTGTCCGGCGCGCTGGTGCCATGGATCAGATACTCACCGTTTCCATGCGCCAGACGCAGTGCAAAGCGTCCTAACGGGTTATTTGGCCCGGCAGGTACAACAGGCGGTAATGTGATGCCACGCTCCAGAGAGCGTTTACGGATGCCTGGTGTAGGGGTCCAGGTAGGATTCGGGATTTTCTGCCCAACCCGGGTTTCCATTACCGGCGTTTCCAGCCCCTGCAAACCGATACCAATTGGGAATACCTGAACAATATTCTCTCCCGGCGGGAAGTAATACAGACGCAGTTCCGCCAGATTCACAATAATGCCTTCACGTGGAGCATCCGGCAGCAGTAATTGTGAGGGAATAGTAATCAGGGTTCCGGGTTTAGGTACGGGGGCAATAGTGTTGTTGGCTTCAAGGATCAGCATGGCAGCGGTATCAAACTTACGGGCTATCGCCTGTAGGTTTTTATCGCCTTCCTGCACGGTGTAGGTTTGGTTTTGCCCAACAAGGCGGCTGTTCGCCTGGGGCAAAGGATAATCGACCGCCCATGCGGCCTGAATAGCGCTGTAAGCGCCGATTAGCATTAACGTAATAACAGACGCGCGTTTCATACTCACTCACCCCCCTGGCGTTCTTGCCGGACGGCGGCGAGCGCCCAATCCGGCTTACGAGTCACTGCGTTGCCTTACACGAACGCTTTCAAGTCGGTCTGAAAGTTAACGTGTTTTATCAGTTTAGCTAAGAGTTGCGGCTTTGGCGCGAATAGCCCGAATCATCGCCTCCAGCCCTTGTGAACGAGACGGCGTGAGGTGCTGTGCGAGCGCCATTTTTTCAAACCACGGACGCACATCAAAATTCACAATATCCTGGGCCGTCATGCGATCATACAAAATGAATACCACGGCAATAAGTCCTTTCACAATTGCCGCATCACTGTCGCCCTGTAATTCAATAATCCCTTCGCCATTCTGGTTCATAACAATCCATACCTGACTTTGACATCCCTGGATGCTATTTTCCGGGCAGCGTAAGTCGTCGTTTAATTCCGGCAAACGCTGACCCAGCTCAATAATGTACAGGTATTTCTCTTCCCAATTAGCGCAACGCAGAAAATTACGCAACAACTTTTCTTTATCCGGTAGCGCAGCCATAACGCCTCCCTGTTAGCCCAGTAAATGATGAATACGCTTGAGGCCCGTTACCAGGCGATCCACTTCTTCATGGGTGTTGTACATTGCAATCGACGCCCGACACATAGCAGGAACGTTATAGTAGGCCATCAGCGGCATAGCGCAGTGATGCCCCGTCCGCACGGCTATTCCATAGTTATCAAGAAAACTGCCGACGTCAAAGGCGTGATGTTTACCAAGGTTAAATGCAATCACACCCAGGCGGTTATCCGGTCCGTAGAGTGTCAAATCCGGCACATCCGCCAGCTGCTCCAACGCATAGCGCATCATGAACTGTTCATATTCGCTGATTTCAGTAAGCCCCAGTGCTGAAACATACTCAATAGCCGCGCCGAGTCCGATAATACCTCCGGTGTTTGGCGTTCCGGCTTCAAAACGCCAGGGGGCTTTGGCCCACGTTGTTCCCTGACTCAAACTCACCGTCGCAATCATTGAACCACCGCCTTCCCAGGGTGGCATCTCCTGCAACAGCGACTCTCTGGCATACAGAACGCCAATACCGGTTGGTCCATAAAGTTTATGCCCGGAGAAAACATAAAAATCGCAATCCAGTGCCTGGACATCCACCTGATGATGCATCACCGCCTGCGCGCCATCCACCAACACTTTTGCGCCGTATCGATGCGCCAGCTCAATCATTTCCGATAACGGGTTCTCGGTACCCAACACGTTAGAAACGTGGGTAATCGCCAGCAGTTGCGTACGATCGTCAAACAGCGTCGGCAGCGTCTCCAGCTGCAACGTACCATCGGCATTGAGCGGAATAACGCGTAGCTCTGCCCCTACGCGGGCACACAGCATCTGCCAGGGCACAATATTGGCGTGGTGCTCCATTTCGCTGATGATAATGTTATCGCCCGCTCGCACATTGCTGCTGCCCCAGCTGTTCGCCACCAGATTGATGCCTTCCGTCGTACCACGAACAAACACCAGCTCTTCCGCTGAGCGGGCGTTAATAAACAACGAGGCAAGCTTGCGCACATTTTCCATTTTTTCCGTGGCCTGGGCGCTCAGCGTATGAATACCGCGGTGGACCGCCGCATAGCCGTGGCGATAAAACTCGGCCTCGGCATCAATCACCTGATTGGGTTTTTGCGCGCTGGCAGCGCTGTCCAGATACGCCAACGGTAAACCGTTCACTTCACGCGTCAGGACCGGAAAGTCAGCCCGTACTTTTTCAATGGGAAATGTCATGCTGCGCCTCCCGGCAAGCGTTGGGCGATCCGCGCCAGTACCTGTTGTTTCAGCGTTTCATCGCCCAGGGCTTCCGTCAGCTCAGCGGCAAACGCATAGAGAATCATGTGTTGAGCATCCTGCTGGCCGATCCCTCGCGAACGCAGATAGAACATCTGCTCGTCGTCGATCCGTCCTACCGTCGCCCCGTGGCTGCATTTCACATCGTCGGCGTAAATTTCGAGCTGTGGCTTGGTATCCACCTCCGCCAGCTTTCCGAGCAACAAATTATTGTTGGTCATCTGACCGTCGGTTTTGATGGCGTGCTGGGCGACGTTGATCAGACCATTGAAGACCGCTCGTCCCTTATCGCTGACAATCGTTTTATGCAGCTGGCGACTGTTGCAATACCCTTTGTTGTGCTCAAGCCAGGTCCGTGTATCACAGACTTCATTTTTCACCGGCATCGCCAGACTGTTCAGCCGAAGCGTGGTGTTTTCACCGTTAAGCTGCGTACTGGTGTTATGGCGCAATACCGCATCACCAAGCAAGAAACTGTGGCTAACGGCAGTAGCATCCGCGCCCAATTGAATGTCATTATGCGCAAAGTGGTGACTAAACGGATTTTCGAACGCCAGTTTGATATGGCGCAAATGGGCGTTTGCCGCGACGTTCATCGTTAAGCGTGCGCCGGTGAAATGGCGACGCTCGCTGAGGCTGGCATAGTGTTCAATAACGGTGGCTTCTGCGCCTTCCGCTAGCTCCAGATGGTGGCGATAGTGCGCCGTATTCACCTCATCGCCCGCCAGCCCCTGGGTTATGTGCAGCAGCAGCAGCGGTTTCGCGGGGCGCTGGTTACGCTTCACCTGAATGTGCGTTACGCTACGGGACAGGCTTTCGGTAAGGTGCAAAAACACTTCCGGTTGGATAGCCGCTGGCAGCGCCTGGCGCGCATCGTCAATGGTAATGTCAAAACCGCTACCGTCTGTACTGTCGCTGAGCGTCGGAGAGAATTGCCCGTCAACAAACACCAGTCGTACAGCATCAATTGTCGGCGACAACGCTGCACATTGGGCTGACGTTATCTCAGCGACATGACTGACAAACTGGCTGTTGGTTAATCCCTCCAGCGGCGTGTATTTCCAGTCCTCATGCTTCCGCGTTGGCAGCCCCAGACGCAGCATCTGTTGCAAGTGCTGCTGCGCATGGTGTGAGCGTGTCTCCCCTTGCGTCTCAAACAGATGGTGCCACTGTTGCAGCACGTTACTGCTGTTCGCTAAGCCAGCCATAACCTTGCTCCTCCAGTTGTTTGACCAGCGTAAAATCGCCGGACTTCACAATTCGCCCCTGGTAGAGAACGTGAACAAAATCGGGTTTGATATAGTCCAGGATGCGCTGATAGTGAGTGACGATAATGAATGAGCGTTTCCCGTCACGCAGCGAGTTCACGCCATCCGCAACGATTTTCAGCGCATCAATATCCAGCCCAGAGTCTGACTCATCAAGAATGCACAACTGAGGCTCCAGCACGGCCATTTGCAGAATGTCATTACGTTTTTTCTCACCGCCGGAGAAACCGACGTTTACCGAGCGCGTGAGCAAATCCTCCGGCATCTTCAGCAGCGCTATTTTCTCTTCCATCAGATCCTGGAAGTCGAATCGATCCAGCGACTCTTCGCCACGGTAACTTCGCACCGCATTCAGCGCCGTTTGCAGGAAAAACTGGTTACTGACGCCAGGGATTTCCACCGGATACTGGAATGCCATAAAGATCCCTTCACCGGCCCGGTCTTCCGGCGACAGTTCCAGTAAATCCTTGCCGTTGAACTCTACCGTTCCGCCAGTGACGTCGTAGTCTTCCCGTCCAGCGAGAGTTGCGGAAAGCGTACTTTTCCCCGAACCGTTTGGTCCCATAATGGCGTGAACCTCTCCGGGGCGAACCTCAAGGCTCAACCCACGCAAGATCGCCTTATCTTCCACACTGACCTGTAAATCTTTGATGCTTAACATGTGCTTTCCTTAAAATTTAACCGACGCTGTGCTCAAGACTTATGGCGAGAAGTTTTTGCGCTTCCACGGCAAACTCCAGCGGCAGTTCAGAGAACACGTCTTTACAGAAACCATTCACGATCATCGAAATGGCATCCTCTTCACTGATGCCGCGCTGCAGGCAGTAAAACAACTGGTCTTCACCAATACGCGACGTGGTGGCTTCATGTTCAAGCTGGGCGCTATTGTTACGACACTCCACATACGGGAAGGTGTGTGCCCCACAATCCGCACCGATCAACATCGAGTCGCATTGGGTATAGTTGCGGGCATTAGTAGCGGTCGGCATGATTTTCACTAAGCCGCGATAACTGTTCTGGCTGTGTCCGGCGGAGATCCCTTTCGAGATAATGGTCGATTTGGTGTTTTTGCCAATGTGGATCATTTTGGTGCCGGTATCGGCCTGCTGATGTCCACTGGTCAGCGCGACGGAGTAGAATTCGCCGATCGAGTTGTCGCCACGCAAAATGCAGCTTGGGTATTTCCAGGTAATGGCCGAGCCGGTTTCCGACTGCGTCCACGACATTTTGCTGTTTTCGCCTTCGCAGAGTGCGCGCTTGGTGACGAAATTCAAAATACCGCCCGTATTGCCATCGCCGGGAAACCAGTTTTGCACCGTGGAGTATTTCACTTCGGCATCTTTGTGAATGATGACTTCCACCACCGCCGCGTGTAGTTGGTAACTGTCGCGCACCGGGGCTGAACAGCCTTCGATATAGCTGACGTAGCTGCCCTCATCCGCAACCAGAATGGTGCGTTCAAACTGCCCGGTTTTTTCCGCATTGATACGGAAATAGGTCGACAGCTCCATTGGGCAACGTACGCCTTTCGGTACATAAATAAACGTGCCGTCAGATGCCACCGCCGCATTCAGCGCGGCAAAGAAATTGTCATTGCCGGGGACAACCGTGCCCAGGTACTGTTTTACCAGCTCAGGATGATCGTGAATGGCCTCACCGAACGAACAGAAAATAATGCCCTGTTCCGCCAGTTTGTCGCGATAGGTGGTCGCTACCGATACCGAGTCGAAAATGGCATCAACCGCAACTTCTTTGCCTTCACGTACCGGCACGCCAAGCTGTTCGAATGCGTCCTCAACCTCTTTGCTTAAAAATGCATTCGCGCCCGTTTGCTGTACCGCTCCCGGTTCAGACGCACAGGTTTCATCGCAGTTACCGCAGGAAGGTGCGGAGTAATAGCTGTACTCCTGATAATTCAGTTTGTCGTAATGCGCTTTAAGCCAGTGTGGTTCTTCCATGGTCAGCCACGCTTTAAAGGCATTCAGGCGAAATTCCAGCATCCAGTCGGGTTCATTTCGTTTTGCCGAAATCGCGCGCACGACATCTTCATTGATCCCTTTTGCCAGCTCATCGGTTTGCAGTTGGGTGAAGAAGCCCTCTTTGTAATTAAGGTGCCCGCCAGCCCAGGTGTTGACATCGTCAGTTGCTTCAGTATTACGAGACATAGTACCGCCTATACCCCAAAACTTTCGCCACAGCCGCATTCGTTCTGGGCTTTCGGGTTATGAAATTTAAATAACTGGTTTAATCCTTCGCGAACGAAATCGACTTCTGTGCCGTCAATGAACGGCATCGCCTGCAACGGCACATAAAGTCTGGCGCCCTCCGTTTCAAACAGCAGATCGTCTTTTTCGGGTTGGCGGACGGTATCCAGCACGTAACCGAATCCCGCGCACCCTGTTTGCTTCACACCTAAACGCACACCCAACATGTCAGGTTGCTTTGCCACCAGTTCACGGATATGCGCCGCAGCCGCTGGCGTTAACGTCAGTCCACGCCAGGCAAAATCTTCCGGGTTAAATGTTCCTGAATGCAATTCCATAGAGTTACCTCGAGTCACTAGCTTTTAAGCTATAACACCATGTTAGTGATAATGATTATCACTTCAACCCCTCAACAGCAGGGGCATTCGGGTTAATCGCCCTTTCTGACTACTTTTACTAAGCATAGACCCTGCAGCGAGGGTTTACAGGGATGGATTATTTTGTTCAATGCATTGATTAATAATGGATTATGAAAATCCAATCGTTCAGTCAGGTCAAATGACAAAAGATGTATAGAAAATGTCTATTTAAAGGATAGGTGGGGATGAAGGTAGGGAAAAACAATTCAAATAATAAACAAACAACGAAAAACCCTTAAGTCTGCTTGCTGGCAGGCTTAAGGGTTCCGGCCCCATCCGGCGCTTATCTCCGGCACTCATATTGGCTTAGCTCTTGAAGGGGCGATAAGAAGAATCTCATACACCGATTAGTTTTTTTTAACACTAATTGCGGTTTGACTATTTTATAAACGCGTTCAATCACATATTTAACGCTGTGCCTCACTGAGCGTGTCCAGCAGCAGGCGTAGCCCTGCGGGTTGATGTTCACGTGAAAGGTACAAACCATAAATCGGCAGGCATTTAGGTTGAAGTTCTGGCAGTAATCGAATTAGCTTTCCCTGTTCCAGCCCTTCCTGCGCCTCCAGCTCTGGCACCAACGCGATCCCCATTCCGGCCACCGCCGACTCGCAGAGCAGCGAAGAGATCCCTGCACTCAAATTCCCTTTGATTGCAACGGAGACAGACTGCCCCTGAGGATCCAAAAAGTGCCAGGATTGTCCGGCAAAACCGCTGTAGTACAGGCAATTGTGCCGTGTGAGATCGTCGATTGTCTCAGGTGTGCCATGTTGATGCAGATAATCTACAGACGCGCAAAGCACCGATTTACAGTCGCCCAACCGACGGGCAATAGTCCCTGGCTCTGGATTATCCGTTATGCGGATCGCCACATCGATGCGTTCCCCCACAAGGCTTACCGGTTGATTATTGATCTCCACCTCAATACGTAATTGCGGATATTGCGCCATAAACGTCGGCAGAACCGGAGCAAGAATATGCATCGCGGTAAAATGGGCGCAGGCTACACGTAGCGTGCCGGAGGGAATTTGCGCGGCACTGGCGGCACCAATATCCAGCGAAAGTTGCGCCAGAGAACGTGTTTTCACTAATGCATCTTCACCCGCTGGCGTGATCGTCAAGCGACGCGATGAGCGATGGATAAGCCTTGCGCCTGCCCATTTTTCCATCTCGTCGAGATAACGACTGACCATCGGACGGGAAAGCCCCAACGCACGCGCGGCTGCGCTCAGGCTACCCAAATCACAGATATGGTTGAATACCGTTGCCGCCATCACTCTGTCCATTGTTCCCATCCGATCGTTTCATGAAACTCAGCATGTCCTAATGAGGGAATTCTAACAGATCCGAATATCCTTAAAATACGGGAACTATCAAAAGACAATTTCCTGCACAAGGTTACCTGGTATGAAAGTTAAAACTCTGGCCCTGCTGTTACCTCTGTTTGCGTCTTCAGCTTTCGCCGCGCCGCTACAGCTGGACGTCTATAATCCACAGGATAAGGCTATTTTCCCGGTTTCTTCGACGCTGGTGTCTGGCCCAAAAGAGGCGATTTTGTTTGACGCCCAGTTCAGTACCAAAGATGGCGAACAACTGGTGCAAATGATTCGAGCCAGCGGTAAAACGCTGAAGGCTATTGTGATCACCTCCGGCGATCCGGATTTCTATTTTGGTCTGGAGCCCATCGTTAAGGCCTTCCCACAGGTAAAAGTCCTGGCAACGCCGCAGGTGGTAGACCATATCCGCGCCACCAAAGAGGCCAAGCTGCAGTTCTGGGGCCCGCAAATGAAGGACGGCGCACCAACATCGCTCACCGTTCCGCAGGCGACTACGCAAACGCAGTTCACGGTTGATGACGAAACGCTGGAACTGCGTCACGCCAACGATTATGCAGCGTATATCTGGATCCCGGCGAATCGAGCCATTATTGGCGGCACAGGCGTGGCTTCAGGTATTCACGTCTGGACGGCGGACACACAGTCTGAACAACAACGTAGTGCATGGCGTAGCGTACTGAGCGAAATGCAGAGCTTACAGCCCACTCAGGTGGTACCGGGTCATTACATTGGCGACCGCCCAACCGGTGATAAAGCTATTCGCTTCACCCAGGACTATTTGCAGTCGTTTGAGCAGGCGCTAGAGGCGAAAAAAGGATCGGGTTATGTGATTAAAACCATGACGTCAGCATGGCCAGGCCTTGCTGACGTAAGCTCGCTGGAACTAAGTGCAAAAGTTAACAGCGGCGAGATGAAGTGGTAATGAAGATTTAAGGCAAAAAATAACCCCGAACGCGTGTCGGGGTTTCGTTACGATAAGCATACCGGAATCAATGAACGCCCATGCGCCAGGCAAAATAGATCTCTTCTTTCAGTTCAGTGGAAGAGAGCGCCAACAGATCTGCAAACTCCAGCTCAAGCTGTTTCAGCCTTTTCAGGTACTGAGCCGGTGAAAGATCGGTTTTATCACGACGTAAAAATTCTATTGCCAGTTGGGCAGGGTCTAATTGGGTAGACATATCATCCTCGCTTGTGTTCAAAACCTGCACAGTATAACACCATCCCCTGTGCAGATAATGACCAAAAGCAATATGCATCACAAAATTGCGGTCGTCAGACGCGACGTGCAGCACAATCGACCCTGCTCATCGAAGATTTCTATTTGCCACACCTGGTGACGAGAACCTGTATGTAACGCGCGACATACGCCCCTGACGAGCCCTTCCCGTGCAGAACGGATATGGTTGGCGTTGATCTCCAGGCCCACCACTTTCTGCTCACCCTGAGTACACAAGTAGCCAGCTACCGAACCAATGCTTTCCGCCAGCACCACGGATGCGCCGCCGTGTAACAACCCAAAGGGTTGTTTGGTGCGATGGTCCACCGGCATCGTAGCTTCCAGCGTATCGTCGCCAATGTGCACAAAACGAATATCGAGCAACCCAACCATATTTCCTTCACCCATGGCATTAAGCGCCTCGAGTGTGACTTCACGTTTCCAGATCATCCTATAATCTCCAGCAGTGCCTGTAATGGGTGGCGAACGCCCGTACCTTCAACGCGTTTAACCTGGCTGCGACAGGAGTACCCTGTAGCCAGACAACGGTTACGTGGCAATCGTTGCATTGCCTGGTGCCATGATAACTCATAGATACCCAATGAGTTTTGGTGATTCTTCACTTCGTGACCGTAAGTGCCAGCCATACCACAGCACCCCACGCTGACGTTCTCCAGCTTTGCGCCAAAGCGAGCAAAAATAGCCGCCCATTGTGCAGGCGCGCCCGGTAAAGCCGTCACTTCGGTACAGTGGCCAAAGAAGTACCACGGTTCACCGCCAACAGCGACTGACTGCTGTGTTTCCACAGCTTTTGATAACCATTCGTTGGCCAGCAGTACATGGAAATCACCCCGCTGTTCTCCCAGCACCAGCTTGTATTCATCGCGATAACAAAGCACCAGCGCCGGATCAACACCCACCATCGGAATATTCAGCTTCGCTACCCGGTTAAGAAACTCGGATGTCTTTTTCGCCGTTTTGGCAAAACGGTTTAAAAAGCCTTTAATGTGCTGCGCCTTGCCATTTGGCGAAAACGGCAGCAGTACCGGCTGCATACCCAGTTTTTCTACCAGACGTATAAAATCAGCGACCACCTGCGCATCGTAATAGCTGGTGAAAGGGTCCTGCACCACCAGCACCGTACGGGCTTTTTGCTCGAGGCTGAGTAATTCGAGCTGTTCCAGCGTCATATTGGCGGAACGATGCCCCACAAGTTGGCGTTGCAGCGACGGCGCAGACAATAGCGGTAAATCAACCATTCCAATGTGCTTTTTAGCCAGATTTCGCACCAGCGGCTGATTGATGAAGAAGTTAAACGTTTTAGGCGCCCGCGCCATTAGCGGTGCATAGCTCTCAACGGTCGCCACCATATGATCGCGCAACGGGCGCAGATAACGCGTGTGGTACAGTTGCAGGAAGCGTGAGCGGAACTCCGGCACATCAATTTTTATCGGACACTGTGTGGAACAGGCTTTACACGCCAGGCACCCTGACATCGCCTCTTTTACTTCGTGCGAGAAATCGTATTCGCCCTTGCGTGCATGCCAGCTGTTGCGGGTACGGGTAATCAGCGTGCGTAAACTGGCGCGTTTCTCCGGTAGCTCTTTTTCCAGTTGCACAGGATCGATCCCGCGATCGGCCAACAGACGCAGCCATTCACGTACCAGCGTAGCTCGCCCTTTCGGAGAATGGATACGGTTAAGGCTGATTTTCATCGACGGGCACATGGGGCTTTTCGCATCGAAGTTAAAGCATAACCCGTTGCCATTACACTCCATCGCCCCACGCCACTCCTGGCGTACGGCCAGCGGGATTTGACGGTCATACGTTCCGCGTTTCACCGCGTCCACTTTCATCATCGGCGCATCAACGTCTTCCGGTGGACAGATTTTGCCTGGGTTGAGCCGGTTTTGCGGATCAAACACCGATTTCACTTTGCGCAGTTCACGATACAATTCATCACCGAAAAACGCCGGACTGTATTCCGCACGGAAACCTTTCCCGTGCTCACCCCACAACAAACCGCCATATTTTGCCGTCAGCGCGACGACATCATCAGAAATGCGTTTCATCAGTACTTCCTGCTGCGGGTCGCACATATCCAAAGCCGGCCTGACGTGCAGCACGCCAGCATCCACGTGGCCGAACATGCCGTAACTCAGACCATGGCTGTCGAGCAGCGCGCGAAACTCGGCAATATAGTCAGCCAGATGCTCCGGAGGAACGCAGGTATCCTCGGCGAACGGAATGGGCTTCGCGGAACCTTTTGCATTACCCAGCAGACCGACAGCCTTTTTGCGCATGGCGTAAATTCGTTCGACGCCCGCCAGTTCGGTACATAGCTGCCAGCCAATAACGCCCGCTTCCTGACGAGCGATTAACCCATCCAGGCGTTCGCAGAGTGCGCTGACCTGAGAATTAATCAAGGTTTCGTCGTCACCGGCAAACTCGACAATATTCAGGCCCAGCATCTCTTTATCCGCGACATCGGTAATCAGTTCGCTTACCGAGTGCCAGACGATGTCTTCACGCGCCAGATTGAGTACTTTGGAGTCGACGGTTTCTACCGACAATGCGCGCGCTTCCACCATCACCGGCGCGTTACGCAACGCCGAATCAAACGAATCGTACTTAACGTTAACCAACTGTCTGACTTTGGGCAGTGGCGTGATATCAAGGCGGGCTTCGGTGATAAACGCCAGCGTACCTTCAGAGCCGGTAAGAATGCGGGTTAAATCAAATTCGGTCATCTCATCGTTAAAGACGTGCCGCAGATCGTAACCCGTCAGGAAGCGATTAAGTTTCGGGAATTTATCCATGATCAGCTGTCGGTTATCACGACAACGCTCATAAACGGTCTTATAGATACGGCCAATCGTGGTATTGCTTTTACCCAGCATTTCGGCAAGCTCGACCGGCATGGGCTGGGTATCCAGAATATCACCGCCCATCAGCACCGCACGGATGCCCAACACATGATCGGAAGTTTTACCGTAAACCAACGATCCTTGCCCGGACGCATCGGTGTTGATCATCCCGCCGAGCGTTGCCCGGTTACTGGTGGATAATTCCGGGGCAAAGAAATAGCCATATGGCTTCAGAAACTGGTTGAGCTGGTCTTTTATCACCCCGGCTTCTACCCGCACCCAACCTTCTTGCGGGTTGATTTCAATAATCCGGCTCATATAGCGGGACATATCAACAATAATGCCCTGGTTCAGCGCCTGACCGTTGGTCCCGGTGCCGCCGCCGCGCGGGGTAAAAATCAACGACGAGAATAGCGGTTCTGCCGCCAGACGGGCGATTAGCGCCACATCTGCGGTTGAACGAGGGAAAACGACAGCATCAGGAAGCAGCTGATAAATACTGTTATCCGTCGACATTGTCAGACGATCGGCATAGCTCGTTGCCGTATCACCCGTGAATCCTTGCTGCTCCAGCGCCTGCAAAAAATTGAGCACCAGCTGAACGACACCTGGCGCCTGAGAAATTTGTGGAATCATTATAGTGACCCTTTCCTGCGGTCTGTGTTGTGAATTTTATCGTTTGCGTGTTGCTTTGTTTGTTGTATCACATTTTTTTCTAATACGCTCAGCAGATTTACAGGCAGAATCCGCCTGTTCAAAACCGCTGAAATTGCTCATCATTATAGAGTGTGATTAACGTGTTCACGTCGCGTCAACGTTCTGGCGCAAAGACAAAGGTGAAAAGTATTTATGGTAAATTTCCGTCAGCCCAGGGATATTGCACAAGTGCTGCTATCGGTGCTGTTTTTAGCCATCCTGATTGTGGCCTGTCTCTGGATTGTTCAGCCCTTTATCCTCGGTTTTGCCTGGGCAGGTACGATTGTCATTGCGACCTGGCCTATCCTGCTACGCTTACAAAAATTGCTCTGGGGACGTCGTTCACTTGCCGTACTGGTGATGACACTGTTGTTAGTGCTGTTGTTCATCATCCCTATCGCGCTGCTGGTTAACAGTATCGTCGATGGCAGCGGGCCGCTGATCCATGCCGTAACCGCAGGTGATATGACGCTACCGGATCTGGCTTGGTTGAACAGCATTCCACTGGTGGGTGCCAAAATGTATGGCGCATGGCACAGTTTACTGGATATGGGCGGTTCGGCCATTATGGCCAAGGTTCGTCCTTATATCGGTACCACCACCACCTGGTTTGTCGGTCAGGCCGCGCATATCGGCCGCTTTATGATGCACTGTGGTCTGATGCTGCTGTTCAGTGCCCTGTTGTACTGGCGCGGTGAACAGGTCGCATTAGGTATTCGTCACTTCGCTTGCCGTCTTGCCTCAAAACGTGGCGATGCTGCCATTCTGCTGGCCGCGCAAGCCATTCGCGCCGTCGCATTGGGCGTTGTGGTCACCGCTCTGGTGCAGGCAGTGCTCGGGGGTATTGGTCTGGCGGTAACCGGCGTGCCTTACGCCACACTGCTGGCGGTATTGATGATCCTGTCTTGTCTGGTGCAACTGGGGCCGTTGCCGGTGCTGATTCCGGCCATTATCTGGCTGTACTGGACGGGTGATTCAACCTGGGGCACGGTTCTGCTGGTCTGGAGCGGCGTAGTCGGAACGCTGGATAACGTTATTCGACCGATGCTGATTCGTATGGGTGCCGATTTGCCACTGATCCTGATTCTCTCCGGGGTCATCGGCGGACTGATTGCCTTCGGCATGATTGGTCTGTTTATCGGTCCAGTAGTGCTGGCCGTTTCCTGGCGTCTGTTCTCCGCCTGGGTAAACGAAGCCCCTGCGCCAGGTACCAATCCGGATGAAATCCTCGAAGAAATTGCTGAAATCGAACGCAATAAGTAATCCAACATCAGGCGGCAGCGCCGCCTGATTGTTTAACAATACTAATCAATCCTTCCTCTTGCGGGATTAGACCCAACCTCGTCCTTCTTAAAATAATCATTTGTGTCGCAAATTCTTTACAGTTTTTAAACTATTGAGATGAATCTGATCGACGTAAAAAATCACTATGCCTACTATTAGCCCATGGCTTTAGATCAACACATTGATTTATAAGCATGGAAATCCCCTGAGTGAAACAACGAATTGCTGTGTGTAGTCTTTGCCCATCTCCCACGATGGGCTTTTTTTTGTCCTTCGCGCGCCACTCCACCAACCTTAACGCACCAACACATTATCTTCCCCGTCAAGGAACAAATAATATTGCACAAAATACTGTGACTCTCTTCAAGCAGAAATATCCACAGCAATGTTATTACTATTCCACCGTCTTTTATGAAGTGACCAAATAATGAACGCATTAGAACTACAGGCGATCCGCCATATTTTTGCTATGACGGTGGAAGAAAGCGCCAGGTATATCGCGCGCGATAACAATGTTGCCGCCTGGCAGCAATGGGAAAAGGGTGAAAGAGAAATTCCAGAAGACATCATCCGCATTTGTTCAGAAATGAAAGCAAGGAGGAAGTTAAGAATTAATGCAATTATCGACAAAATAAATAATCGTATCGGTAATAACACCATGCGTTTTTTCCCCGATCTGAACGCTTTTCAGGCGGTTTATCACCACGATGGTTTTCTCGACTGGAAAATCTATCAGTCGGCTGCTGTTGAACTCTATGCTCACGATCTCGAGCGTATGTGTTAAGAGATTGCAACGCCATACCTATTTAGCCTCTTCGCTGAGTAACACATTATGAAAAACACCTATTTCTCCACTGCGATAGGGCTGTACCTAAATTACCTTGTGCACGGTATGGGGGTCATTCTGATGAGCCTCAATATGTCTTCGCTGGAACAACAGTGGCAAACCAATGCTGCGGGCGTCTCGATTGTTATTTCCTCACTCGGCATCGGCCGCTTAAGCGTTTTATTAGTGGCAGGGATGCTTTCCGATCGCTACGGTCGCAGACCATTTATTATCCTTGGTATGACCTGCTACCTGATTTTCTTTATTGGCATCATCAATACTCACAGTATTTTTCTTGCCTATGCTTTTGGTTTTTTAGCAGGAATGGCAAACAGTTTTCTCGATGCCGGAACCTATCCCAGCCTGATGGAGGCATTCCCCCGCTCCCCCAGCACAGCCAATATTTTGATAAAAGCCTTCGTCTCCAGCGGTCAGTTCTTGCTGCCAATGATCATCAGCCTGCTGGTGTGGAGCGAACTTTGGTTTGGCTGGTCCTTCCTGCTGGCGGCTGCCGTTATGATACTCAACGGCGTGTTTTTGTTTCGCTGTCGGTTTCCGCCACACCCCGGGACTCATATCGTCATCCGGGCACAACCTGCTGAACGAGAAACCGCACAACCTGAACATCGTTGCTCCCTGCTCGACCTTGCCAGTTACACCCTATACGGCTACATCGCAATGGCAACATTTTACCTGGTAAGCCAGTGGCTGGCGCAATACGGACAGTTTGTCGCAGGAATGTCCTATACGTTATCTATCAAACTGTTAAGCATTTATACCTGCGGCTCTCTACTGTGCGTGCTGATCACCGCCCCGCTGGCGCGAAAAGCAGAACGCGCGACATCGATGCTGATGCTGTATACGTTTATCTCATTTGTCGCATTGCTGATGGTTTGTCTGCATCCGACACCCTACGTGGTCATTATCTTTGCGTTTGTCATCGGTTTTTCTTCCGCTGGGGGCGTTGTGCAAATCGGTTTAACGCTCATGGCCGCACGCTTTCCGCATGCGAAGGGCAAAGCGACCGGTATTTACTACAGCGCGGGCAGCATTGCGACCTTCACCATTCCATTGATAACAGCAAAACTCTCAGAAACCAGTATTGCTCACATCATGTGGTTTGATACTGGCATAGCTGCTGTTGGGTTCCTGTTGGCGTTATTTATTGGTTATCGCAGCCACATCGCGTCAAAGCATCAGCTAAAAATGATACAAGCCGTAGAATAGCGTGGATGCAATATTGTTCCCCCCTTCTGCAAAATAATTGGCATTTATTTTAAAACATAAGCAAAACACCGGCTGGCAGAGTTCAATTTCACAGTGTGTTATGCAATATACCTGGTAACTTAAACGCCATGCTATGTAGGTTCTGTGGCTGCCGCCCGGTATATTAATTACAAGGTCGCCGCAATTTAAACAATATCGACGAGCACAGAACAATTTTAAAATCCGCAAGGAGTTGTGAAAATGTCTCAAAGCAAGACCTTTAATACGCCATTTCTTTTGGCGATAACCTGTATTTATTTAAGTTATTTCCTACACGGCATTAGCGTCATTACACTGGCGCAAAATATGACCTCTCTTGCAGAAAAGTTTTCCACCGACAATGCAGGAATTGCCTATTTAATTTCAGGCATTGGTCTGGGACGACTGGTGAGCATCTTATTCTTTGGCGTGCTCTCAGATAAATTTGGTCGTCGGGCTATCATTCTGTTAGGGGCTATTCTTTATATACTGTTCTTCTTCGGTATTCCCGCCAGCCCTAATCTGATGATTGCCTTTATTCTGGCCGTTTGCGTTGGCGTGGCAAACTCGGCACTGGATACCGGTGGGTACCCGGCGTTAATGGAATGCTTCCCTAAAGCCTCTGGCTCAGCCGTTATCCTGGTGAAAGCTATGGTCTCGTTTGGGCAGATGATCTACCCCATCGTCGTCAGCACCATGCTGCTCAACCATATCTGGTACGGTTATGCGGTCATTATCCCAGGTGCGTTGTTTGTAGTCATTACCCTGATGCTGCTAAAAAGTCGTTTCCCCAGCCAGATGGTGGATGCCGGCATCGCAAAAGATCTGCCACAGATGAACAGTAAACCGTTGGTCTGGCTGGAAGGTGTGGCATCCGTCATGTTTGGTGTTGCTGCCTTTTCGACTTTTTACGTTATCGTGGTCTGGATGCCGAAATATGCGATGGCCTTTGCCGGTATGGCAGAATCCGACGCACTGAAAACAATCTCTTACTACAGTATGGGGTCGTTGGTCTGCGTATTTATCTTTGCCGCATTGTTGAAAAAATGGGTACGACCTATTTGGGCAAACGTATTTAACGCCGGACTGGCAACCATCACCGCAGCCGTGATCTATTTATACCCATCTCCGCTGGTATGTAACGCCGGTTCATTTCTCATTGGATTCTCTGCCGCTGGCGGTATTTTACAGCTCGGTGTATCGGTGATGTCAGAGTTCTTTCCCAAGAGCAAGGCCAAAGTCACCAGTATTTATATGATGATGGGTGGCGTAGCCAACTTTATTATCCCATTAATCACCGGATACCTCTCTAACATTGGTCTGCAATACATTATTTTGCTGGACCTTGCATTTGCTCTGTTGGCTTTTGTCACCGCCATCATCGTCTTTATTCGTTACTACCGCGTATTTGATATTCCCAAAAATGATGTGCGGTTGGGCGAGCGTTATTTTCAATAAATTGTTTAGAAGGAGTATCAAATGGACGTAACTGCTAAATATGAACTGATTGGTTTGATGGCTTACCCTATCAGACACAGTCTGTCGCCTGAAATGCAAAATAAGGCATTAGAAAAAGCGGGATTGCCATTCACTTACATGGCATTTGAAGTTGATAACTCAACGTTTGCTAATGCAATTGCCGGGCTGAAGGCCTTAAAGATGCGGGGTACCGGGGTCTCAATGCCCAACAAGCAGCTGGCATGTGAGTATGTTGATGAATTAACACCCGCAGCCAAGCTGGTCGGCGCAATTAACACTATCGTCAATGATGATGGTTACCTGCGCGGTTACAATACCGATGGCACGGGCCATATTCGTGCAATTAAGGAAAGTGGTTTCGATATCAAAGGTAAAACCATGGTACTGTTGGGCGCAGGCGGTGCGTCGACGGCTATTGGTGCACAGGCAGCGATTGAAGGCATCAAAGAAATTAAACTCTTTAACCGCCAGGATGAGTTTTTTGCCAAAGCGCAGGAGTTTGCCAAACGCGTCAATGAAAACACCGACTGCGTGGTCACCGTTATCGATCTCGCCGATCGCCAGGCTTTTGCTGACGCACTTGCCAGCGCAGATATTTTGACCAACGGCACTAAAGTCGGCATGAAGCCGCTGGAAAATGAATCTCTCGTGACCGACGCGTCCCTGCTGCGTCCGGAACTGCTGGTAACCGAATGCGTCTACAACCCGCATATGACCAAATTATTGCAGCAGGCACAAAGTGCTGGTTGCAAAACAATTGATGGTTACGGCATGTTGTTGTGGCAAGGGGCTGAACAGTTCAAGCTCTGGACCGGGAAAGATTTCCCACTGGAGTATGTGAAACAGGTTATGGGTTTTGCCGCCTGACGGGCAAGCATTTGTACAATAGTTAAAGGGTAATCAATGAAAACCGTAACCGTAAAAAACCTCGTTATTGGCGAGGGTGCGCCGAAGATCATTGTCTCGCTGATGGGTAAAGACATCGCAACGGTAAAAAGCGAAGCGCTGGCCTATCGCGAAGCGGATTTTGACATTCTGGAATGGCGCGTAGACCATTTCACCGATGTATCTTCCATTGAGGAGGTGTTGGAAGCTGCGCGCACCATCCGCGATGTGATGGCTGACAAACCACTGCTTTTCACCTTCCGTAGCGCCAAAGAAGGCGGTGAACAGGCTCTGTCTGTCGAGCACTATATTGCACTTAACCGCGCGGCGGTAGACAGCGGTCTGGTGGATATGATCGATCTGGAACTGTTTACCGGAGACGAACTGGTCAAAGCGACCGTCGAGCATGCGCACGCGAAAAATGTCTTTGTGATTATGTCTAATCACGATTTTCATAAGACACCAGCCGCTGAAGAGATTGTCCAGCGCCTGCGTAAAATGCAGGAGCTGGGCGCAGATATCCCCAAGATTGCCTTGATGCCGCAAAATAAAACGGATGTTCTGACGCTGCTTAGTGCCACGCTGGAAATGCAAGAACGCTATGCCGATCGCCCGATAATCACCATGTCGATGGCTAAAACAGGGGTGATTTCACGTTTGTCTGGTGAGGTTTTCGGTTCAGCGGCAACCTTTGGGGCAGTAAAAAAAGCCTCCGCACCAGGACAAATTTCGGTCACCGACCTGCGTACTGTATTGACAATATTGCATCAGGCTTAATTATAGATATATCCATATAAATATCACTAATGCCCTACCCCAGATATTCGTCTAACCACGGATATCTGGCCGGTAATTAAGCGTTATTAAATAACTCACAATATTATTGTCGAATATAGCGACAGGTAGTCGCACGCATATAATCTGGAGTTCACATGAAATTTTCAAGGCCAAATCGTATAGATGGTCGGGTACCCGTATTATCCGCTGCAGATGCAGTCAATTATATTCCTGATGAAGCAACGCTTTGTGTATTAGGTGCTGGAGGGGGTATTCTCGAAGCAACAACATTAATTAATGCACTGGCTGAAAAATATAAAAACTCTCAGTCACCGCGAAATTTAGCGTTGATTAGTCCTACAGGTTTGGGTGACCGTGCCGACCGGGGAATTAGCCCACTGGCACAGGAAGGTTTAGTCAAATGGGCATTATGCGGACACTGGGGACAATCACCGCGAATCTCCGATCTGGCTGAACAAAATAAAATTGCCGCCTATAACTATCCTCAGGGCGTATTAACCCAAACCCTGCGTGCATCGGCGGCTCACCAGCCGGGGATCCTTAGTGATATCGGCATCGGTACATTTGTTGACCCTCGCCAACAGGGCGGTAAGCTGAATGAAGTGACCACCGAAGATCTGATCAAATTGGTGGAAATTGATAACAAAGAGTACCTGTATTACAAAGCCATTGCGCCAAACATCGCCTTTATTCGCGCCACCACTTGCGACAGTGAAGGCTACGCCACCTTTGAAGATGAAGTGATGTATCTTGATGCGCTGGTGATTGCCCAGGCCGTACACAATAACGGTGGCATCGTTATGATGCAGGTGCAAAAGATGGTGAAGAAAGCCACGTTGCATCCGAAATCGGTGCGTATTCCCGGCTATCTGGTCGATATTGTGGTCATCGACCCCGACCAAACGCAACTGTATGGTGGCGCGCCGGTTAACCGCTTTATCTCTGGCGATTTTGTTCTCGATGACAGCCAACAGACTGCCCTGCCGCTCAATCAGCGTAAACTGGTGGCCAGACGCGCCCTGTTTGAAATGCGCAAAGGTGCGGTCGGCAACGTTGGCGTAGGCATTGCCGATGGCATTGGTCTCGTCGCGCGCGAAGAAGGCTGTGCTGACGATTTTATTCTGACAGTCGAAACGGGTCCGATTGGCGGCATCACCTCTCAAGGTATTGCTTTCGGCGCCAACGTCAACACCCGCGCCATTCTGGATATGACCTCCCAGTTTGACTTCTATCACGGTGGTGGACTGGACGTGTGCTATTTAAGTTTTGCCGAAGTCGATCGCCACGGCAACGTCGGCGTACACAAATTCAATGGCAAGATCATGGGTACCGGCGGTTTTATAGATATTAGCGCCACTTCCAAAAAAATTATTTTCTGCGGCACGTTAACTGCCGGAAGTCTGAAAACGGAAGTTGCCGATGGCAAGTTAAATATTGTGCAGGAAGGTCGGGTGAAAAAATTCGTCAACGAATTACCTGAAGTGACTTTCAGCGGAAAAATTGCTCTCGAACGTGGACTTGATGTGCGTTACATCACTGAACGCGCTGTATTTACGTTAAAAGCAGATGGTCTTCATTTAATCGAAATTGCACCGGGAGTCTCTTTACAGGAAGACATCCTGGACAAGATGGATTTCACGCCAATTATTTCGCCAAATCTGAAGCTGATGGACGAAAGATTATTTATCGATGCCTCGATGGGTTTTGTATTACCCGACGTCGCCAATTAAAAGGAGTACCCTGATGGACTTTTCTTTAACTGAAGAACAAGAACTGCTACTTGCCAGTATTCGAGAACTGATTACCAGCAATTTCCCGGAAGAATATTTCCGTACCTGCGATCAGACGGCGACCTACCCGAAAGAGTTTATGCGTGCCCTGGCGGACAACGGTATTTCGATGCTGGGCGTTCCGGAAGAGTTTGGTGGCATCCCGGCGGATTACGTCACACAGATGCTGGCGCTGATGGAAGTTTCAAAATGCGGCGCACCCGCTTTTTTGATCACTAACGGTCAGTGCATTCACAGTATGCGTCGTTTTGGGTCCGCTGAACAGCTGCGTAAGACCGCAGAAAGCACCATGGAAACGGGCGATCCAGCGTATGCGCTAGCATTAACCGAACCGGGAGCTGGCTCCGACAACAACAGCGCGACCACCAGCTACACTCGCAAAAACGGTAAGGTCTATCTCAACGGGCAGAAAACCTTTATTACCGGCGCGAAAGAGTATCCCTATATGCTGGTACTGGCCCGCGATCCGGAGCCAAAAGATCCGAAAAAAGCTTTTACGCTGTGGTGGGTCGATTCGAAGAAACCCGGCATTAAGGTTAATCCGCTGCACAAAATCGGCTGGCATATGCTCAGCACCTGCGAAGTCTATCTTGATGACGTTGAAGTGGATGAAAGTGATATGGTCGGAGAGGAAGGCATGGGTTTCCTCAACGTCATGTACAACTTCGAGATGGAACGTTTGATCAACGCTGCGCGCAGTACCGGTTTTGCTGAATGCGCCTTCGAAGATGCCGCCCGTTACGCCAACCAGCGCATCGCATTCGGTAAGCCAATTGGTCACAATCAGATGATCCAGGAAAAACTGGCGCTGATGGCGATTAAAATCGATAACATGCGCAATATGGTGTTAAAAGTCGCCTGGCAGGCCGATCAGGAACAGTCTCTGCGCACCAGTGCAGCGCTGGCAAAACTGTATTGTGCACGTACTGCAATGGAAGTGATTGATGACGCCATTCAGATTATGGGTGGGCTGGGTTACACCGACGAAGCACGCGTTTCCCGCTTCTGGCGTGATGTCCGCTGTGAACGCATTGGCGGTGGTACAGATGAAATCATGATTTACGTCGCGGGTCGCCAAATCCTGAAAGATTATCAGAATAAGTAAGCAGTAATGCTTGCCGGATAGCGCAAATGCGTTATCCGGCACGAGCCAGGTGAATCATATTTCTGGCATCAAACATTCCTGTTCTACAAGGTTATTTTTAAACTGCTTACGATAATCGCTGGGGGTACAACCCACATGCCGCTGAAAGAGTTTGGCAAAGTGATCGACATTTTCATACCCTACCCGCCAGGAAATTTCTGCCAACGAGGACTCCGTATTCGTCAGGGCAAATTTTGCCTCTGTCATTCGCCGCTGAATCACATAATTAATCGGCGAAATACGATACTCCTTAGTAAACTCGTGACAGATATAGCTCACGCTGGCACGAAATTTCTTAGACAACTGTTCCAACGTAATTTTCTCTCGGAAATTGTTATTTAAATAAACCAACACATCTTTAATTAAGATATCTTTTTTAATATATCCCTGCTCAGAACGATAAGCATTTTTAAAGTTTTCGTAATATAAAACGGTTAATGCATAAGCGAAGGCGTCATAAGCGGAAGACGTCAGGTTATTCTTGCTCTGCGGGATCATAACACTCAGTTCATTAAAGATACTTTTAATAACCTCTTTGCCCTGGCTGACGTTAATAACCGGACACGAGTGCATCTGCAAGAGTTGGTTCTCCTGCCAGTCGTTAAAACGAAAGCCGTAGAGCGCACAGGTGTAAGTGGTTGCAGGTGCGCTGCTATCGGAAGCAACCGCATGTAACCGCCCTTGTTCTATCACTACGATGTCACCCGCATGTGCGACATACAGCGAAGAGTCGATAATTAGCCTTGCGACACCTTTTTTTACATAGATAAGCTCTGTTTCATTGTCATGAACATGATGACCCGACTCCCAGTTAGGATCATCACTGATGACGAATCGCGAAAATCTCGGGGTTTTTCCCTGTTCAAAAAGGGTCTCCATGGCATTATCAAAACAGCGTTGATACATGACAACCTCCACCGAAAGGCAGTAATTTTGCGGATAATTAATATCGAAAAGTAAAAACGATGAAGACGTTATACAACGTTATTCTGTCCAGGCGAAACAAAATTATTTGCGTCGTCTGCAAGATGACACCTCCAACTTCAGCACGCTGCTCACGCAAATTGTTTTTATTTTAAAATAACAGGAAAGTGTAAATGTTATTAAGTCAGCAATAATAATTTACACACCAGAAACAAAGTGCATGCAGAAACGGATAAAAATATGATCCATTTCTCAAAAAAGCGCCTCGATTTTATTTCTATTTTTATCACTTTAACACCCGACGTCGTCTTTACGTTCATAAACTCAGCATTCCTAAAGTCCTTTTTTTTGCAAGATTGTTGGGAATGAAAACAGATTGCCCCGTCGAAAACAGTCCCCCTCTGCCGCACACTATTTTCAGTCAATTTTCCCTACTGTTGATGATGGCACTCCCCGTCATCATCAACACGAGAATCACTGGAGATGCCATGAAACTAATAACCTGCTTTAAGTTGGTGCCTGAAGAACAGGACATTGTTGTTACCCCAGAACGTTCGCTTAACTTTGACCGGGCCGATGCCAAAATCAGTCAGTTTGATTTGAATGCAATAGAGGCCGCGACGCAACTTAGTGCGGAAGGTGATGAAATTGTCGCCTTAACGGTTGGCGGCTCGCTACTGCAAAACTCCAAAGTGCGTAAAGACGTACTGTCCCGCGGGCCGGACAGTTTGTTTATGGTGCAGGATCCCCAACTGGAGCATTCATTACCGCGAGACACGGCTCAGGCGCTGGCCTGCGCGGCCAAAAACATTGAATTCGACCTGATGCTGTTCGGCGAAGGGTCTGGAGACATCTACGCCCAGCAGGTTGGCTTACTGGTTGGCGAACTCTTACAACTTCCGGTGATTAACGCCGTCAGCAACATCCAACGTAACGGCGATCGCATTGTGGTTGAACGTACGCTGGAAGACGAAGTTGAAGTGATTGAACTGTCGCTCCCCGCCGTGCTGTGCGTAACCTCGGATATCAACACGCCGCGTATTCCCTCGATGAAAGCCATTCTGGGCGCAGGTAAAAAACCAGTCACACCGTGGCAAGCCAGCGATATTGGCTGGACACCTGCCTCACCGTTAGCAGAACTGGTGAGCCTCACCGTTCCGCCACAAACAGAACGTAAGCACATCATTCTGGAAAATGACTCAGCAGAAGCCATCGCCGAGCTGGCTGAGCATCTGAAAAAAGCCCTGAACTAAGCCCAACGGAGAGAAATTATCATGAGTAAATTAGCTAACGTATGGGTGTTCAGCGATAACGTAGAACGCTATGCAGAATTAATGGCCGGCGCACGCCTGTGGGGTGAACAGGTACACCTTATTGTACAAGGCAACGAACAGGCCAATCAGGTTAAACCTCTGGGTGCCGATGAGATTGTCGTGCTTGAAACAACGTCTGGTTTACAGCGTGTTGAAAATTTTGCCGAGACCATCGCCGCCCTGATACAAGAACACACCGGGCTATTGCTAATGCCAGCGACTAAACGCGCTAAATCCCTTGGTGCGCGGTTAAGTATTCAGCTCAATGCAGCGATGGTAAATGACGCCACGTCGGTAACGCTTGATGATGGCTCACTGTTCGCAGAACACCGTATGTACGGTGGCCTGGCATTCGGCAAAGAAAAAATCAAAACAACTCAGGCAATTATCACCCTTGCCCCAGGCGTACTTGAACCGGTAGAGGCTAATGCTTCACATACCTGCCCTGTTGTCTCTGCACCTTACATCGCACCGCACCATGAAATTATGTGCCAGGAACGTCGCGCCAAATCCGTGAGCAGCGTGGATCTCAGCAAAGCCAAACGTGTGGTGGGTGTGGGCCGCGGCCTGGTTGCGCAAAACGATCTGGAGATGGTGCACCAGTTGGCGTCTGTACTGGGTGCAGAAGTGGGTTGTTCACGACCGATTGCCGAAGGCGAAAACTGGATGGAACGCGAACGCTACATCGGCGTTTCTGGCGTGTTACTGAAATCGGACCTTTACCTCACCCTCGGCATTTCAGGACAAATTCAGCATATGGTCGGCGGTAACGGCGCGAAAGTCATTGTCGCCATCAACAAAGATAAGAAAGCCCCTATTTTCAATTACGCCGATTACGGACTGGTCGGCGACATCTACAAAGTCGTTCCGGCTCTTATCGAGCATCTCAGCCGCTAACCCCCACATTTAACGCACATATCCCGCTGCCCTCACAGCGGGAAGGGAGCATAAAGCATGTCAGATGAAAAATTTGATGCCATTGTGGTCGGTGCTGGCGTGGCGGGTACGGTTGCAGGCTACGTGATGGCTCAGGCCGGACTGGACGTACTGGTCATCGAGCGCGGTAACAGTGCTGGTAGTAAAAATATGACCGGCGGAAGACTCTATGCACATAGTCTTGAGCGCATCATGCCGGGGTTCGCGCAGGAAGCGCCGCTCGAGCGTAAAGTCACCCGCGAAAAAATCTCCTTTCTGACCGAAGAAAGCGCCGTCACTCTCGATTTCCATCGTGAAAAAGCTGACGCACCAACGCAGGATTCGTATACCGTTTTGCGCAACAGACTTGACCCATGGCTAATGGATAAGGCGGAACAAGCTGGCGTGCAGTTCATCCCCGGCGTGCGCGTCGATGCCCTGATCCGCGAAGGTAATAAGGTTACCGGAGTTCAGGCCGGTGACGATATCCTGGAAGCCAATATTGTCATCCTTGCCGATGGCGTCAACTCTATGCTGGGGCGTTCTCTGGGGATGGTTCCGCCCTCTTCTGCACATCACTATGCCGTTGGCGTAAAAGAGCTGATCGGCTTACCTCCAGCGGTCATTGCAGATCGCTTCAATCTTTCAGGTAATGAAGGCGCGGCCTGGCTGTTTGCAGGCTCACCGTCTGATGGGTTGATGGGAGGCGGATTTTTGTATACCAACCAGGACTCCATCTCTCTGGGTCTGGTGTGTGGTCTGGGGGATATTGCCCATGCCACAAAAAGCATTCCACAAATGCTGGAAGACTTTAAGCAACATCCAACTATTCGGCCATTGATTGCCGGTGGAGAACTACTGGAATATTCCGCGCATATGGTGCCGGAAGGCGGTCTGGCAATGGTTCCAAAGCTGGTCGATGACGGTGTGATGATCGTGGGCGATGCCGCCGGTTTCTGTTTGAACCTGGGTTTCACGGTGCGAGGTATGGATTTGGCCATCGCTTCCGCAGAAGCCGCTGCCCAAACAGCTATTGCAGCAAAAGAACGCCAGGATTTCTCTGCCAGCAGCCTGATGGACTACAAGCGCGCGCTCGAACAGGGCTGTGTGATGCGTGATTTACAGCATTTTCGCAAGATCCCGGCGTTAATGGAAAACCCACGGTTGTTCACTCAGTATCCGCGTATGGTGGCCGACATCATGAGCGATATGTTCACCGTTGACGGACGTCCAAATCAACCGGTTCGCAAGATGATTATGTCCCACGCAAAACAAATCGGGCTGTTGAACTTACTGAAAGACGGTATCAAGGGGGCAACAGCACTATGAATCAGGACAATACCGTTAACGTTGACGTCAAACTGGGCGTCAATAAATTCAATGTCAATGAAGGCCACCCGCACATTATCCTGGCCGAACATCCAGACCTTAATGAATTTCGCAAGCTGCTGAAAGCCTGCCCCGCCGGGCTGTATAAGCAGGATGAGAGTGGAAACATTCATTTTGATTCTGCTGGTTGCCTGGAGTGCGGAACGTGTCGAGTACTGTGCGGCGACACAATCCTCGACCAATGGGAATATCCGGTCGGAACATTTGGCGTTGATTTTCGCTACGGCTAATGGATTTTGCCTGTAGTACACCGGATCGGCCACGCCGGCCATCCGGTCAGATGTATGCCGAAATCATCCTGGGAATAACTTCATGAGTATCACACTAACGTTTAACGCCGAACGCCGCGAAGTCTGGCGGCAACAGGGTTTATGGGGAGATGCTTCGCTTGGCGATTACTGGAACCAAACTGCCAGAGCCATGCCAGATAAAATCGCCGTGGTTGATAACCATGGCGCTTCATACACCTATGCTGCACTCGACAGCGCGGCCAGCAGTCTGGCAACCTGGTTTTTAGCCTGCGGTATTCAACCCGGCGATCGCATTGCCTTCCAGTTACCGGGCTGGTGCGAGTTTACGATTATCTACCTGGCCTGCCTGAAAACCGGGGCCGTTTCCGTACCTCTGCTGCCAGCGTGGCGTGAAGCAGAGCTGGTATGGGTGCTAAATAAGTGTAAAGCGAAGATTTTTTTCGCACCGACGCTGTTTAAACAGACCCGACCGGTCGATCTGATCCTCCCCTTACAAAACCAGTTGCCGCATCTGCAACAGATCGTTGCCGTGGATAAACTGGCTCCGGCAACGACCTCGCTGGCGCTCAGTCAACTGCTTTTAGCTCCGCCTTTAACCCAGACGATTAATGTTCACGCCGATGAACTGGCGGCAGTGTTGTTTACCTCCGGTACCGAGGGAATGCCAAAAGGCGTAATGCTGACCCACAACAACATCCTTGCCAGCGAGCGCGCCTACTGTGCCCGCCTCAATCTCACCTGGCAGGATGTGTTTTTGATGCCCGCACCACTGGGACACGCTACCGGTTTTCTGCATGGCGTTACTGCACCGTTTTTAATCGGCGCACGCAGCGTATTGTTAGATATTTTCACCCCAACCGCCTGTCTTGAACTGCTGGAGCAACAACGCTGTACCTGTGTGCTCGGCGCAACGCCCTTCGTCTACGACATGTTGTGTAGCATGGAAAAACGACCACGCGATCTCTCATCGCTACGCTTTTTCTTATGTGGGGGCACAACCATTCCACAGAAGATTGCCCGTGACTGCCAGCAGCTCGGCATAAAATTATTAAGCATTTATGGCTCGACAGAGAGTTCACCGCATGCGCTGGTCAATCTCGATGATTCGCTTTCTCGCATGATGAATACCGACGGATATGCTGCTGCAGGCGTCGAAATTAAAGTGGTCGACGAAGCACGCAATACGTTGCCCGCGGGGGTAGAAGGTGAAGAAGCTTCGCGTGGTCCCAATGTGTTTATGGGCTACCTCGATGAACCCGAACTTACCGCCCGCGCGCTGGATCAAGACGGCTGGTATTACAGCGGCGACTTATGCCGAATGGACGATGCGGGGTACATCAAAATCACCGGACGGAAAAAAGATATCATTGTCCGCGGTGGAGAAAACATCAGCAGCCGCGAAGTTGAGGATATTTTATTGCAGCATCCTCGCATTCACGATGCCTGTGTTGTCGCGATGCCGGACGAACGCTTAGGTGAAAGGTCGTGTGCTTACGTGGTCCTAAAACCCCCGCATCATTCGTTGTCGCTGGAATCAGTGGTGGCCTTTTTTAGCCGCAAGCGGGTGGCAAAGTACAAATACCCTGAGCACATTGTGATCGTGGAGAAATTACCGCGCACGGCGTCCGGTAAAGTACAAAAATACCAGCTTCGTCAGGATATTATTCAGCGTTTGAGCGTGGAGAGTATTACAGGATAAAGCGCCGGATGGCGATGCTCACGCATCTTATCCGGCCTACGTTGAATAGGCCGGATAAGGCATGATATTACTTGTTCAGTTCAGCCAGACTCAGCCAGGTTTGTACGACAGTGTCCGGGTTCAGCGACAGGCTGTCGATCCCCTCTTCCATCAGCCAGGCCGCGAAGTCTTCGTGGTCAGAAGGTCCCTGGCCGCAAATACCCACGTATTTACCCTGTTTCTTGGCAGCACGAATCGCCATCGACAGCAGCGCTTTCACCGCGTCGTTACGCTCATCAAACAGTTCAGAAACCACACCAGAGTCACGATCCAGACCCAGCGCCAGCTGCGTCATGTCGTTTGAGCCGATGGAGAAGCCGTCGAAGTACTCGAGGAACTGCTCGGCCAGCAAGGCGTTAGACGGGATCTCACACATCATGATGATCTTCAGTCCGTTCTCGCCGCGTTTCAGCCCCTGGCGTGCCAGCTCTTCCACCACCGCTTTCGCCTGGGCAACGGTACGTACAAACGGTACCATCACTTCAACGTTAGTCAGGCCCATGTCGTTACGGACACGTTTTACTGCGTCGCATTCCAGCGCGAAGCAGTCGCGGAAGCTGTCGGCAACATAACGGCCCGCCCCACGGAAGCCCAGCATCGGGTTCTCTTCATGCGGTTCATAACGCTCACCGCCGACCAGGTTGGCATATTCGTTGGACTTAAAGTCCGACATACGCACGATGACGCGTTTTGGATAAAACGCCGCACCCAGCGTCGCGATCCCTTCCGTCAGACGACCGACATAGAATTCACGCGGAGAATCGAAACCTTTCATCATGGCGCGGATTTCATTTTGCAGCTCAGGCGTCTGGTCATCGAACTCCAGCAGCGCACGCGGGTGTACGCCAATCATGCGGTTGATGATAAATTCCAGACGCGCCAGACCGACGCCTTCGTTTGGCAGACAGGCGAAGTCGAAAGCCCGGTCCGGGTTACCGACGTTCATCATCACCTTCAACGGCAGATCCGGCATGGTCTCCACGCTGGAACTCTTCACGCTAAAGTCGAGCATGTCAGCGTAAACATAACCGGTGTCACCTTCGGCACAGGAGACAGTTACCTTCTCACCATCTTTCATGCGCTCGGTCGCATCGCCACAGCCCACCACGGCCGGGATCCCCAGTTCACGGGCAATGATTGCCGCGTGACAGGTACGACCGCCACGGTTAGTGACAATTGCTGCCGCTTTCTTCATGATCGGTTCCCAGTCCGGGTCGGTCATGTCGGTAACCAGTACGTCGCCTGGTTCGATGCGGTTCATTTCGCTGATGTCATGAATGACTTTGACCGGACCCGCGCCAATGCGGTGGCCGATGGCGCGACCTTCAGCAATAATTTTACCCTGAGCATGCAGCGTATAACGCTCCATCACCTGACCGCGAGAGCGCACGGTTTCTGGACGCGCCTGAACAATGAACAGCTTGCCGGTATGGCCGTCTTTCGCCCATTCGATGTCCATTGGACGACCGTAGTGCTTCTCGATCTGCACCGCCTGCTTGGCCAGTTCCTGCACTTCTTCGTTAGTCAGGGAGAAAATGTCGCGTTGTTCCTGCGGGACATCTTCAATGGTCACCTGCTTACCGTGTTCCTGGGTCGGCGCGTAAATCATGCGGATTTTTTTCGATCCCATTGTGCGACGGACGATCGCCGGACGGTTAGCCGCCAGGGTAGGTTTGTGCACGTAGAATTCATCCGGGTTAACGGCGCCCTGCACGACCATTTCGCCCAAGCCCCAGGCGGACGTGATAAAGACAACCTGGTCGAAACCGGATTCGGTATCGATGGAGAACATTACGCCTGAGGACGCGAGGTCAGAACGCACCATCCGCTGAACGCCAGCAGAGAGCGCGACGCCACGGTGGTCATAGCCCTGGTGAACACGATAAGAGATCGCGCGGTCGTTAAACAGCGAGGCAAATACGTGTTTGATGGCAACCAGTACGGCATCAAATCCCTGGACGTTGAGGAAGGTTTCCTGCTGACCGGCAAATGACGCATCTGGCATATCTTCTGCGGTAGCGGAAGAACGCACGGCAAAAGAGGCATTGGCATCGTCCGCTGACAGCTGCGCGTAGGCATCGCGGACGGCATTTTCCAGTTCGGGCTGGAAAGGAGTGTCGATAATCCACTGGCGGATCTGTGCCCCGGCTTTCGCAAGCTCAGTGACATCGTCGATATCCGTTTTATCCAGCAGCTCATAAATGCGCTGGTTTACACCGCTCTGGTCCAGAAACTGGTTAAACGCATCGGCGGTCGTTGCAAAACCATTCGGTACGGAAACACCCATACCTGAAAGGTTAGTAATCATTTCACCCAGGGAGGCATTTTTGCCTCCAACTCTGTCTACATCATTCATGCCGAGTTGGTTATACCAAAGCACCAGCGGTGACGAGCCATTGTTGGACATCGAACAATCCTTATATATGAACGAGGTTAGGAAACTCAATTTTGCGTAATTATCTTGGCATATTTACTCCGGCGAAAAAAACGGTGAATCGTTCAAGCAACTTTATTTTTTATTTTTTCAGATTGTTTCCGCATTTGCGCAAACCCGCGAGCCACACGGGATCACCACAAAAATGACCGGTATAAACATTTGTTCCGAAAAATGAAATGTACTTTTCATTAAATATAAAAATACCGTTTCATTTTATAAAATAGATGCCGCAATATTCGCTTCTGGCGAATTTTAATTTATGCTTTCAGAGAATTATATCTGCCCCAGGATGAGCAAAATGGATAATGCTGTTGATCGTCACGTATTTTATATTTCTGATGGTACGGCCATCACCGCCGAGGTATTGGGTCACGCGGTGATGTCGCAATTTCCGGTCACGATCAGCAGTATTACGCTGCCGTTTGTGGAAAATGAGAGTCGTGCGCGCGCGGTTAAAGACCAGATTGACGCTATCTACCAACAAACTGGCGTGCGCCCTTTAGTGTTTTACTCCATCGTCCTGCCGGAAATTCGCTCGATCATTCTGCAAAGCGAAGGGTTTTGTCAGGATATCGTGCAGGCGTTGGTTGCCCCACTGCAGCACGAGATGAAACTCGACCCTACGCCTATCGCCCACCGCACGCACGGTCTGAATCCCGGTAACCTCAACAAGTACGACGCGCGCATCGCTGCCATTGACTACACCCTCGCCCACGACGACGGTATTTCGTTGCGCAACCTCGATCAGGCGCAGGTGATCCTGCTCGGCGTTTCCCGTTGCGGCAAAACCCCGACCAGTTTGTATCTGGCCATGCAGTTTGGTATCCGCGCTGCCAACTACCCCTTTATTGCCGATGATATGGATAATCTGGTGCTGCCCACCTCCCTGAAGCCGTTGCAGCATAAGCTGTTCGGTCTGACTATCGACCCTGAGCGTCTGGCGGCCATCCGCGAAGAACGCCGTGAGAACAGCCGTTACGCCTCGCTGCGTCAGTGCCGTATGGAAGTTGCTGAGGTAGAAGCGCTGTACCGGAAAAACCAGATCCCCTGGCTGAACAGTACCAATTATTCGGTAGAAGAGATTGCTACCAAGATCCTCGATATCATGGGACTGAATCGCCGCATGTACTAGAATGCTAGTGCATTGGTTCGATTTTTTGTTATTATGCTCGCCACCAGGCAGGATGAGTGTGATATTGTGATGTACATCACTTCCCGGTAGTCCTGCCGTTGAAGCAACAAATTTCTGAGACAAGTAATGAACAGAACCGATGAACTCCGTACTGCGCGTATTGACAACCTGGTCACTCCAGCAGAGCTTGCGCAACGGCATCCTGTTTCGTCCTCCGTCGCCCGTCATGTTACGGACTCCCGACGTCGGATAGAAAAAATTTTAAATGGTGAAGACCCCCGTTTACTGGTGATCGTAGGTCCCTGCTCGATTCACGATCTTGATGCCGCGATGGAATACGCGACACGGTTACAGGCGCTGCGCACTAAGCACCAGGCGCGTCTGGAAATCGTGATGCGTACCTATTTTGAAAAACCACGCACCGTCGTAGGCTGGAAAGGCCTGATTTCCGACCCGGATTTGAATGGCAGTTATCGTGTGAACCACGGTATTGAACTGGCGCGAAAACTGCTGTTGCAGGTCAACGAACTGGGCGTCCCCACGGCGACTGAATTCCTCGACATGGTGACCGGCCAGTTTATTGCTGATTTAATCAGTTGGGGAGCTATTGGCGCGCGCACCACCGAAAGTCAGATCCATCGTGAAATGGCCTCCGCGCTCTCCTGCCCGGTTGGCTTTAAGAACGGAACGGATGGCAACACGCGCATCGCCGTCGATGCGATTCGCGCCTCCCGCGCCAGTCACATGTTCCTCTCGCCGGATAAAACCGGCCAGATGACCATTTATCAGACCAGCGGTAACCCTTACGGGCATATCATCATGCGTGGCGGTAAAAAGCCGAATTATTATGCTGAAGATATTGCTGCCGCCTGCGATACCCTGCACGAATTTTCCCTGCCTGAGCATCTGGTGGTCGATTTTAGCCACGGTAATTGCCAGAAGCAGCATCGCCGTCAGTTGGACGTTTGTGATGATGTATGCCAGCAAATTCGCAATGGTTCGACGGCGATTGCCGGGATTATGGCGGAGAGTTTCCTGCGTGAAGGTACGCAAAAAATCGTTAGCGGCCAGCCGCTGGTTTATGGTCAGTCCATTACCGACCCGTGCCTGAACTGGGAAGATACTGAACTGTTGGTTGAAAAACTCGCCTCTGCGGTTGATAGCCGTTTTTAATGCTGTTCGCCGGGCAATATCAGCTTGCCCGGCGCTAATCCCTTGTTTTTCCCTTGCTTATTGCGCAAAAAACGTTCTCGTCACAATTATTTCACAAAAACGCTTGCCGCAAATTTGCAGTTTGATGATAATGATTATCATTGTTACATTGATTGTTATTTTTAAACACTATGTCACGTATGGATAACACAACGGCAACGCCCGCAAAAGACAAAACACCGCCTTTCGTCGCGCCAAACGAGCGACGAATTGACAGTAAAACCCTGCTTGGTAACGAAGGACGCGTGATCATAGAACATGATGGTCAGCACTACCTGCTGCGCCAGACACAAGCCGGAAAACTCATTCTGACTAAATAAACAACACATTTCGCCAGCCACCCAGGTCATACCCAGGCAGCCAGCGCTTTTCGATTTCCTAATGGAGAGTTGCTATGCCTTACCTGCACACCGCTTCCCTGCGCCCATCGCTGTTGGCGCTGGCGATTATCAGTAACCTGCCCGCCGTCGCCTGGGCGGCGGTCGAGGATATGACCGTTACCGCCACCGGCAATGCCCGTAGCGCCTTTGAAGCGCCAATGATGGTTAGCGTCATTGACGCCACCGCCCCAGAAAACCAAACCGCCAGCTCCGCTGCCGACCTGTTACGTAAGGTTCCAGGTATGACCCTTGACGGTACGGGCCGTACCAACGGCCAGGACGTGAATCTGCGCGGCTATGATCGACGCGGAGTTCTGGTACTGGTTGACGGCGTTCGTCAGGGAACCGACACCGGACACCTGAACAGTACCTTCCTCGACCCGGCGCTTATCAAACGCATCGAAGTCGTGCGTGGCCCTTCCGCACTACTGTACGGTAGCGGCGCGCTAGGCGGCGTGATCGCCTATGACACTGCAGATGCCAAAGATCTACTGGACGTCGGGAAAAACAGTGGTTATCGCGTGTTCGGTACCGCGGCGACCGGCGATCACAGTCTCGGCATGGGCGCCAGCACGTATGGCCGTACCGATACGCTGGACGGACTGCTTGCCTGGTCCAGCCGCGATCGCGGTGATTTACGCCAGAGTGACGGTACTACTGCGCCGAATGACGAAGCAATTAACAATATGCTGGCGAAAGGTAGCTGGAAAATTGACAGCGCCCAGACGCTGGCCGGTTCGCTGCGTTACTACAATAATGACGCCCGGGAACCTAAAAACCCGCAGACCAGCGCGGCGGATGCCAGCAATCCGATGACCAACCGTTCAACGATCCAGCGTGATGCGCAACTGACCTACTCGCTCGCTCCGGCGGACAATGACTGGCTGAACGCTGACGCCCGTATCTACTGGTCCGAAGCGCGCATTAATGCTCAGAATGCAGATAACACTGGCGAATTTCGCAAGCAAACCACAAAAGGCGGGAAGATCGACAACCGCAGCCGTCTGTTTACCGACTCTTTTGCATCTCACCTGTTGACCTACGGCGGTGAATACTATCGTCAGGAACAACAACCGGGAGGAGCAACAACTGGTTTCCCGGAGGCTAAGATCGATTTCAGCTCCGGCTGGCTCCAGGATGAAATCACCCTGCGCGACCTGCCGGTTACGCTGCTGGGCGGTACCCGTTATGACTCTTATCGCGGCAGCAGCGACGGTTATGAAGATGTCGATGCCGATAAATGGTCGTCCCGCGCCGGATTAACGGTTGCGCCAACTGACTGGCTGATGCTGTTCGGTTCATACGCTCAGGCTTTCCGTGCCCCGACTATGGGCGAGATGTATAACGATGCGAAACACTTCTCGATTGGTCGTTTTTACACCAACTACTGGGTGCCGAACCCTAACCTGCGCCCGGAAACCAACGAAACACAGGAATACGGATTTGGCCTGCGCTTTGACGATCTTCTGATGGCGAGCGACGCGCTCGAATTTAAAGCCAGCTATTTCGACACCAAAGCGAAAGATTACATCTCCACCAGCGTCGATTTCGCCGCTGCGACAACCATGTCCTATAACGTACCCAACGCCAAAATCTGGGGCTGGGATGTGATGGCGAAATATTCCACCGATCTGTTCAGCCTCGACATGGCCTATAACCGCACACGCGGAAAAGATACTGACACCGGCGAATACATTTCAAGCATTAACCCGGACACCGTCACCAGCAAACTGAATGTGCCAGTTGCGCACAGCGGTTTCTCTGTCGGCTGGATAGGGACATTTGCTGACCGTTCAACGCATATCAGCAGCACCTACGCTAAACAGCCCGGCTATGCGGTAAACGATTTCTACGTCAGCTATCAGGGCCAACAAGCGCTGAAAGGCATGACCACCACGCTGGTACTGGGCAACGCCTTCGACAAAGAGTACTGGTCGCCGCAAGGCATTCCGCAGGATGGTCGTAATGGCAAAATTTTCGTGAGTTATCAGTGGTAATCACTTTTCCCCGGTTCGCCGGGGCCGCAATCTGGAAGGAAGAGACAATGAATCATTACACACGCTGGCTGGAACTGAAGAAAGAAAATCCTGGCAAATACGCACGTGATATTGCGGGGTTGATGAATATTAGCGAAGCCGAACTGACCTTTGCACGCGTCGGTCACGATGCCTGGCGCTTACGTGGCGAAGTGCGTGAAATTCTCAGCGCACTGGAAGCAGTTGGCGAAACCAAATGTATTTGCCGCAATGAATACGCAGTACATGAGCAGGTAGGTGCTTTTACCAATCAGCACCTCAACGGTCATGCTGGGCTGGTTCTCAATCCGCGCGCCCTCGATCTGCGTCTGTTCCTGAATCAGTGGGCCAGCACCTTTCATATCAGCGAAACAACCGCCCATGGTGAGCGTCAGAGCATTCAGTTCTTCGACCATCAGGGTGATGCGCTGCTGAAGGTCTATACCACGCAAAATACCCTCGTTGAGGAATGGGCAGCGTTGCTGACCCGTTTCATCTTTGCAGAAAACCCGCCGCTGGCACTGCAACCCGCCAACAATTCCGCGCCTGCCGCCGTCACGGTCGATGCGCAGACTGTTGATCAAGAGTGGCGAGCGATGACCGATGTCCACCAGTTCTTCGGTCTGCTGAAACGCCATGAACTCACCCGCCAACAGGCATTTAATCTGGTAGGCGACGATCTGGCCTGTAAGGTTTCTAATAGTGCACTGGCGCAGTTACTCGACACCGCGCGTCAGGATGGCAACGAAATTATGGTTTTTGTGGGTAATCGCGGCTGTGTACAGATTTTTACCGGCGTGATTGAAAAACTGGTACCGATGAAAGGCTGGCTAAACATCTTCAACCCAACCTTTACCCTGCATCTGCTGGAAGAGAGCGTGGCCGAAACGTGGGTGACGCGCAAACCGACCGTCGATGGCCACGTCACCAGTCTGGAACTGTTTGCTGCCGACGGTACGCAAATCGCACAATTGTATGGTCAACGTACGGAAGGCGAGCCGGAACAGACGCAATGGCGCACACAGATTGACGCGCTAACGCCGAAAGGACTGGCCGCATGAAAAAACTGCTGGCCCTGATCGCGCTGCTGCCCTTCGCCGCACTGGCTGCGCCCGAGGAGCGAGTTGTTGCCCTCGGTGGCGATGTCACCGAGATCGTATACGCACTGGGAGCACAACCCTCCCTTGTGGCGAGAGACAGCACCAGCCAATGGCCTGCTGCGGCAACCGCGTTACCTGATGTTGGTTATTTGCGCCAGCTCAACGCCGAAGGGATCCTTGCCACACGCCCTACGCTGGTCCTTGCCAGCGCGCAGGCGCAGCCTTCTCTGGTGTTAAAACAGCTCGAGCAGAGCAACGTCAGGGTTGTCACGATCCCAGCAAGCAACGATCTTAACGCGATTGATGAAAAAGTTCGGGTTATCGCCGAGGCTACCCATAGGAATGCCGACGGCGAAACGCTGCGCGCAACGTTACGTCAGGAACTGGCGACGCTCCCGTCATCTGAACTTAATAAACGTGTGCTGTTTATTCTCAATCATGGCGGGATGACCGCGATGGCGGCGGGCCAGCAAACCGGAGCCGATGCGGCGATTCGTGCCGCAGGTCTACGCAACGCGATGCAGGGCGTTAATCGCTATCAGCCGCTGTCACAAGAAGGCGTCATTGCCAGCCAGCCCGATCTGGTAGTGATTTCACAAGAAGGTGTTAAGGCGATGGGTGGCGAGGCAAACATGTGGGCGCTACCGGGACTTGCGCAAACACCTGCCGGAAGGAATAAGCAGGTATTGCAGGTTGACGATATGGCGCTGTTGGGCTTCAGCGTTCGCACGCCACAGGCTATTTTGCAGCTTCGTGCTAAAGCGGAGCAATTGCCCTGATGTCCCGGCGGATCACCTGTTCGTTGTGGATGTTGGCATTGATGCTGGTTGTAATGACGGTTCTGGCTACCGGTTTTGGCGCGTTGCGCCTGCCGGTAAGTCTGCTCTGGCGTGATGGCGATGAGGCATTGCGTCAAATCTGGCTCACGATTCGTCTGCCCCGCGTCCTGCTGGCGCTGGTGATTGGCGGCTCTCTGGCGCTCGCGGGCTGCGTGATGCAGGGGCTGTTTCGCAATCCACTTGCAGACCCTGGATTACTGGGAATAAGCAGCGGCGCCGCCTGCGCTGTGGCCCTGTGGGTGGTGCTGCCTGTATCCTTGCCCGCGCTGCTGATATTGTATGCTCCAATGCTGGCCGCTTTTTTCGGCGCGCTGGCGGCAACCGTAGTGATTTTTATCCTTAGCCAACAGCGCGACGGTTCACTCTCACGCCTGCTGCTGGTCGGCATTGCCATTAACGCGCTCTGTGGGGCGGCGGTTGGCGTTTTGTCGTGGGTCAGTAATGATGCGCAACTGCGCCAGCTGTCGCTATGGGGAATGGGAAGTCTGGGGGCCGCGCAGTGGTCCACACTGTTGGCTGTCACTTCACTGACAATCCCGACAGTGCTGATCATCTGGCGACTTGCTCCGGCGCTGAATCTTCTGCAACTGGGTGAGGAAGAGGCGCATTATCTCGGCGTTGATGTGCGTACAATCCAGCGTATTTTGCTGCTTTGTAGCGCACTACTGGTTGCCTCAGCCGTGGCGGTAAGCGGCGTGATTGGCTTTATCGGGTTGGTCATCCCACATTTAATACGTATGTGGCTCGGCTCAGACCATCGGGCCGTTATTCCGGGTTCCGTGCTGGCGGGCGCGTTTTTATTGCTGATTGCCGACACACTGGCCCGTACGGCGGTTGCGCCTGCGGAGATGCCGGTCGGTCTGTTGACCAGTCTTCTCGGCGCACCGTGGTTTTTATGGCTTATTTTTCGTCAGCGAGGACCGCATGGCTGAACATTTCATCGCTGAAGGGCTTCACTATCACGTAGCTGGTAGAGCGGTGATCGACGACGTATCGCTCGCCCTTACAAAAGGTGAACTGGTGGCGCTGATCGGCCCAAACGGTGCGGGGAAATCCACTCTGCTACGCTTGCTGACCGGTTTTCTGAAACCGGCTACCGGGCGCTGCGTGCTGGCGGGCAAACCGCTGGAGGAGTGGCCTACCCAAATGCTGTCGCGACACCGGGCGGTAATGCGTCAGCAAACGCAACTGGGATTTGACTGGCCGGTAGAGGCCGTCATCGCGATGGGTCGCGCGCCCTGGACCCAACGACCGGAACCTGGGCTTATTGCACAGGTAATGGAGATGACCGGATGTACGCCTCTGGCAGGCCGGCAATACGCCGCGCTTTCCGGCGGCGAGCAACAGCGAGTGCAGTTAGCCCGTGCGCTGGCGCAACTCTGGTGCGACGGTGCGCCTCGCGGTTGGTTATTCCTTGATGAACCGACCTCCGCGCTGGATCTTTACCACCAGCAGCATCTGTTGCGCATGCTAAAAACGCTAACCGCTTCGGGTGAGCTGCATGTGTGCATTGTGCTTCACGATCTGAACCTCGCCGCACTGTGGGCAGACAGAATAGTGCTGCTGCACAACGGCAGGCTGGTGTCGCAGGGAACACCGGAAACTGTGTTACAGGCCGATGACCTGAAGCGCTGGTACGGTGCTCAGGTACACGTTGGCCAGCATCCGGCCAACGCCTCCCCGCAGGTATTTCTGGCCCCTTAGCTTGAACAACTCACTTCCAGCCGTTTGCCCCAGTCAGGTGGACGGCTGGCATAGTCATCATCGCGATCGGCAAACGGGGTACGCAACACCTGGTGCAACCGGTGCAGTTCGGCGTAATCCCCCTGCTCTGCCTGGCTAATCGCCCGTTGCGCCAGCCAGTTACGTAATACCATCGCCGGATTTACCGCCTTCATCTGTGTTTGTCTGACTGCATCGGCAATATTGTCTTGCTGAAGGCGCGAGCGATACCGCGTGAACCAGTCGTCAAATGCTGCGCGGTCGATAAACTCATCGCGCAACGGAGATTGCGCACTGTGCTGCTCCGTTTCGCTGAGCATGCGAAACGTTCGCGTATAGTCGCTTCTTTCTCGCGCCATCAGGCTAAACAGTTCGCTAAGCAGTTCGTTATCGTCTTTCTGCTCGCTAAAGAAGCCGAGCTTTTGCCGCATCCGCTGACCATAGCGAGTTAACAGCGCCAGCTGGTAACTGTCCAGCGCATCATTTAGCGCCTCGACCTGGATAAACGGCGACAGGGTTTGCGCCAGACGTTGCAGGTTCCACAACGCGGCAGCCGGTTGGTTATCGAAACTGTATCGCCCCTGGTTGTCAGAGTGGTTGCAGATATAATCAGGCACGTAATCATCAAGAAAACCGAATGGACCGTAATCCATCGTCAGACCCAGAATCGACATGTTGTCCGTGTTCATAACACCATGTGCAAATCCTACCGCCTGCCAGTCAGCGATTAACGTCGCAGTACGCGTGACAACATCGTTAAACCACAGCTGATACTTATCGGCTTCTTCCTGCCATTGCGGCCAGTAATGGCGAATCGCAAAGTCAGCCAACTCGCGCACTTTTTCCGGCTCTCGGCGATAGTAAAAATGCTCAAAATGGCCAAACCGCATATGGCTTTGCGCCACGCGAATGAGCATCGCCCCTGCTTCGACCGTTTCGCGATAAACCGGCGTGTCACTGGTGACAATCGACAATGCCCGCGTGGTCGGTATTCCCAGGTAGTACATCGCTTCACTGGCCAGGCTTTCACGAATGGTCGAGCGCAGCACGGCACGCCCATCACCCATGCGGGAATACGGTGTGAGTCCGGCGCCTTTCAGGTGCCAGTCAAACGTTGAACCATCCGCGAGCTGTTGTTCGCCCAGCAGGATCCCTCGTCCGTCGCCAAGCTGACCAGCCCAGATGCCGAACTGATGCCCACTATATACCTGGGCTAAAGGCGACATCCCGGGAAGCAACGATTCGCCGCCCCAAACGCCTGCACCAGTCGGAATATCAAATAGCGCCGCAGGAATTGCTAATTGCTCCGCCAGCGCATCGTTATGCCAGATAAGGCGCGCGTTTTTCAGAGGGGTGGGTGAAAGCGCGGTATAGGTTGCTGGTAGTTCATCACGCCAGCGAGTGGTAAAAGACAGGGTCATAGGGCCTCCTGCCTCTAGTGTAGACTGTTAATAGGCTGTTAAACACCAGCAAATAAAAGGGTTATATCTTAGCGAGCGAAATTATCTGCGCAGGAGGCACCGCAGGCCACAACCCTCCCTGCATGGCACTAAATCCCACAGGCAAGACGCGCTCCAGCATCTCTTGTGTATCAATTCCGCTAATGATTATTGACTCACAGCTGGGCGATAGTTGCGCCAGAATAGCCCGCATAAACGGTTCAAACGAAATATGTGCAATCCTTTGTTGAACAAAGTTTTTATCCAGCACGACGCGTTTGAACAGGCCGTCAAAAATTGCCCGGGTTGATATACCGCCAGAACCATAGTTTGTCAGGACTAATGGAAATCGCGCAGCAAGTGCGGCCAATATTGGATTATCTTTACCTTTGTTTAACTCCGGATAGCTTTCATTAATAGTCAGCTCCAGAAATGAAAATCGTTCAACTTGTGAAGCAAGTTCAGTATCTGATAATAAAGTATTAGCAACTGCTGGCGTTAAATTAATCCAGGCGGATACTTTTCGCTGAATAAAAAAATGTTGGCACGTTTCGATTAATTCTAGTTTTTCTACAAATAAACGACATTGTTCGTCGTCTGACATCCGAGGTAGGACCAGCTCGGTGGGTATACGCACATCCCCATGCGCACTGGTGAAACTGGTGATGATATCGACGAATTCAAGATCGCCTTTTTCGCTTCTCGCAGGAAGAAAAGAGAACTCAGAATGGTAAAGATTATCCAGTGAAACAATCATCGTGCCAGCCCCGCTGCATGGGTGTTATCCGGCATCCTGTAGCAAAGGATGGAGAAATACGTTACTGCTGATGCAAGTAGAGGCCCTTTCATTTTTCCCTTTTTAGCCGGTAAATCGAATCCTTTTTTTTAGCTTATCCTGATTATAAGCGAATATCCAGCTTTGCACTTTTTAATATCTCGGAATAAATCATATTTTTAGCAAGATACGCTCTTAATGTTCAGGGGTATTGTCTAACCAAAAGCAGAAATAAAAGTTAACTTTCAAATGGTGATGTTGAGGCTGCGCACTCGATGGCAGCCTCGGAGTTGCGGGGGATTAAATACGTCGCGCCTGCCAAAAGTTTTTACGCCAGTAAACGTTATCCAGAGACGAGCGCATCACGCCACGGCTGGTTGAAGCATGAATAAATTGATTATTGGTATCGTAAATACCAACATGCAGACCGCTTTCCCCAGACCCGGTTTTAAAGAAAACCAGATCGCCTGGCAGCAAATCGTCTTTATCAATTTCGGTACCAATCTTTGATTGCGTACGCGTATCGCGCGGAAGTTGCAGGTCGAATTTATCGCGCATCGTCATCAAAACAAATCCAGAACAATCCACCCCACTACGGCTCATACCGCCATAACGATAGGGTGTGCCATGCCAGGTTTGTAGCTGATCATTAAGACCGGCGATAACGGCAATAGAATCCGACAAGCGGGCATTTGGCGCAGGCGCACGATGGCTGCTGCAGCCCGCCAAAAACAATGCTGTGATGAAAAGGAGCCAAAAGCGCATTCAGTACGAATCCTCTGAATTTTATTTTTATGCCAATTTAGCGTGGAAATTATATGATTTTCAAGAACCCATTTCACTTAAGTGGTTGATATGAGCATTCTGTGCCCTTCAATATCCAAACGTCGGAAGTTGACGCCATAGGCCGCAGACAGATTGGCCGGCGTCAGTACCGCATCTCGTGAACCACTGGCAAGCAGTTTCCCGCGTTTGAGTAGCCAGGCTTTATGCGCATGGCGTAAGGTGTGATTAAGGTCGTGGCTACTCATCACAATCGCTATGCCCTGCAAACACAGCTGACTCAACAGTCGGTCCAGTGCGTTTTGTTGCGCGACGTCCAGACTGTTCATCGGCTCATCCAGCAGTAAAAGCTGACCTAATGGATTCGCTTGTGGGCAAATCTGCAGGATAACCGCAGCCAGGCGCACACGCTGCCACTCACCGCCGGAAAGTTGGTTCACGCCGCGCCCCAGTTTATCTCCCAGGCCGAGCGCATCGGCGATCTCCTGTAACAGATCGGTGCGTGCTTTGTCGGGTTGATGCAGCGTCAGAAAATGCCAGACCGGCATGGCAAACGGCGGATTTTGCTGTTGCGCAAGATAGGCGCGATATTGCGCCAGCCTGGCGGCCGGCCATTCCTCCAACGGCATATCACCAAAAGTGATACTACCCTCTCCGTTTGTCAGACCCGCCATACGCGCCAACAGCGTACTTTTTCCGGCACCGTTTGGTCCCACTAAATGCAGGATCTCTCCTGCTTTTATCTCACCAGAAAGCGGACCGAGACGGGTCGATTCCGCGACGTCCTGTAGCTGCATCAATCGAGACATTAGTTTGCCAGCGCCTGCTTGATGGTTTGCACCAGGATGGGATCCTCAGGCGTCATATCCGGTGAGAATCGTTGCAGCACTTTTCCATCGCGACCCACTAAAAACTTCTCGAAATTCCACAGGATATCGTCCGGGTAGAGCGGCGCACGACCTTTGCTCGCCATTCGCTCGTAGAACCCACTGTCCGCAGGCGCAACGGCCGTTGGTGCGGCATCAATCAGCTTCTGATACAGCGGATGGCGTCCCTCACCGTTGACGTCAATTTTGCTGAACATCGGGAAAGTTACGCCCCATGTGGTACTGCAGTACGTTTTTATTTCCTCTTCGCTGCCCGGCTCCTGGCCCAGAAACTGATTGCAAGGGAAACCAAGAACGCTGAAGCCCTGTTGGTGCCAGGCTTTCTGCAGATTTTCCAGTTGCTCGTACTGCGGCGTCAGTCCACATTTTGAAGCAACGTTGACGATTAACAGCACATTCCCGGAATACGGCTGCAGTGAGGTAACCTCGCCGTCGATGGTCGTCACTTCTGTATCGAGGATAGTGTTTTGCATAGCATCTCCAGAACAACAGGTGGATTTTCAGTTTTTAATCATAGACCGTACCAACGCGTTCTAGCGCGCGGCTTTTAACAATAGCCAGATAAATACCGGTGCGCCCATGGTGGCCGTTACCACGCCGATAGGTAACTCAGCCGAGGCCAGCACCAAACGCGCGACAACATCAGCAAACAATAATGCGATTGCGCCAGCCAACGCACAACCTGGCAGTAAAACACGATGATCGGTGAGGCCGCACAGTCGCAAAATATGCGGGATCACAAGCCCAATAAAACCAATCGCCCCTGCCAGAGCCACGCTCACGCCAACCATCCAGCCTGTGGCAACCACCAGCAGGTTGCGCCAGAACCATAATGGCAGTCCTAGCTGACGCGCAGAAGTCTCTCCTAACGCCAGCATATTCATCGGCTGCGACTGACAGCAGATCCACACCAGCACCGGAATCAACGCCACCATGAGCCAGGCCTGATGCCAGTCTACGCCACCGAAGCCCCCCATCATCCAGTACATCAGCTGTCGTAAGTCAAACGAGGTAGAGAAGTAGATAGCCCATGTCATCAGCGCGCTGCAGATAATCCCCAGCGCCACCCCCGCCAGCAGCAGACGGCTGGTAGACAGATGTCGACGGGCGAAACGTAGCAGAATAAGCGTGATAATCAGCGCCCCGGCAATCGCGCAAAGGCCCAACGCCCAGCCGGGGAGTTGCCCCTGCCCCAGCAGCACCGCCGCGATAAGCCCGACTCCCGCGCCGTTAGATACGCCCAGTAATCCAGGCTCTGCGAGCGGGTTTTCAAACAGAGCTTGCATCACTGCGCCAGATAAGGCCAATGCAGCGCCTACCAGCAAAACGGCAAGGGTACGGGGAAGTCGAATTTGCCAGACGAACAGATCGCCGCGGGCGCTGAACCAGTCGCCGGGAGCGATCCATTGTTCTCCTGCGCACAAGCTTAGAATCGTTGCCAGTAGCATCAGTACTGACAGTGACAGTATCCAGCGCACATTTCGGCGCTGTTGTTGATGGGCGAAAGTCAGCATGTTTTCCATTCTGCTGAAAAGAGATGGAGGTGATTCTACGGTGCTGATTCGGTAGTGAAAAGGAAAAAGGCCGCATAGCGGCCTTTTTAGTTATACGCGTCATACTCTGCGTATCGTTAAATCACTCTTCTTTGGGCGTTGCGTTTTCAACCCGGCTTTTTAACTTCTGTCCGGGTCTGAAGGTCACCACGCGCCGTGCTGTAATGGGAATATCTTCGCCCGTTTTCGGGTTACGGCCCGGACGTTGATTCTTATCACGCAGATCGAAGTTACCAAAACCAGAGAGTTTTACCTGCTCACCATTTTCCAGAGCACGACGGATCTCTTCGAAAAACAGCTCGACCAGTTCTTTGGCATCCCGCTTGCTAAGCCCAAGCTTATCAAACAGATATTCTGACATTTCAGCTTTTGTAAGCGCCATAGGTTCAATCCCTCAATGATGCCTGGAATCGCTCTTTTAATGCCTCTACACATTTGGCGACGGTAGCGGCAATCTCCTCTTCTTCAAGTGTACGGCTGGTATCCTGAAGGATCAGGCTGATAGCGAGGCTCTTATAGCCCTCCGCAACACCCTTACCGCGGTACACGTCAAATAAGTTTACGCCAACTACCTGATTTACGCCAACTTTCTTACACTCGGATAAAATATCCGCAGCGGGAACGTTTTCTGCGACAACGACTGCGATATCGCGACGGTTCGCTGGGAAGCGAGAAACTTCACGCGCCTGAGGCACCACGCGGTCTGCGAGCTTATTCCACTCCAGTTCAAACACCAGAGTGCGACCGTTCAGATCCAGTTTACGTTCCAGTTCAGGATGAACAACCCCAATGAAACCAATACGTTCACCTTTCAGATAAATCGCCGCAGACTGACCCGGATGCAGTGCTGGATTCGCTTCAGCTTTGAACTGAATGTCTGCCAGTTTGCCTGTCAGGTCGAGAACCGCTTCCAGATCGCCTTTCAGATCATAGAAATCAACGGTCTCTTTTGCCAGATTCCAGTGTTCATCATGACGGTTACCGCAGATCACGCCAGCCAGCATCAGATCCTGACGGATCCCGAGGTTGGCCTGCGTATCTGGCACGAAACGTAAACCCGTTTCGAAAATACGTACGCGGTTCTGCTGACGATTCTGGTTATACACTACCGTAGACAGCAAGCCGGTCCACAGGGACAAACGCATTGCCGACATATCAATAGAGATTGGGCTTGGCAGCAGCAACGCTTCTTCACCCGGGTGCAGCAGTGACTGGACTTTCGGGTCGACGAAGCTATAGGTAATGACTTCCTGGTAGCCTTTGTCATTCAGCATGGTTTTTACACGTTTCAGCGACAAATCCGCTTCACGATGCGTACCCATGATAAGACCCGCCTGAATCGGCGTGTTCGGGATATTGTCATAACCGTATACGCGGGCGACTTCTTCGACCAGGTCTTCTTCGATTTCCATATCGAAACGCCAGCTCGGCGCGACCGCTTTCCACTCATCCTGCCCTTCCGTCACGTCACAACCCAGACGACGCAGAATGTCGCTCACCTGCTCATCGGCAATATGGTGTCCGATCAGACGATCCAGTTTGCTACGACGAAGCGTAATGGTTGCGCGTTTTGGCAGCGTGGCTTCGTTCGTCACATCAATGACTGGGCCCGCTTCACCGCCGCAGATATCAATCAGCAGGCGCGTTGCACGTTCCATGGCCTTATGTTGCAGCGCAGGATCGACACCACGTTCATAGCGGTGAGATGCATCGGTGTGCAGACCGTGACGGCGCGCTCGACCGGTAATAGACAGCGGGCTGAAGAATGCACATTCCAGCAGGACGTTTTGTGTTTCATCATTCACGCCGGAATGTTCGCCACCAAAGATGCCGCCCATCGCCAGCGCTTTGTTGTGGTCCGCAATCACCAGCATATCTGCATTCAGCTTCGCTTCGCTGCCGTCCAGCAATACCAGGGTCTCACCCTCTTTTGCCATACGAACAACAATTCCGCCTTCAATGCGGTCTTTGTCGAATGCGTGCATCGGCTGACCCAGTTCGAGCAGCACATAGTTAGTCACGTCAACCACGGCATCGATAGAACGAATACCGCAACGGCGCAGTTTTTCTTTCATCCACAGCGGGGTCGGCGCTTTAACATTGATGCCTTTCACCACGCGGCCCAGATAGCGTGGGCAGGCTTCCACGGCTTCAACCTGAATCGGCAGGACGTCGCTAATGGTCGCGGCTACTGGAGCGATTTCCGGCTCAACCAGCGGGGCTTTGTTCAGTACAGCAACGTCACGCGCTACACCGATGATGCCTAAGCAGTCGGCGCGGTTCGGCGTGACGCTGATTTCGATGGTGTTGTCGTCAAGCTTCAGGTATTCACGGATATCGGTACCAATTGGCGCATCGGCAGGCAGTTCGATAATCCCGTTATGATCGTCGGAAATACCCAGCTCGGAGAACGAGCACAGCATGCCTTCAGACGGTTCACCGCGCAGTTTCGCGGCTTTAATTTTGAAATCGCCCGGCAGAACGGCACCAACGGTTGCCACAGCCACTTTCAACCCCTGACGGCAGTTTGGCGCACCGCAGACGATATCCAGCAGGCGGTCGCCGCCTACATTCACTTTGGTGACGCGCAGTTTGTCAGCGTTAGGGTGTTGGCCGCATTCAACCACTTCACCTACCACAACGCCATTGAACGCGCCGGAAACAGGTTCCACACCGTCAACTTCAAGACCCGCCATCGTGATTTGGTTTGACAGCGCATCGCTATCAATCGCCGGATTTACCCATTCGCGTAACCACAGTTCACTGAATTTCATTGTTTTATCCTGCCTTTATTTAAACTGTTTGAGGAAACGCAGATCGTTTTCGAAGAAAGAACGCAGATCGGTAACGCCGTAACGCAGCATAGTAAGACGCTCCATACCCATACCGAATGCAAAGCCGGAATAGATTTCCGGATCGATTCCAACGTTACGCAACACGTTCGGGTGAACCATCCCGCAGCCCAGCACTTCCAGCCATTTGCCGTTTTTGCCCATCACGTCAACTTCCGCAGATGGTTCAGTGAACGGGAAGTAGGAAGGACGGAAACGAACCTGCAGGTCTTCTTCAAAGAAGTTGCGCAGGAAATCGTGCAGCGTGCCTTTCAGGTTGGTGAAGTTGATGTTGGTATCAACAATCAGCCCTTCCATCTGGTGGAACATTGGTGTGTGTGTCTGATCGTAATCGTTACGATATACACGGCCCGGGGCGATAATACGGATCGGCGGCTGTTTTTCTTTCATGGTGCGGATCTGCACGCCGGAAGTCTGTGTGCGCAGCAGACGCGTCGCGTCAAACCAGAAAGTGTCGTGGTCAGCGCGCGCCGGGTGATGGCCAGGAATGTTGAGCGCATCGAAGTTATGATAGTCATCTTCGATTTCCGGACCAGTCGCCACGGTAAAGCCCAGCTCACCGAAGAAACTTTCAATCCTGTCGATTGTACGCGTCACCGGGTGCAGACCGCCGTTTTCGATACGACGCCCAGGAAGGGAAATATCGATCGTTTCTTCAGCCAGACGAGCATTCAGCGCAGCGCTTTCTAATTCGGCCTTACGCGCGTTCAGCGCTTGCTGTACCTGCTCTTTGGCTTCGTTAATCACCGCACCTGCTGCCGGGCGCTCTTCTGGCGGCAGTTCGCGCAGGGTTGTCATCTGAAGGGTCAAGTGCCCTTTCTTGCCCAAATATTCGACGCGGACATTGTCTAACGCGGCAACATCTGAAGCCTGGTTAATGGCGGCCGTTGCACTGGCAACCAGCTCTGCGAGATGTGACATGGTTTTCCTCGTTATGTTGCGATATTCACTAGTCGCTCGTATTTACGCAAAATCATTCAAGTTGTATCAACGCGGCCAAAGCACGAATACAGCCATCACAAAGACAGCTTGAAGGATGACGCGTATAAAAAAAGCCTCCACCAGGGAGGCTTTTAGGCGCTGTTTTCCGTTTCTTCTTTCACGCGCAAGCCTCCTGAGTTCAGGTGCTAAAGTAAAAGAAGAAGCGGAAAATAGCAGCATTCATGCTTGCGTTACCTTGTGTGGTAAAAACCGGACAACCTTTATTGAAAAGGCTTACGGATAAATTGTCAACTAATTGATTGCACTACAAATAAAAGAGAGGGAGCCAGGCTCCCTCTTTTCACCGGCTTATGCCAGAGCTGCTTTCGCTTTTTCGACCAGAGCGGTGAACGCTACTTTGTCGAATACTGCGATGTCAGCCAGGATCTTACGGTCGATTTCAACAGAGGCTTTTTTCAGGCCGTTGATGAATTTGCTGTAAGAAATACCGTTCTGACGTGCTGCTGCGTTGATACGCGCAATCCACAGTTGACGGAACTGACGCTTTTTCTGACGACGGTCACGATAAGCGTACTGACCAGCTTTGATAACAGCCTGGAAGGCAACGCGGTATACGCGAGAACGCGCACCGTAGTAGCCTTTAGCTTGTTTCAAAATTTTCTTGTGACGTGCACGGGCAACTACACCACGTTTTACGCGAGCCATATGTGCTCTCCTGTATCTATATTCTTAGTAAAAAAATGAATTAAACGTTAACGGCTTATGCGTACGGCAGGCACGCGATAACCAGACCCAGATCGCCTTTAGACACGAGGCCTTTTGGACGCAGGTGACGTTTACGCTTAGTAGATTTTTTGGTCAGAATATGACGCAGGTTTGCGTGCTTACGCTTAAATCCACCACCACCGGTTTTTTTGAAACGCTTAGCAGCACCGCGTACGGTCTTAATTTTTGGCATTTTAATAACTTCCACTTCGCATTGTTAATAAACGAAACGTAGGCGAACAACGGCTGTGGAACCCGTAGGCTCCACAGACATTGCTACTTGAAGGCCTTACTGTTTCTTCTTAGGAGCGAGCACCATGATCATCTGGCGGCCTTCGATCTTCGTAGGGAAGGATTCGACTACTGCCAGTTCACTCAGATCGTCACGGACGCGGTTGAGCACTTCCATACCAATCTGTTGGTGGGCCATCTCACGACCGCGAAAACGCAGCGTGATCTTAGCCTTATCGCCATCTTCCAGAAAGCGTACCAGGCTGCGGAGTTTTACCTGGTAATCGCCATCGTCGGTGCCAGGACGGAATTTAATTTCCTTAACCTGGATAACTTTTTGCTTTTTCTTCTGTTCCTTAGAAGACTTACTCTTTTCATAAAGGAACTTGCCGTAGTCCATAATACGACAAACTGGCGGTTCGGCGTTAGGGCTGATTTCAACTAAATCTACTCCAGCTTCTTCAGCTTTTTCGATCGCTTCTCTCAGACTCACAATACCCAAAGCTTCGCCTTCCAGACCTGTTAAGCGAACTTCCAGGGCGCGAATCTCGCCATTGATACGATTCGGACGTGCCGTTTGAACTCGTTTTCCGCCTTTAATACCTTATTCCTCCAGTTGTTGAAGACTGCGGCTGCGAATCTCTTGTTGCAGCTTCTCAATCACTTCATTTACGTCCAGGCTGCCCAAGTCTTTGCCACGACGGGTGCGCACGGCAACTTTGCCTGCTTCTACCTCTTTGTCGCCACAGACCAACATGTAAGGGACACGACGTAAAGTGTGCTCGCGGATTTTAAAGCCAATCTTCTCATTTCTCAAGTCTGCTTTTACACGAATACCCGCATTTTGTAGTTTCTGCGTTAATTCGTTAACGTATTCAGACTGAGAATCGGTGATGTTCATGACCACAACCTGAACTGGTGCGAGCCAGGTCGGGAAGAAGCCAGCGAACTCTTCGGTCAGGATACCGATGAAACGTTCCATCGACCCAAGAATTGCACGGTGAATCATAACCGGAACCTGACGCTCGTTGTTTTCGCCAACGTAAGAGGCGCTTAAACGGGACGGCAGGGAGAAGTCCAGCTGTACAGTACCGCACTGCCATGCACGATCGAGGCAGTCATACAGGGTAAATTCAATTTTCGGACCGTAGAACGCGCCCTCACCCAGTTGGAACTCAAACGGGATGTTGTTTTCTTCCAGCGCAACGGCCAGGTCAGCTTCAGCACGGTCCCACATTTCATCGCTACCGATACGTTTTTCGGGGCGAGTGGACAGTTTGACGACGATTTTCTCGAAGCCAAAGGTGCTGTACATATCGTAGACCATACGAATGCACGCGTTAACTTCATCACGAATCTGCTCTTCAGTACAGAAGATATGTGCATCATCTTGAGTGAAGCCACGAACACGCATCAGGCCATGCAGCGCACCTGACGGTTCATTACGGTGGCAGCTACCAAACTCAGCCATACGCAGCGGCAGATCGCGATAGGATTTCAGACCCTGATTAAAGATCTGCACGTGGCCTGGGCAGTTCATTGGCTTAATGCAGTATTCACGGTTCTCAGAAGAGGTGGTGAACATTGCATCTTTGTAGTTATCCCAGTGACCTGTTTTTTCCCACAGCACGCGGTCCATCATGAACGGACCTTTCACTTCCTGATACTGGTATTCTTTCAGTTTTGAACGAACGAATACTTCCAGTTCACGGAAGATAGTCCAGCCATCGTTGTGCCAGAACACCATACCCGGTGCTTCTTCCTGCATATGATACAGGTCAAGCTGTTTACCGATTTTACGGTGATCGCGTTTGGCCGCTTCTTCCAGACGTTGCAGGTAGGCATTCAGGGCTTTTTTATCTGCCCATGCTGTACCATAAATACGCTGCAGCATCTTGTTATTGCTGTCGCCACGCCAGTATGCCCCTGCGGTCTTCATCAGTTTGAAGTGATGGCAGAAACGCATGTTCGGCACGTGCGGGCCACGGCACATATCGACATATTCTTCATGATGGTACAAGCCAGGCTTGTCATCATGGGCAATGTTTTCATCAAGAATGGAGACTTTATAGGTCTCGCCACGCTTCACGAAGGTTTCACGCGCTTCGTACCAGCTGACTTTCTTCTTAATGACATCGTAGTTTTTCTCAGCGAGCTCGTGCATCCGCTTCTCGAGCGCGTCGACGTCTTCCTGGGTTAACGTACGGTCAAGATCGATATCGTAGTAAAAACCGTTATCAACAACCGGTCCGATCGCCATTTTGGTGTGCGGCCAGAGTTGTTTGATCGCGTGCCCTAACAGGTGCGCACAGGAGTGACGAATGATCTCCAGACCTTCTTCATCCTTCGCGGTGATGATGGAGAGCTTCGCATCATGCTCAATCAGATCGGAAGCATCTACCAGCTCACCGTCAACACGGCCAGCAATAGTGGCTTTCGCCAGACCTGGACCGATGTCCAGCGCAACATCCATGGGGCTTACAGCGTGGTCGTAATGGCGTTGGCTGCCATCAGGAAGAGTAATAACAGGCATGTTATATCCTTATTTGCAGTGGTGCCCCACACGTAAGAGCACATACAAAGATTCAATATTTAAAATTATCAAAAAGGTCTGGGCTGATTCCCGCTTCACTCTGCGAAATATGTCACTGGTCGCCTTAGAGACCACACTGGACCTACACCCGCTTTTTGATAACACCGTTTGACAGTGTACACGGCATTACGGGTCGATCAAAGCAACAATCAACGCGCGCTCTATGATGTAAATCAATTCACTGACACCCAACCGTCTTTGTTACACTTGCACAAAGTCATCTAACCTGAGCAGGAAAAAAACAATGCCCACAAATCGCTTTGCGAAGAAACACTGGAAGATGGTTGTGATTCTGCTCGTTATTTGTGCGGCCATGTTGATGCTGCGCTGGGCTGCGATGATCTGGGGCTAAATGACGCTCACCCACTGTTCCGGTTTCGTTTATTTATCGATTAATCGAATTTGTCTGAAAATAGCGCGTTATGGCCAGATAAAAAAATAAAACGCAAATTAAATATTAAATAAACTTAACTTTAACTTAGAAAAGCCAGGTCATTTATTTGACCCGGCTTGTCATTACATCCGATAGCCGAGGGAAACTGTCGTGCGGCGATCGGTATGTTCCGGCGCTGTTGCCGGCGGTTCAGAGTTCCAGGTCACGTTGTAAGCCACCTTTAACCCAAAGTGCTCGTTGATGGCAACGTTCAGGGCAGTTTCAGAGTTGAGCGTGGTATCGTCAGCGCCGAATACCGACACACCCTGAGTAAACTTGGTGTTGTCCGTCATCTGCCATGCATAAGCCCCGGACGCATAGCCCAACGGCTGTGTTTCGGTGGTGCCATCCGTGTGCTCGTCATAGCGCACGCCAGGACCGAATTCGAAACGGAAGCTGTGCACAGGTCCGTTGAGGAACTGACGACCATAACCCGCTGTCAGCACGTCACGCTCGCGGTAGCCGTTGTAGCGGTCGGTCAACCAGCTTGCCTGTCCAAAGAGATAGTCATAGTCGGTCATGTTGTAACGACTACGGCCACCTACGGCATATTTCTCCGATGAACGCTCATCATTTGAGGAGGTATTGCTGGCATTTCCCCACAGAGACCATGCGGTCGTTTGGCCGTACCAGGTCATGGTGGTATCTGCGGTTAAAGAAGAACTTTTTGTGTTGCCTGACTGGGCGAGATATCCCGCGTTCAGGTTACCTTCAAAGGGTTTTTTCGCGCTGGAAGGGTCATCCATGACAGTAAAAACGGAATCATCGGCTACAGCATGCATTGACGCAAGCAGGCCTCCCGTCAACAGTAATGCTGCGGGCACTGTCTTCAAAAGCTTCATTTATTAAGAGTCCGTACAACAAAAAAAGAGACCATTACGGTCTCGGAAACTTTCATATGGATCAATGACAAAAGACCCTTGAAAGGTAACAAATTATAAAAAGACTCGAATAACATAGCAATAAATTCTTATTTCATTTTTTGAATAAGAGCGTTCCTAAACCTTTATTTTATTTATATATCTTTATGGCGATAATTTTAAATAAAGATATGAAAAATCATGTTGTTAATTACTTCACTTTCGGGAGGTTAAGTGCCAGACTGAGTTCAGCCTAACAGGAGGTAAAGATGGTACGTATCTATACGTTAACACTTGCGCCCTCTCTCGATAGCGCAACAATCACCCCGCAAATTTACCCGGAAGGTAAGCTTCGTTGTACCTCGCCGGTTTTTGAACCCGGCGGCGGCGGTATCAACGTCGCTCGCGCAATTGCCCATCTTGGCGGAACCGCAACGGCGATTTTCCCCGCGGGGGGAGCAACCGGAGAGCATCTTGTTGCATTGCTCGCCGACGAAAATGTTCCCGTATCTACCGTCGAAGCCAAAGACTGGACCCGACAAAATCTTCATGTCCACGTGGAGTCCAGCGGCGAACAGTATCGTTTTGTCATGCCGGGCGCTGCGCTGACCGATGACGAGTTCTACCAACTTCAGGATCAGGTGCTGGAAATTGAGTCTGGTGCGCTGCTGGTCATCAGCGGCAGTTTGCCGCCCGGCGTACAGCTTGAGAAGTTGACCCGACTCATTACCACCGCACAAAAACAGGGGATCCGCTGTATTGTCGACAGTTCAGGCGAAGCACTGACGGCGGCGTTAGCCATCGGCAATATCGAACTGGTCAAACCCAACCTCAAAGAACTGAGTGCGCTGGTAAACCGCGAACTCACTCAACCCGATGATGTGCGCAAGGCCGCGCAGGAAATCGTGCAAAGCGGAAAAGCGCACCGCGTTGTGGTATCGCTTGGGCCGCAAGGGGCGCTGGGTGTAGATCGCGATACCTGCGTTCAGGTGGTTCCGCCACCGGTGAAAAGTCAAAGTACCGTAGGTGCAGGCGACAGTATGGTCGGGGCCATGACGCTTAAACTGGCAGAGAACGCGCCTTTTGAGGATATTGTCCGTTACGGTGTCGCCGCGGGCAGCGCAGCAACGCTGAATCAGGGTACTCGCCTGTGCTCTTTGGACGACACGCAAAAAATATATTCGTATCTCGCTCAGTAACGACACCGTCCCTCTTTTGAAGAAAAAGGGGGATTCTCGCGTAAAACTGTCAGCATGGGTGTTATGCGACTATGATAAAAAATCACGTGATTACAAAGAAGTGAATCATGTGCAGTCAGACGTCTCCACAGCGGTACGGGGTGAAGAAGAACGACAAACATTAAGTGCCTTTCCAGCGATGACGCGTCCGTGGTGTGCGTCAGTTCGTGTTTTTTAACCGCATTCTTGCGCTAACCTTATGATCTGGCAGACAACATGGGGAGAGACATCATGTGGCAGGCTATCAGTCGTCTTTTAAGCGAGCAATTAGGTGAAGGCGAAATCGAACTGCGTAATGAACTGCCCGGCGGAGAGATCCACGCCGCATGGCATTTACGCTATGCGGGGCGAGATTTTTTCGTCAAATGCGATGAAAGAGAGCTGTTAACCGGCTTTACGGCAGAAGCCGATCAGCTGGAGCTACTTTCCCGCAGTCAAACTGTATCTGTACCGAAAGTCTGGGCAGTAGGCGCAGACAGAGATTACAGCTTTCTGGTGATGGATTTCCTCCCTCCCCGTCCGCTTGATGCGCATAACGCGTTTATCCTCGGCCAACAGCTTGCGCATTTGCACGAATGGAGCGACCAGCCTCAGTTTGGTCTCGACTTCGATAACGCGCTCTCTACCACGCCGCAGCCAAATACCTGGCAACGTCGCTGGTCAACCTTTTTCGCCGAGCAGCGTATAGGCTGGCAGCTGGAACTCGCCGCTGAAAAAGGCATAGCGTTTGGCAATATTGACGCCATCGTCGAACACGTTCAGCAACGTCTCTCTTCTCATCAGCCGCAGCCGTCTCTCCTGCACGGTGATTTGTGGTCCGGGAACTGCGCCCTCGGTCCTAACGGTCCGTATATCTTTGACCCTGCCTGCTACTGGGGGGACAGAGAGTGTGACCTGGCAATGCTGCCGTTACATACCGATCAGCCGCCGCAAATTTATGACGGTTACCAGTCTGTCTCGCCACTGCCGCTGGACTTTCTCGACAGGCAGCCAATCTACCAGCTCTATACGCTGCTGAATCGGGCAATTCTGTTCGGGGGACAGCATTTGGTTGTGGCGCAGAAAGCGCTGGATAGATTACTGGCGGCCTAACGACGTACCGTGTTGCTTATCAGGCCTGCCGTTTCGCAACGTGGCAGGCCCGATAGAGTGGCACTTACAAAAAGCCCAGCAATGAGAAGAAAAAGTAGCCGATCACGATAACGATCACCGGCAGAATATAAAGCGGGAAAATTTGTAAGAAGATCGTATGGTGCGGTACCACAATTCGCGACTCAAGTTGCTCGCGGGATAATCCTTCACTGCCCTTTGCTTGTTCCAGAATTAGCTGATCCTCAACGCCTTCGCGTAAGAAACGCGCCTGGCGGCTCATTCTGGCGCCTGAGTCCTGCAACGCCAGGCCGATAAAAATCAGAATGAATATCAGCCAAAAAACGAGATTCAGTCCACTTTGAAAATCGGGCGTTGGCGAGTTATACCAGAACACGTTAAGAAAAGGTGTGTTCACCCGCATCATGTCGATCATCACATGGGCAAAATCGAGCATGACCGCGTTAATCCCTTCCTGCTTTTCGCTGTGCGCGTACATAAACTTCAGTACTGAAACCAGCGTTGAAATCAGCGCAGGAATGAAAACCACCCATCCCACCAGCCTTTTCAAGATGGCAATGCGTCCAGCTTGTTGATACGTCATGAGTTCCCCTTGATTAAGACGTGTCATTTTGGCCTAAGTTTACCCGTTGATTACCGTTTTCGCCTGATCTTTAAAGGCGGTATACTTCTGAATTAGCCATAATGAACGCTCAGAGTCCGTCCAGGCTGGCTCTAATCCCTTTTATCACCGTAAAGGAGAGGTTGTAATGTCAACCCCGCGTCAAATTCTTGCTGCAATTTTCGATATGGATGGGTTACTGGTCGATTCTGAACCGCTTTGGGATCAGGCTGAACTGGATGTGATAGCAAGTTTAGGCGTTGATATCTCCCGCCGCCATGAACTTCCCGATACCCTTGGCTTACGCATCGACATGGTGGTTGATTTGTGGTTTGCGCAGCAACCCTGGAACGGCCCCTCACGTCAGGAAGTCACCGAGCGCATCATTACCCGGGCCATTGCGTTGGTTGAAGAAACAAAACCGCTGCTGCCAGGCGTTCGTGAAGCTGTGACACTGTGCAAATCTCAGGGAATCAAAGTAGGACTGGCATCCGCCTCGCCGCTACATATGCTGGAAAAAGTGCTGACCATGTTTGATCTGCGCGATGACTTCGACGCGCTGGCTTCTGCAGAAAAACTGCCTTACAGCAAACCGCACCCACAAGTTTACCTCGATTGTGCGGCGAAACTGGGCATTGACCCGTTAAACTGCGTAGCACTGGAAGACTCAGTGAACGGCATGATTGCCTCGAAAGCTGCCCGTATGCGTTCCATCGTCGTACCAGCGCATGAGAATCAGGACGATCCTCGCTTCGTTCTTGCCGACGTCAAACTAACCTCGCTCACCGAACTCACAGCCGCTCATCTGCGCGGCTAATCCTGTAACGGGCAATGATCGTATTGCCCGTCTTTTCAGACCTTCGCTTTTAAAACAGCGTTTCATTTTTAATTGTATTTCTGTTTAACCTCTCCTATCCTTGCCCTATAGCGCAAGCGTTAATGACATAAATAGTTGAGGTAAACATGATTCAGGAAGCTTTTCGTCTCGAAGGTAAAGTCGCCATCGTCACTGGATGTGACACCGGCCTCGGGCAGGGTATGGCAGTGGCGCTGGCTGAAGCGGGCTGCGATGTAGTCGGCGTGAATCGTAAAATACCGCATGAAACCGCAGAGAAAATTAACGCCCTCGGTCGACGCTTTATGGCCATTCAGGCCGACCTCAGTCAACAAGATGCTCTCACCAGCATCGTGACACAAACGGTGTCGGCGTTTGGCCGGGTCGATATTCTGGTCAACAATGCAGGAACTATACGCCGTCAGGATGCACTGGACTTCAGTGAAAAAGATTGGGATGACGTGATGAATCTGAATCTAAAATCCGTTTTCTTTCTGTCGCAGGCCGTGGCGCGCCAGTTTCTGGCTCAGGGCAATGGCGGAAAAATCATTAACATTGCCTCGATGCTCTCTTTTCAGGGGGGTATCCGTGTACCTTCCTATACCGCATCAAAAAGCGGCGTTCTGGGCATCACTCGCCTGCTCGCCAATGAATGGGCGGCCAAAGGAATTAATGTCAACGCCATCGCGCCCGGCTATATGGCGACCAACAACACCCAGCAACTGCGCGCAGACAGCGAGCGCAATCAGGAGATTATCGATCGTATTCCCGCCGGACGCTGGGGCACGCCAAATGACCTGAAAGGCCCGGTCGTGTTCCTCGCAAGTCCCGCCTCTGACTATATTCATGGTTATACGCTGGCGGTGGATGGCGGTTGGCTGGCGCGGTAAAGGCGCACTTGTGACAAAGGGTTACAACGTCACCTCTTCCGCCTACTGTATAAAACCCCTATACTGTATGAATCGACAGTTTATTGGGTTTTATCATGACGGCGGAAGGCCACCTTCTTTTTTCGATTGCCTGTGCGGTATTTGCCAAAAATGCCGAGCTAACGCCCGTTCTTGCGCAGGGTGACTGGTGGCATATTGTTCCTTCAGCCATTTTAACGTGCCTGCTGCCGGATATCGATCATCCCAAATCTCTGCTGGGACAGCGTCTGAAGTGGATATCAAAACCCATTGCCCGCGCATTTGGCCATCGCGGGTTTACGCATAGCCTGCTGGCGGTTTTTGCCCTGCTGGCCACGTTCTACCTGAAAGTCCCGGATACCTGGATAATACCTGCCGATGCCTTACAAGGTATGGTACTCGGCTATCTTAGCCACATTCTGGCTGACATGCTGACTCCAGCAGGCGTTCCCCTGCTTTGGCCCTGCCGCTGGCGTTTTCGTCTGCCCATCCTCGTGCCGCAAAAAGGCAATCAACTGGAGCGGTTTCTGTGCATGGCACTGTTCGCGTGGGCAATCTGGATGCCGCAAACCGTACAAGAGAACAGCGCGGTACGCTGGTCTTCGCAGATGATTAATACGCTACAAATGCAGTTCAATCGTTTCATAACGCATCAGATTGACTAATAAATCAGCCAAAAAATCATTTTAGGTATAAACAATTCCATTTGAATATAAGAGGCAAGTCACAGTTCTGCTAATCTTGCGCCAACAGAATCACCTTTAAACGGTGATACGCATAATAAGATCAGGAGAACGGGGATGAACTTTCCATTAATCGCGAACATTATCGTGTTCGTAGTGCTGCTGTTCGTGCTGGCGCAAGCCCGTCACAAACAGTGGAGTCTGGCCAAAAAAGTACTGGTCGGTCTGGTCATGGGTGTCGTGTTCGGCCTTGCCCTGCACACCATTTATGGCTCCGACAGCCAGGTTCTTAAAGACTCAGTACAGTGGTTCAACATTGTCGGCAACGGCTATGTCCAACTGCTGCAGATGATTGTTATGCCGCTGGTATTTGCGTCTATTCTCAGCGCCGTTGCTCGTCTGCACAACGCCTCTCAGTTAGGTAAAATCAGCTTCCTGACCATCGGAACGCTGCTGTTTACTACGCTGATTGCCGCGCTGGTAGGGGTTCTGGTGACCAACCTGTTCGGCCTGACCGCCGAAGGTCTGGTGCAAGGTGGTGCTGAAACCGCCCGTCTGAACGCGATTGAAACCAACTATGTTGGCAAAGTGGCTGACCTCAGCGTTCCGCAACTGGTGCTGTCGTTTATTCCGAAAAACCCGTTTGCCGATCTGACTGGCGCGAACCCGACGTCGATTATCAGCGTGGTTATCTTCGCCGCATTCCTGGGTGTAGCCGCACTGAAACTGCTGAAAGATGATGCCCCAAAAGGCGAGCGCGTTCTGGTCGCTATCGATACCCTGCAAAGCTGGGTGATGAAACTGGTTCGTCTGGTGATGCAGTTGACGCCGTACGGTGTTCTGGCGCTGATGACCAAAGTGGTTGCAGGTTCCAACCTGCAGGACATCATCAAGCTGGGTAGCTTCGTCGTGGCCTCTTATCTCGGTCTGGGCATTATGTTCGTGGTTCACGGGATTCTGCTGGGTATTAACGGCGTTAGCCCGCTGAAATACTTCCGCAAGGTATGGCCGGTGCTGACTTTCGCCTTCACCAGCCGTTCCAGCGCAGCCTCAATTCCGCTGAACGTTGAAGCGCAGACCCGTCGTCTGGGCGTGCCTGAATCCATCGCCTCATTTGCCGCCTCGTTTGGTGCCACGATTGGTCAGAACGGTTGTGCGGGCCTGTACCCGGCAATGCTGGCAGTAATGGTTGCACCGACCGTCGGTATCAACCCACTGGACCCAATGTGGATTGCCACGCTGGTTGGTATCGTGACCGTGAGCTCCGCAGGGGTTGCGGGTGTAGGTGGCGGTGCAACATTTGCCGCGCTGATCGTCCTGCCCGCTATGGGTCTGCCGGTCACGCTGGTTGCGCTGCTGATCTCCGTTGAGCCGCTGATCGATATGGGTCGTACCGCGCTGAACGTAAGCGGTTCCATGACTGCCGGTACGCTGACCAGCCAATGGCTCAAGCAGACTGATAAAACGATTCTGGACAGCGACGATAACGCCGAACTGGCGCATCGCTAAGTCTGTCAGCTAAAAAAAACCGTCGGAGTATCATGCTCCGGCGGTTTTTTTATATCCATTAATCCCTTAGTTCATTTTCCTGGCGAACCTGATTAGCCCAACGCTGTGCTGATTCCGGGACCGTAAATGCAGGCGAACGTTGAAACGCCTCCCCCATTAAGACAAAAGCGACATATTTTCCGCGTAGTATCCATACGTCACGAAACGCATCCATTTTAATCGCATGCTCTGGTGGCGCGGGCTCCACGCGAGGAACATAGCTGATAACCGGACGATTTTGTTGGCGAAGAGGTTTCATAATCAGTTGCTTCACTAAAGACAAATTCTAAAAATCAGAAAACCGCTATCTTAGCCGATTTTGCCGCCTTGCGTCCTGCCTTGCGTGCGCTGTTTGCCTGGTTCATCGCGCTTTACGTCATCGACCTGTACCTGCGCCACTGAGTGAGTGGTCTATAGTTAAAGCTTTTGACAGCAACAACGACCCTTTCAGCAATGAAACCAGGAGACGAGTTTAATGTCACAGAATGATAAGCATCCACTCCATCACTCAGCGCCGGTTCATGATGCCAGCGAATCCCAGCCAGGACTTGACTCACTGGCACCCACAGACGGTTCACATCGGTCAACACCTGAACCCACGCCGCCAGGTATGCAGCCCACTACGTCCGGCAGTTTAAAAGCGCCGGATATCAAAAGTGACAAACTCAATGCACTGGACAGTTTTCGTAAAGGAAGCGAAGATTTTGCTCTGACAACTAATCAGGGCGTGCGAATCGCAGACGATCAAAACTCTCTGCGCGCAGGTAATCGCGGGCCAACCCTACTGGAAGACTTTATCCTGCGGGAAAAGATTACCCATTTTGATCATGAACGCATCCCGGAGCGGATCGTACATGCCCGAGGTTCTGCCGCTCATGGTTACTTTCAGTCCTATGCCAACCTGAGTGCGACGACGAAAGCGGACTTTCTAAGTGATGAAAATAAAATCACCCCGGTTTTTGTCCGATTCTCTACCGTTCAGGGCGGCGCAGGCTCTGCGGATACGGTCAGAGATATACGGGGATTTGCGACCAAGTTTTACACTGAAGAGGGCATTTTCGACCTGGTGGGAAACAATACTCCCATCTTCTTTATTCAGGATGCCCATAAATTCCCGGATTTCGTCCATGCGGTTAAACCGGAGCCGCATTGGGCTATCCCGCAGGGCCAAAGCGCCCATGACACCTTCTGGGATTATGTCTCATTACAGCCTGAAACGTTGCACAACGTCATATGGGCAATGTCCGATCGGGGTATTCCGCGCAGCTATCGCACGATGGAAGGCTTCGGTATTCACACATTTCGGTTGATTAATGCGCAAGGGAAAGCCACCTTTGTCCGTTTCCACTGGAAACCGCTGGCAGGCAAAGCCTCGCTGGTATGGGATGAAGCGCAAAAACTTACCGGTCGGGATCCCGACTTTCATCGCCGCGATCTGTGGGAAGCTATCGAAGCGGGCGATTATCCGGAATATGAACTGGGACTACAGCTGATTCCCGAAGAAGATGAATTTAAGTTCGATTTTGACCTGCTCGACCCGACCAAGCTGATCCCGGAAGAGCTGGTTCCGGTGCAACGCGTCGGTAAAATGGTGCTGAACCGCAATCCTGATAATTTCTTCGCCGAAAATGAACAAGTCGCTTTTCATCCCGGACATATCGTCCCTGGCATCGATTTTACTAACGATCCCCTGCTGCAGGGTCGCTTGTTCTCCTATACCGATACTCAAATCAGTCGCCTGGGCGGGCCCAATTTCCATGAAATCCCGATTAATCGCCCGACCTGTCCGTACCATAATTTCCAGCGTGACGGCATGCATCGAATGGACATCGATACCAATCCAGCCAACTATGAACCGAATTCCATCAATGATAACTGGCCGCGTGAAACGCCGCCGGGGCCAAAACGCGGTGGATTTGAGTCGTATCAGGAACGGATTGAAGGAAACAAAATCCGCGAACGTAGCCCCTCTTTTGGCGAATACTATGCGCACCCTCGCCTGTTCTGGCTAAGTCAGACGCCAATTGAACAGCAGCATATTATCGGCGGATTCAGTTTCGAACTCAGTAAGGTTACGCGCCCCTATATTCGGGAAAGAGTGGTCGAACAGTTAGCTCATATTGATGCTGCCCTCGCCGAGGCGGTTGCCGATAATCTCGGTTTTAAGCTAACCAAGGAACAGGCCAGCATTGCGCCACCGCCCAACGTCAACGGTTTGACAAATGCACCGTCACTCAGTTTATATGCAGGTGCGCAAGGTGAGATTAAGGGCCGCGTGGTCGCCATCCTACTTAATGACCAGGTGAAATCGAGCGACCTGCTCGCCATCATGCAAGCCCTACAGGCCAAAGGCGTTCATGCCAAATTGCTCTATTCCCGAATGGGTAAGGTAGTTGCCGATGATGGATCTGCTCTGACGATCGCCGGTACTTTTGCGGGTTCGCCATCCCTGACGGTCGATGCGGTTATCGTTCCATGCGGTAATCTCGCGGACATCATTAAGAACGGTGATGCCCGATATTATTTACTCGAAGCGTATAAGCACTTAAAACCTATCGCCTTGTCCGGCGATGCTCGTCAGTTTAAAGCAACGTTGAATATCAAAAATGAAGGAGAAGAAGGCGTGGTGGAAGCGGACAGTGCAGACGCACAGTTTATGGATGCCCTGTTGACGCTGATGACCGCGCACCGCGTCTGGTCACGTGCCGGAAAAATAGAAACGATTCCCGCCTAAAAAAATGCGGCGCACGATTGCGCCGCAAACTCAGGAATTACACGTTCAGAAAACTGCCAAGACGATAACCGCGCTCCGCAATTGCATATTTCAGTGACGAAGACGTCAGCACGTCGAGCTCAGTTAAGCGGGGGTAACAGTAGGCACTTTGACGAATAATGTCATCGATAAAGGCCGGATGACACATCACTTCCAGCGAAGACTCTCCCCGGTCGGCTGACGCATCCAGCGTCTGTAAAAACAGAGCCTCGGAAATCGCTTCGCCGTAAAACTCGCTGCTGAATCCCTGGGAGGTACGTAACGTTTCCGGAAAATCAGACGCCTGGAACACGGTCTGACGATCGATACGCAATGCAATCCCCTTCTGGGCAGCAAACCCGGCTACGATAGGGAAAATTTGCGGGAACATATGCACATGGTGATGGCTATCCAGATGCGTCGGCTCCCGCCCGAACAGGTCAATAAAACGCTGATACTGCGCGGCCAGCTCCTGAGATATTTCATCCAGCGGCAAAGTGTCCTCCTCTGCCATCTGCCAGATCCATTTCCCCAGTAATCCGTCACGAGTAAGGCCCGGCATTGCCGTCAACGGCCTACCCAGCGTCAGAACAAAATGCATCCCGACGGCAAGTGCAGGTATGTCGCGACTCAGCTGTACCGCATGGTCAATCGCCGCACCGTTAACCAGCGCCGTTGTCGAGGTGACAACGCCATTACGACAGGCTTCAACAATGCCGTAGTTTTGTCCTTTACTCAGGCCAAAATCATCCGCATTCACTATCAGTACGCGTTCCATAGCCGACCTCAGTTAGTGTTGTTCGCTTTTGAGTTTCTCAATGCACCCGGCGAAGTTTGGCAACCATTTTTCATGCGCCAGGATTAGCTCACGCGCCAGAATCTCGGCATCGCTGTCAGAATGCACCAGCGGACTCAGGTTTAACGCCAGCAGCACATCATTCAGCTCGCCGCTCAATGCCGCATTGCTCGCCGCAACCTCAAAGCCTTTAATGGTGTAGATAAGGCCAAGCACTTTCTCATCAAAATGGGTAATACGTGGGTGCGGCGTAGCACCGTTACGTCCGAGCGTGCAGGTCATCTCAACTGCCCAGTCCGCAGGAATGTTATCAACATGTCCATGATGTGGAATGTTGACGTAGTGCTCGGTCTGTTTGTCGTTGTAGATGGCGTTGATCACTTCACAGGCCGCATCGGAGTAATACGCGCCACCGCGCTGCTCCAGCTCTTTCGGCTTAACGTTTAGCTCAGGATTTTTGTAGAGATCAAACAGTTGTTTTTCTACTTTTTGTACTACCTGGGCACGTGCGCCGCCCTTATAGTACTCGCCCATTTCGATCGCCAGCATCTCTTTTGGCTTAAAGTAGTACAGCAAATACGAGCACGGCAGCAGCTTCAGCGAACGAATCAACCCTTCGCTGAACGGCAGGTCGAAAATGTTCTTCACGGTGGAAGCTTTCAGTTGTCCAGAAGCCACGCCGTCCAGCAGTTCATCAAAGCGTGATGTACCGTTCACCAGCACGTCTTTAATAAAGACCATGTGGTTCAGACCGAACAGATCGATGGATAAGTCATCGCTCTCTTTCAGCGCCAGCACATCGCTAATGAACATTTTCATGCCGACAGGAATATTACACACACCGATGAATTTCTTGAAATTCGTGTGGCGATAGACCGCTTCAGTCACCATCCCTGCCGGGTTAGTAAAGTTAATCACCCAGGCATTCGGGCACAGTTCTTCCACATCTTTAATAATGTCAAAGATAACCGGAATGGTACGCAGACCTTTGAACAGCCCGCCAGCACCGTTGGTTTCCTGTCCCAGATAACCGTGACTCAGTGGAATGCGCTCATCCTTTTCACGGGCTTTCAGTTGCCCTACGCGCAGCTGGGTAGTAACGAAATCAGCATCTTTCAGCGCTTCGCGGCGGTCCAGTGTTTTAAACAACTTCATCGGCACACCCGCTTTGTCGATCATGCGCTGGCAAAGGTCAAAAATAATGTCCAGCTTCTCTTTTCCACCGTCGACATCAACCAGCCACAACTCAGAAACCGGTAATTCATGATAGCGCTTAATAAAGCCTTCAAGTAATTCAGGGGTGTAGCTGCTCCCGCCACCGATAGTGACGACTTTTAATTTCTGGCTCATACTTTCTCCCTTCAGTGTAAAAACACTGACGTGTATTATGCTCAACCCGTTTGTCAGGTATAGCGTGGCTGTCCCGACGCTATTTTGGGCAAGCTATAAAAAATGGGTTATTGGCAAATAATATCTACTGATTAAATTCAGTTAATTTCTTACGGTAGCTATTCGGTGTAAACGACGTCAGCTTTTTAAACGTTTTAATAAACAGGCTTGGACTACTGTAGCCAGACTCGTAAGCAATATCCGTTACAGAATAGTTCGTCATTTCCAGCTGTTTTTTAGCAAAGTTAATGCGGATTTCATTAATAATCTGCATCGGCGTTTTGCTGTAATAACGCTGGGTAGCGCGGGTCAGATACTCCTGGGATTTCGCGGACAGGTGTACCATATTTTCCAGCGCATTCTCGCTAAACTGCCGTTTGTCGTGCATGGTCTCGACGGTGGTTTTAAGCCACTGCGGAATATCATCCAGCACTTGCTCTTCGCGATGATGGCGTAACCGATTTATAATATAGAAGGTGACCACTTCTACAAATTCATCCAGCCCGCTCTCACGAAAGTTAAGTGATGCAATAACCGTTTCAATGTAGGTAAGAAACGAGTTATTCGCCCGGTAGACCTGCGATGCAACGAAACAAAATGGCAGCAGCGGGTGATAGTGCTGTTCAAAAAAACGTTTACTGATGCCAACGTTAAGGATCCTTGTCGCACCAAAATCATAAAAACTCTGGTGGTGCGATCCCAACGGGATAAAGACAAAGTCTCCACGTTCTAGCAGTACGCGTTTACCGTTGATTTCCTGATAATAGCGCCCCGTTAAAACCAGGGTAAACTCATAGTAGTCATGCTGATGCAGCCCGCTGATGCTCTCAGTTTTGTTATAGATGAACACATGGAAATTTTTGCCATTAAACAGCTGCTGTTCATAAACGGTTTTGATTTCCGGTGCGTTAATCTGTAGCTGCATTATGCACTCCTCGCTATTTCAGCTTTTCGTGAAGCTCAATCAGTTCAGTCACCAGCTCACGTGCCAGCATTGATGTCATCAGGTGGTCCTGCGCGTGGACCAGCACCAGGCTGACTTTCATTTTACCTTCACCCTGATCGCCTTCAATCAGTTTCGTTTGCACGAGGTGCGCTTCGTTCAGCGCCAGACGAGACTGGTCCATCATGGTCTTAGCTGACTCGAAATCACCCTGCTTGGCCATTTTGAGTGCGCCGTACGCCAGGCTACGCGCCTGACCGGAGTTGATGATGAGGCCCATCACCACTTCTTCAAGTTCTTCTGCTTCTGACTGCGTATCGACGATGTTCTCGATATCCAACATACTTTTTTCCTCTGGTTCAGTCCGGCATGACCGTAAAGCCATGCCGGATTAAATTTAGAATTTTAATGCGTTAGCGATATCTTCTTCGCTTTCTTCTTGGTCAATAACGTTCTGCGCTTTGTTGGCTACCACCACGAACGGCAGGTAAACCAGCGTTGCGATACCGAGGTTGAACAGCGCGACCAGCAGAGCAGCGACGCTACCGTTGGTGTTAAAGAACGCGCCCAAACCGGTTGGCATAGTCCACGGTGCAATGTTGGTAATCGGTGGAATAATGCCTGAGTAGTAAGCTGCCAGCGTAATCGCCGCCAGAATCGGTTGCACCAGAATGAACGGGATAAACATCACCGGGTTCATGATGATCGGCAGACCGAACAGGATAGGTTCGTTAATCTGGAACAGACCTGACGGCAGTGCCAGTTTAGCAACCTGACGATAGTCAGGACGACGCGATGCCAGGAAGATAGCGATAATCAGACCCAGCGTTGCCCCGCTACCCCCAAGGAAAATATAGGAGTCGAGCATCGGTTTCGCCCAGACGTGGAACGTCTTACCGGCTTCCAGCGCGGCATCTACGGAACCAAACTGTTGGTAGATAGAGATGTTTTCCAGCGCCCATGGCGTCATGATACCGCTGTCCAGCGCAGTCAGCGCCAGTGAACCGTGAATACCGAAGAACCACAGCAGCGGAACAAAAATCACGTAGGCCCAGCCCACCACGCTGCCCAACGACGCCAGCGGAGTTGAAATGGAATCCATAATGATTTGGTGGAAGTTCGTACCCCAGGTGTTCAGTGCCCAGGCGATGATCCCCATAATGGAGAGGATAAGGAAGCCAGGAATCAGCGCAGAGAAAGAGCGCGATACGGATGTCGGTACGCTATCAGGTAATTTAATGACCCAATTGCGACGAACCACAAAGGTGAACATTTCCGCGACCGCAAGGCCGATAATAATACCGGAAATAATATTGGCACCGCCGAGCCAGTTCGCGCCAACGGCATAGGCTTCACCCACGCTATAAGGCGTTACGGTCATAAACGCGGCGACGGATAACAGCCCGGCAGCCAGTGAGTCGACTTTACGTTCTTCTGCCAGCGCCATGCCGATAAAGAACGGTGCCATCAATGACATGATACCCAGCGTACCGTTATAGACGTTTCCACCAATGCCTTTCAAGCTATTCAAAGTTTCAATAGTTGAAGCATCAAGTCGAATGCCCATTGAATAAAAAAACGACCCCTCCCCAAAGCTCAGGAAAACGTTATTGATTAATACAAACATAGCCCCTGCGAGGGTTAACGGCATTAAACGAATAAAACCGTTCTTGATTGCATTAACGTGTGGCTGCTTTCCAATTTTTACAGCAAAAGGAAGGAGTACCTTTTCAAGTGAAGCAATAGCGTTACTCATAGAAAAATACCCTTAAATACCGCAATTAATAATTGCGGTGAATGTTAATGAAATAACTCTTTGACGGGAAAAATTAAAATAAAATAATTAATTTGCTGCGGCTTTTTTAATTGCTGCAACAGCAGCCTTAAGCACGCCTAAACCATCGACTTTGCCATACAGCAGCGAGTCAATCACTTCCACAGGCTTGTTGGGTAACAAACGCTGAATTTCGGGCAACATATAAGCAATTTGTGGACCTAATAACACGACATCGGCGACAGGACCTTTTTCTCCGGCCAGCGTTTCAGGAAATGCTTCAATAATAACCGGCACTTCGTATTTTTCGGCCTGAGCACGCATCTTCGAAACCAACAATGAAGTCGACATGCCCGCAGAACAAAACAGATAAATGTGTTTCTTTTCCATTAAAACGATCCTCATGTGCGATTATCTGTCAACCAGACACTCCGCAAGCCATAACCTGCATCCATGCTCTGGGTAACTTGCGTCAGCTAAATTACTTTTTTAGGTGGCTGAAATGAGTATACGGGATTGCACCGGTGGATGGTATTTCCTTGACCAACTAAATTGTCTCTCCTTGACCTGTCGTTATGACCCCCCTCACATTTCGGGCAAATAATTCGCGGCAATAAATAAGATCGTTCGGCACAAAAAAACCGGCACGATGGCCGGTTCTTCTGAATGCTCAGGCAATAGGCAGTTGTTACTTCTTCGCCGCCTGCGGGTCAGTGTCGTACTCTGCGCAGGTCTGGTAACCGGAGTTAATCACATGTCCGGTGTCGTCTAAAGCAACAAAATAGGTTTCAGCTTTACCATCTCGTTGACCCAGGATGTAGGTCTGGCATGTCCCGCGCGCATGAATCATACTGACTTCAGAAGAAGGTTTACCGGCAATCTGCGCCACCTGCGCCCTGCTCATCCCTTTCTTCACATCTTTCACCACGGGCTGAACAAATTGGTCTTTGGTGCGATCGTAGGCCGTACACCCTGCCAGCATAGTCAAAACAGCCGCTGCGCTTAGAATTCCTGTTAGGTTCTTGTTCATATTCCGTCCTCTTGTATTTCAGCGTGTTATATAAGCCTGGAGCACAACAACACATTTTTCAAGCAATCAGATGATACTTAGGTCGTTTCGGAAAATTCTATTAAAACAAAATGATGTTAGATCAGGCCTGCATCCCTTGTCGTTTGGGTCCCAACGCGTTAGCTTTAACACATCATTTTTTTGATCATTTCATTTTTCGGAGGGGGTTAAATGACTCTGCAGCAAGAGATAATCCAGGCGCTTGGCGCAAAACCGCGAATTAATGCAGAAGAGGAAATTCGCCGCAGCGTGGATTTCTTGAAATCCTACCTGCAAACCTACCCTTTTCTGAAATCACTGGTATTAGGGATAAGCGGCGGACAGGACTCAACGCTCGCGGGAAAACTTTGCCAGATGGCTATTTCCGAGCTTCGCGAAGAAACGGGGAATGACGCGCTGCAGTTTATTGCCGTACGTCTGCCGTATGGCGTTCAGGCTGATGAACAGGACTGTCAGGATGCCATCGCCTTTATCCAACCTGACCGCGTGCTCACAGTAAATATTAAGGGTGCGGTACTGGCCAGTGAACAGGCCCTGCGTGAAGCGGGTATTGAACTGAGCGATTTTGTCCGTGGCAATGAAAAAGCCCGTGAACGTATGAAGGCCCAGTACAGTATCGCCGGAATGACCAGCGGTGTTGTCGTGGGTACCGATCATGCAGCAGAAGCCATCACCGGATTTTTCACCAAATACGGCGATGGCGGTACTGACATTAACCCTATTTTCCGCCTGAACAAGCGTCAGGGTAAGCAGCTGCTTGCCGCACTGGGTTGCCCGGAACATTTATATAAGAAAGCGCCAACCGCCGACCTCGAAGACGATCGCCCTTCTTTGCCGGATGAAGCCGCATTAGGCGTCACCTATGACAACATCGACGATTATCTGGAAGGAAAAAAGCTGGCTGCCGACATCGCGAAAAAAATTGAAGGCTGGTATCTGAAGACCGAGCACAAACGTCGCACACCGATCACGGTGTTTGATGACTTCTGGAAAAAAGCGTAATTTTTTTAATCACATATCGCCGGATAGCACTGGGATCACCGCTGTCCGGCCCCTCCCCCTGGTCTGATGCCGCTTTTTTAATCGGTTTCAAACTGCTACACTGGATGAATAACCAGCATCCGGAGTGAGAAGTGGTACGGCGTCAATCAGCCCCACGCCTGACATTTGAGGCAGCGGCAATCTATGAATATCCAGAGCACCTGCGTCCATTTTTGAGTGCGCTTCCCACCGCGCCAGGCGTCTATCTGTTTCACAGTGAAAGCGACACTATGCCGCTCTATATTGGTAAAAGCGTCAATATTCGCAGCCGCGTGCTGGCACACCTACGTACCGCAGACGAAGCGGCAATGCTGCGCCAGGCCAAACGCATTAGCTGGATTTGTACGGCGGGAGAAATTGGTGCCCTGCTGCTGGAAGCGCGGTTGATCAAAGAACAACAGCCGTTGTTTAATAAACGACTGCGGCGCAATCGTCAGCTTTGCGCCTTGCAGCTTACCGACCGAACTGTTCAGATTGTCTACGCACGAGATATTGATTTCTCCCATGCACCCAATCTGTTTGGCCTGTTTGCCAATCGTCGCACAGCGCTACAAGCGTTGCAAAGCCTCGCGGATGAACAACAGCTGTGCTACGGCCTGTTGGGGCTGGAACCCCTGAGTCGCGGGCGCGCCTGTTTTCGCTCCGCGCTTAAACGCTGCGCCGGAGCGTGCTGCGGAAAAGAAAGTCATGAAGCGCATCATTTGCGTCTGTTAGCGGCGCTGGAAAGAGTGAGAGTGATTTGCTGGCCATGGAGCAATGCTATTGCACTGCAGGAAACCGGCGCTGAAATGACACAGTACCATATCATCAACAACTGGCTGTGGCTGGGAGCCGTTTCAACGCTGGATGAAGCGACTACCCTTGCGCGTATGCCAGCAGGCTTTGACCATGATGGCTACAAAATTCTCTGCCGGCCTGTTCTGTCTGGTCAATATGACATTATTGAACTGTGTCCGGAGAATGCCCCGGCATCCAGTTAATCTCGCTGAACAGCAATTTTCCCTCGCGCTCCAGCAGTCGTAATGTGTGTTTGCCGTCATGCCAGCTCGCACCCTGGTCGGCCGTCAGCAGTTTATCGCCCAGTTGCCATGCACCACTGATAACAAACACCACGCCGCCGCGTGAACCAAAGGTCGTAAAGGTGCGATCGGCAACTCTGACTTTTGCCTGGCAAACATCTCGTCGGGTCATGATATTAAAATCCATAGACATCTGCCCTTCCGTCAGCTTTGCTTTTACCACCTTGTCACCGGCAAAGGTAAAAGGTTGGTGCTGTTTGAGGGTATGCGTAAAGATGTTCGCTTCTTCCAGAGTGACCTCCCCTCCCTCCAGCAGCGTAATCACGCGCTCTACACCCGGGAAAAGTGAAAACTCACCGTTTGCTGCAATGGAGGCGATACTCGCCCGCCAGTGAAAATCTCGTGTTGCTGGCGGAAAACAGCAAATCTCACGCGTTTCTCCCGCACCATTTCGCCAGAGGTTAACCGGCATTTTGCGGATATCAAAGTATTCCATCATCCCTCCAGAAAGGAGCAGCATGGCAGCCTGCCGTAAACAGACAGCCATAAATCATCATTATTATGTTCACCCTGCAGATTATTGTTATCGGCAGCAGAGTTGATTTGCCTTAGCGATGAACCCGGCATTTTGCAAAAAAGAATAACGCGCTGATCCAGGTAGAATTTTCGCAGGCTTCAGGAGAATAGCGTGTCGTGCGTCCGGTGCAATAGGCAGAAATGAAAAAACCGCCGATCCTGCCCACATCGTTATACGTGTTGTGGACAAGAGCGGCGGTCTTGAGTTTTGTTTCACACTGTGCGGCAATCAGCGCGACACAGTGTGAATGATTTAGTGTAGACGCTGATCGATTACTCGGCAGCTTCCGGCATTTTACCTTTCTGCGCTGCACGTTCTGTCAGACGCTTCTCAAAATTGGCATTAAACTGCTTTTTCTGTTCCGGGGTCAGAATGTTGTAAATTTTGTTCTGGGTTTCCATATGCGCCAGCATGTTGGCTTTGCGCTGTTCTTCCATCTTCGCAATCTGCGCTTCGGCTTTCGCTTTATCGAAGCTATCGCTGGCGATGATATCGTGCATTGCACGGCGTTCTTCCAGCGGCGGACGTTTCATCTGATCGCGCTGGCCTTTCATGATCTCGCGAATCTGCTGTTTCTGAGCGTCAGTCAGATTCAGGTCTTTAAACATCATGTCGTGATGCGGGGCAAATTTGCCGTTGTGGTGCATCATCGGTTTAGCATCCGCTGGTGCAGCTGTTGTAGTGTCAGCAGCATGAGCCAGGTTCGCAGCACCCAGCGCCAGAGTAGAGGCAACAAACAGAGCAGTCAGTTTACGCATAATTTCTATCCTTTCTTTCAGTTATTTTTACGACACTCATGCGACTCTTATGCAATGTGATGTCGTGTTGACGAGATTAACTTTACCGGCTTAAGCGTCAATTAATCAGAGCAACGGTAAAACAGTGAAAGTGTAAAAAACAAACTTTCATCAATTATGAAGAAAAAAAGAATAAATTGCGCAGAGTTGCAATAAAAATTTACAACCGTATGATTTTGAACGGATTATGAAGAACTATACCTGAACCCTGTTTATTAAGAAAGCAATTCACCAGGAATAATCCGTAATAAATAAAAACAGCACGCAAAAATAAGCCCTAAAGGATAATCCTGCAGGGCGAATATATTGATCACAACTTTTCGAGCATCAATCCGGCACGTAAACCACAGGCCACGTTAGGGTTGGGAAAGAGAACGTATTCAACATCATGGGTGACGATAAAACGTTCATCTCCGTCCTGCGCCAGCAAGGTGCCTTCTTTAAAGGGGGTAAAGTTTAGCGTCTGGTTATCCATGTGGAGAATAAAATCATTGCTACGACGCGTGATTTGCGACACCACGCGATAACGCAGCGGGGATATTTCTCTCGTCGCCCCTCGTTCACCCCGCAGCAGTTTCTCCAGTGCGTCTGCCGTTTGTGCAAACTGGGTGAGGTCGTTTTGTCCAAACGGCAGCGCTTTACCCAGTTCCAACGTACAGGCCAACGCACCAAAATGTTCCCCGCTAAAATGGGTGAACGTGCCGCCAGGCGTCTGATGGAAAACCAGCGCTTCCAGTCCCGCATCCCCCAGCCATTCAAGAAAATCCTCGTCCCAGGCAACGTTGCGTTGTGGCAATACGCCAAAGCGCAGATGCTGTGAACCGCGGATCGCGGTGTGCAGATCCAAATGCCAGCGCACAGGCTCCTTTGCGCGCGAATAAAAATCTTCAAGACACAGCTCAAGCTCGTGGGCTCGGTGCGTTTCTTCACTCGCGGTAAAAATCTGCCACCGGCCGCCAAACATACGATTCAGGTCGCTATGACAATATCGTTTTCCCGCAGCCAGCGCCTGCGGGTTTCCCAGAATCACCAGCAGCCGCCATGTCAGTGTCAGCTCGCCGCTAAACAGACTGGAAAGCAATGAATCGAGTATCTCTACCGGCGCGGTTTCATTGCCATGGATCCCCGCAGACAGCACCAGTGAATGTTCAACGGGTGCAAGCGGCGTCAGTTCCAGAATTCCGTGACCGATCCACTGCCAGTCAAAACCATGAGTGGTTCCTTGCGTTTTCTCTGGAGTGGCGCCTGCGAGCGTGATCGCCAGAAAGTTATCCATGGTGCATCCCCTCCTGCTGGAAAGGATACACTGAGCCGAGGTTGAGCAATTGCGTCAGCGTATCCAGCGCTTCACGCCCCTCGCGCAACAGCTGTGGGTCGGCAAGGTCGGCAGCGGTAAGACGATCGCGATAGTAACGGTCAACCCAGTTATTCAACGTGTTAAACAGCGTGTCGTTCATGATAACCGCCGGATTCACCGCCTGCTGTTCCTGCGGAGTGAGCACCACTCTCAGGCGCAAGCATGCCGGACCACCGCCGTTGGACATACTTTCACGCAGATCGAATACCCGCAGGTCATCGATCGGATTGTCTTCCTCGAGAAGCCGGTTCAAATACCGCCACACGCCAGCATTCTCCCGACACTCCTGCGGCAGGACCAGCATCATCGAACCGTCACTACGACTCAGCAACTGACTGTTAAACAGATAAGTGGTCACGGCATCCTGCACCGACACTTCCGCTGTCGGGACTTCCAGCGGGGTAAAACCTGCCACCTGACTGCGCAACTGCTCTAACAATGCCTGCTGTCTGACAAACGCCTGCTGATGACAAAACAGCACCTGGCGATTCGATACCGCAATCACATCGTTATGGAACACGCCAAGATCGATAACGTCCGGGTTTTGCTGAGCAAAAATGCGCTGATGTGGGTTGACCTGATTCAGTCGCGCGACCGCCTCGCTGGCCTCACGGGATTGCCTTGCCGGATAGCGCTTCGGTTGGGATGCATTGCCTTCTTCACGACCGTAAACAAACAGCTGTACGCCGGGGTCACCGTAATCGCCACCGAGGCGGTTATGGTTTGCCGCCCCTTCATCGCCAAAAAGCGCAACCTGGGGTAACGCACCGTGGACCGCAAAGCTATTCTCATCACGGAAAATCGCCCGTAACAATGCTTCGGTAGTAGGCGCTTCCAGTGAACGGTGGAACTTATTATTCAGATTCGCCACCGTTAGATGCACTTTCCCGTCCAGCGAGTCTGCCGAAGGGCAAACCGTCGCCGCATTCGCTACCCACATAGGCGATGCGGAGCTGGCACTGGAGAGCCAGTGAGGCGCCTGACGCGACACTTTCTCCAGCACCTGTTCGTCACTGCCGCTAAAACCCAACTGACGCAGAACCGGAATATAAGGCCGCTCGTGGGGCGGGATCACCGCCTGAGGAAATCCTGCATCCGCCAGTGCTTTCATCTTTAGCAGACCTTGCTTTGCCGCCAGACGCGGGTTCGACACCTGAAATCGATGTTTGGTTGAGGCCTCATTACCAAATGACAATCCAGCATAGTGGTGAGTTAGCCCCACCAAACCATCAAAATTTACCTCACGGGCTTTCATAGCTTATCCTCGCGAGAAAAATCCAGTCCCGGGCTAAGCGCCGTTGGCAGCGTTAAGGCCGGGGATTCCAGACTTGCCATCGGCCAGGCGCAATAATCTGCGGCATACCACGCGCTGGCGCGATGGTTCCCGGAAGCGCCTACACCGCCAAACGGTGCGGTACTGGCAGCGCCGGTTAACGGCTTATTCCAGTTGACGATCCCTGCCCGCGCCTCCAACAGTAGCTGTTCAAACTGGCCGCGATCGGGCGAAACTAACCCACACGACAGTCCAAAGCGGGTATTGTTCGCCATACGAATCGCATCATCAAAGCTGTCATAACGCCAGACGCCGAGCAGCGGACCGAAAACCTCTTCATCAGGTACGTTCCCCGCCCCGGTCAGTTCGATGATTCCAGGGGTCAACAGTGACGTTCCGGCATTTAACAGACGTGGCGCTAACAGCGTACGGCCACCCAACGACGCCAGACGCTGCCAGGCATCATAGACGTGTTGCGCTGCCTGTTCGGAAATTAGTCCACCCATAAATGGCTGCGGTTGTGCATCCCAGTTGCCGGGCATTAAACGCTGACTAACCTCCACCAGACGCGTCAGGAACGCATCACCCTGCGCGCCTTTTTTTACGAGCAGGCGGCGGGCACAGGTACAGCGCTGTCCGGCGGTGACAAATGCGGATTGAATAGTCAGATGCACCGCGGCATCAATATCCTCCGGATTCTCAATAATCAGCGGGTTGTTGCCCCCCATCTCCAGGGCAAGGATTTTTTCCGGCTGGCCGGATAACTGCTTATGCAGCTGATAACCGGTATTCGCACTGCCGGTAAACAGCAGGCCATCGAGGTCTTCCAGCGCACTCAGCGCCTGCCCCGTTTCACGTCCGCCCTGCACCAGATTCAGCACGCCCGGCGGCAACCCCGCCTGCTCCCACAGTTTTATTACTGCTTCACCGGTCCACGGCGTCAACTCGCTGGGTTTGAAAATCAACGTATTGCCTGCCAGCAATGCCGGAACAATATGACCATTTGGTAAATGTCCGGGGAAGTTATACGGACCAAAAACCGCCAGCACGCCGTGTGGGCGATGGCGCAACGTTGCCGCACCATCCGGTAGTTCGCTGTGCTGCTCACCGGTACGGGCGTGATAAGCTTTGACGGAGATGGCGATTTTATTGATCATCGCCGTCAGTTCAGTCGCGGCTTCCCAATGAGGTTTTCCGGTTTCCTTGGCGATAATCTGAGTTAGCTCGGCTTTATTGCTTTCCAGCAATAAAGCAAACTTTTCAACAATAGTCTGGCGTGCGCTGAAAGGCTGTTTAGCCCAACCGGCAAAGGCTGCGCGTGCGGCCTGGCACGCTTGCGTCACCTGCATTGCATCTGCATCATTACCGTGCCACAGCACATCACCGCTTACCGGGTTGGTTTTCACCCGACGCTCGCCCAGACCCGTCACCCAGTCACCGTTTATCCATAGTGTCATGCTGTTTTCTCCTCTGCACAAAGACGTACAAAACGTACATGGTCGCCCGCGTGGCATTTCAGGGCATCCAGTTGCGCCGCCGTCAGTACCAGACGTTGGGTATCCGGGTCTGCGCGAACCAGCATGACGCGGAAGTTTTGATAGTTTTCATTGGCAACCAGACAGGCCGGATAATCACCGGTTGCTGGCTGACCTTCCGCCACTTCCACCAGCCTGCTTTTACGAATAGCCCGAACCCGGTCGATATCGCATTCCAGCGTTGGCCCACCGTCGAAAATATCGACATAGTTGCGGTAGCGAAATCCTTCTTTCTCCAGCACCGCCCGCGCCGGGGCAGTTTGCGGATGCACCTGACCAATCACGCCTTGCGCTTCATCAGACAGAAAATGGGTATAAATAGGATGCTTGGGCATCAGTTCAGCAATAAAGGCTTTCTGCCCTGTCCCGCAGAGAAAATCCGCCCGGCTGAACTCCATTGAGAAAAAGCGTTTACCAAGGCTTTGCCAGAACGGCGAGTAACCGTGCTCATCAATCACGCCGCGCATTTCGGCCACGACTTTCTCATTAAATCGGTCGCGAAAGGCCGCCATAAACATAAAGCGCGATTTTGACAGCAAATAGCCGTTGCCTTCTTTTCGCCAGTCCGGATCGAGAAACAGAGTGCAAAGCTCGCTGCTACCCGTGTGATCGTTACTCAGAAACAGCGTCGGCAGCGCGTTATAGACATTCAGTTCTTTCGAGGCGTGGACCAGGGTACCAACCCGGTAGTTGTACCAGGGATCGTTAAGCCCTACCGCCACCTCAATGGCGCAAATCCCGGCCACGGTTCCGCTGGTACTGTCTTCAAGCACAAACACATATCCCTGCTCACTTTTTGGCAACTCACCGCGCCAGGTTTGGAGTGAACGTTCGATACGCGCCATCAGCGTAGCTTCATTCGCCGGTAGCGAGGTCAACCCGCCGCCGGTCTTACTGGCAAGCTGCATCAACGCGGTGATATCCGCGCGTTCAATGGGACGAATCACCATCATGATGAACCTCCTGCTTTAATGCGTTCGCAGGCCAGCGCAAAGCGATCCAGTCCGGTGGCGACTTCTTCTTCGCTGACGTTGAGCGCTGGCGCAAAACGCACCACGTTAGCGCCAGCGATCAGTACCATCACCCCGGCAACAGCCGCTTCTTGCGAGATGAGTTTCGCTTTCCCGGCAAATTCCGCGTTCAGCACGCAGCCGATCAGCAGTCCGAGTCCACGAATTTCACTAAACAGTCCAAAACGTTCGTTAATGGCGTTTATACGCTCCACAAACCAGTCGTGGCGCTGTTTTACTCCGTTGAGCACTTCCGGTGTATTCACAATTTCCAGCAATTTACCTGCCACCGCCGTCGCCAGCGGGTTTCCGCCGTACGTTGTACCGTGTGTACCAACCGTCATCACACTGGCGCAACGCTCTGTCGCCAGCAGTGCGCCGATGGGGAAACCACCGCCCAGCGCTTTTGCTGTCGTCAGCAGATCCGGCGTCACGGCGTAGTGCATATAGGCATACAGCTCCCCGGTACGGCCAACACCGGTCTGAACTTCATCAAAAATCAGCAGCGCATTATGGCGATCGCATAACTCACGTAGCCCCTGTAAAAAGGCTTTTGTTGCCGGTACCACACCGCCTTCACCCTGCACAGGCTCCACGATAACCGCACAGGTGGTGTCATCAATCAGTTGGCTGGCAGAATCGAGATCGTTGTATACGGCATGACGGATATCCGGCGGCAGCGGCGCGAAATCCTGTGAATAGGCAGGCTGTCCTCCGGCGCTGACGGTAAACAGCGTGCGGCCATGGAAAGCATTTTTAAACGCTACAATCCCGCTCTTCTGGCTGCCAAAACGATCGTGGGCATATTTACGCGCCAGTTTTAGTGCCGCTTCGTTAGCTTCTGCACCGGAGTTACAGAAGAAAATGCGCTCGGCGAAGGTGGCGTCAATCAGCTTTTTCGCCAGACGCAGTACCGGCTCGTTGGTGTAGCCATTTCCCGTATGCCAGAATTTGCTCGCCTGGTCGTTTAATGCCTCGCGCAATGCCGGGTGGGCGTGACCCAGCGCGTTAACCGCAATGCCTCCCGCGAAATCGATATACTCTTTACCCTGCTGATCCCACAGACGTGAACCTTCACCCCGCACCGGAATAAAAGGGGCCGGAGCATATACGGGCATCATCCATTCATCAAAATTTTCACGCGTAATTGACAGAGACATAGCGACCTCAACGGTAAATAAAAGGTTATTTATATGTTAATAAATATAGTGTTTGCGGTGTAAATGTAGATTGCAGGGTTCGTGCCAGCCAGCGAAAAAAGTGCATAAACGGAGGTCGATGACGGAATATCAACAAGTTACAACGTGGCGATATTCACTACATGTGCATATAAAGTGAATATGTTTGCGCATCAGGCGACTAAACAGAGGAAAAAACGCAGTTTTATTCAGTCGCCAAATATAATTCTGGAATTGTGATCGTATACGAAATTTTTCGGAAATTATTGACCCATTCCGACGCGCTTCGCGCCAAAACGGTGCAGTTTTTGCTCCATCGTTAACACCATTAGCAATCATTGTTGGAATCAGGTGACAAGAAGCAGTCAGGCTGCAGAAATTCTGCTACCATCCTTGCACTATTCATCTTGCAAAGTGGCAGCGACTATGAAATTTGTCTCTTTTAATATCAACGGCCTGCGTGCCCGTCCCCATCAACTGGCAGCCATTGTCGAAAAACATCAACCGGATGTTATTGGCTTACAGGAGACAAAAGTCCACGACGATATGTTCCCTCTCGAAGAGGTAGCAAAGCTCGGTTACAACGTCTTTTATCACGGCCAGAAAGGTCATTACGGCGTGGCGCTGTTAACGAAAGAAACGCCAATTGCGGTACGTCGTGGCTTCCCGGGCGATGACGAAGAAGCGCAGCGTCGGATCATCATGGCAGAAATTCCGTCCCCTCTGGGCAGCATCACGGTGATCAACGGCTATTTCCCGCAGGGCGAAAGCCGTGACCATGAAACCAAATTCCCGGCCAAAGCCGCGTTTTATCAGAACCTGCAAAACTATCTGGAGACAGAGCTGAAACGCGACAATCCGGTATTGATCATGGGCGATATGAATATTAGCCCAACCGATCTCGATATCGGAATTGGCGAAGAAAACCGTAAACGCTGGCTGCGTACCGGTAAATGTTCCTTCCTGCCGGAGGAGCGTGAGTGGATGGAACGCCTGCTGGGCTGGGGTCTGGTGGATACTTACCGTCACGCAAATCCTGAAAAGAATGACCAGTTCTCGTGGTTCGACTATCGCTCAAAAGGCTTTGACGATAACCGCGGCCTGCGTATCGACCTGCTGCTGGCGAGCAACCCATTGGCGGAACGCTGCGAAGAAACCGGCATCGACTATGAAATTCGCAGCATGGAAAAACCGTCCGACCATGCGCCTGTATGGGCTAAATTCCGCGTCTGACCTTCTGCGTCTTTTTACTCTCCAGGCCCGGCCTGGAGAGTCTGTTTATTCTGTGCAAAATCAATAAAGTGACGGTAATACATTGTTACGGCCGGGAATTTATTATATCTTCGCGCGCGCTTTTCGCTGACGAAAATGCTCCATTGCACTCGGTTTTACAGGAGAACCCCCATGAAAAAGAAGTTCGCATAAAGCAGAATACCGGCTGCTGATTGTCGCGGTCCTGTTCTGCGTTCTGGCGGGAGTTTTCCATCATTATGGTCTGACCGACCTGATAACCAATTTCCATCATTTACAAGACGTCATCCGCCAAAGCGGTATGTTCGGCTATACGCTTTATATCCTGCTGTTTATTGTTGCTGCGCTGTGTCTGATCCCAGGCAGCATCCTGGTGATCGTCGGCGGTGTGCTGTTTGGCCCCGTGGCTGGGACGCTTATCTCGTTAGTGGCAGCAACCGTGGCCTCGGCGCTGTCGTTTTTGCTGGCTCGATGGCTTGGACGGGATCTACTACTGAAATACGTTGGGCACACGGCAACGTTTCAGGCTATCGAAAAAGGCATTGCCCATAGCGGAGTAGACTTTCTAATCCTGACCCGGCTCGTGCCGCTGTTCCCCTATAATATTCAAAATTACGCCTATGGGCTGACGGCCATTCCGTTCTGGTCATTTACCGTAATATCGGCACTTACCACCTTACCCGGCATCTTTATCTATACGCTGATGTCGCATGAACTCGCCAGCGAAGGCATTACCCTGGTATTCATCGGTAAGCTCAGCGTGGCAGGGCTGGCGTTATTCACCCTCGTTCAGGCAGCCAAAGCCTGGGCCCGATATAAGCATACCGATCCGTCAGCCAACCATGAGTGTACGGGTAAATGATAAAACGGAATAAAGCGCGGCTGACTCGCTATTACCGGGCGGGTTTGATTGCTCTGCTACTGCTCGGGCTAATGGCATGGGCATGGATACCTGGCGTGAGTGATTTTCTCCACGGCAGCCTGGCAGCATTTACCACACTCGATCAGCATGCTCTTGAGAACTTTATTCGTTCTTATGGAACCCAGGCGGCAGTGGTGTCGTTCTTCCTGATGATCTTACAGGCCATCGTTGCACCGCTTCCTGCGTTTGTGATCACGTTTGCCAATGCCTCGCTGTTTGGCGCATTTTGGGGCGGCGTACTATCCTGGAGCAGCGCAATGGCAGGTGCGGCGCTGTGCTTTTTTATTGCCCGCATTTTAGGTCGCGGTGCGGTGGAAAAGCTGACCGGAAAAACGGTGCTGAACAATATGGACGCTTTTTTCGAGCGCTATGGTAAGCACACTATTCTGGTCTGCCGCCTGTTACCTTTTGTGCCGTTCGACCCGGTAAGCTACGCGGCTGGCCTGACCTCAATTCGTTTTCGCCATTTTTTCATCGCCACCGGCATCGGACAGTTACCCGCCACTATCGTCTACTCATGGGCGGGAAGCCTGTTAACCGGCGGCACATTTTGGTTTGTGACGGGTCTGTTTGTCCTGTTTGCCCTAAGCGTGGTGATATCGATAGCGAGAAGCCTTTATCTTGAGCGCCAACGGAAAAAAAGCTGAGACCTTCCCCCATTTTTAGCCATGGAGATATTATGCGTTACTGCTTATTGTGTCTGAGTTTGTTGCTCTGCCCGCTGGCGACGTTTGCCCAGGACGCCAGCTGGCAACAAATCAAAAATGACGCCCGTGGTCAAACGGTGTGGTTCAACGCCTGGGGTGGCGACAATGCAGTTAACCAGTATCTCGACTGGGTTAGCGTCGAGATGAAAACGCACTACGACATTAACCTGAAAATCGTGCGCCTGGCAGACGCCGCCGATGCCGTAAAACGCATCCAGACGGAAGCGGCATCCGGGCGAAAAACCAGCGGCTCTGTCGATTTACTGTGGGTTAACGGCGAAAACTTCCGTACGCTAAAAGAAGCCGGGCTGCTGCAAACCCAGTGGGCACAATCGCTGCCTAACTGGCGCTATGTTGATACACAAAAACCGGTGACCGAAGATTTCTCCGTTCCAACAGAGGGGGCTGAATCACCGTGGGGCGGTGCCCAACTCACCTTTATTGCCCGGCGCGATCTCACCGCGCAGCCGCCGTTATCTCCGCAGGCACTTCTCGAATTTGCGCAGGCGCACCCTGGCACGGTGACCTATCCACGCCCGCCAGACTTTACCGGAACGGCTTTTCTTGAGCAGTTGCTAATTTCGCTCACCACCAAACCACAGGCATTGAAAGTTGCGCCAGATGCAGCGACATTCGCCGAAGTTACCGCGCCATTGTGGCAGTATCTTGATACCTTGCATCCTGTACTTTGGCGTGAGGGCAAAGATTTTCCGCCCACGCCAGCACGAATGGATTCACTGCTCAATAGCGGTACCCTGCGTTTATCATTGACCTTTAACCCTGCCCACGCGCAGCAAAAAATGGCGAGCGGCGAATTACCTAAAAGCAGCTACAGTTTTGGTTTCTCACAGGGCATGCTCGGCAACGTGCACTTTGTTGCCATTCCGGCGAATGCCCACGCCAGTGCCGGAGCAAAAGTCGTGGCAAACTTCCTGCTTTCTCCTGAAGCACAACTGCGCAAAGCTGACCCGGCTATCTGGGGAGATCCTTCGGTGCTTGATCCACAAAAATTGCCTGACGAACAGCGTGATGCGCTGCTGGCGCGGATCCCACAGGGGCTCCCTGCCGTGTTGCCAGAACCGCATGCAGCCTGGGTAAACGCTCTGGAACAAGAATGGCTACGCCGCTACGGTACGCATTAATTCTGCTACTCTGGGCCATCATGGCGGCAGTTTATCTGCCGTTGGCGCCAGCGGCATGGTCTCTGATAACACCGGCGCTTAGTACCACACACTGGCTGGCGCTCTTTGCCGATCCTCAACTCCCGCAGGCGTTACTGGCAACGCTGGTTTCCGTCGGCCTCGCGGCTGGGAGCGCGCTGATTATCGCGCTGCTGGCAATCCTCGCCTTGTGGCCCGGCGCAGGCTGGGTACGTCTGTATACGCGTCTTCCGTGGCTGCTGGCAATTCCGCACGTTGCCTTCGCCACGAGCGTGCTGTTGGTTTTTGCTGAAGGCGGCATACTTTGGCAATGGCTCCCGCTCCTCAGCCCACAGCCGGACCGCTACGGCATTGGACTTGGCGTAACGCTGGCGGTGAAAGAGAGCGCTTTTTTGTTATGGATTCTCTCGGCCCTGCTGAGTGAAAAACAACTTTCTCAGCAGGTTATCGTATTGGATTCGCTGGGTTACAGCCGACTGCAATGCCTGAACTGGCTGGTTCTGCCCGCTATCGGCCCGGCATTAGGTAAAGCTATGCTGGCGATTGTTGCCTGGTCACTCTCCGTTGTTGATGTGGCAATCGTTCTTGGCCCCGGCAATCCGCCAACGCTTGCCGTATTGAGCTGGCAGTGGCTCAGTCAGGGCGACGTCGAACAGCAGGCGAAAGGCGCACTTGCCAGTCTGTTGCTGGTGCTGTTGCTCCTTGTTATCGCGCTGGTGGGTTATCTGCTCTGGCGTGCCTGGCGACATACTATTCCGGCAGTAAACGGTGAACGCCAGCATTTTTCATCTATGACAATCGTACGCCCGCTGGTACAGATTTTGCCCGTCAGCGGTGTGGTATGCGCGCTGGTACTGGCGCTTATCGCCAGCTATTCCTCGCTAAACAACGAGGCGCTCAGCAATAGCCTGCAACTGGGGCTCCTTTCCAGCGTGCTGGCGCTTCTGATACTTTTTGCCTGGCTGGAATGGGGTCCACAAACCGGACACCGCTGGGTCTGGCTACCGCTCATTTTGCCTGCGCTACCGCTGGTAACCGGACAATATCTGCTGGCGTTATATGCCGAACAAGATGGACTGATGACGACCATTATCTGGGGCCACCTGCTGTGGGTGATGCCCTGGATGCTATTTGTGCTTAAACCGGCGTGGCAGCGCATTGACCCACGATTAATTTTGATTGCGCAAACCCTGGGCTGGACGCGGTGGCGGATATTCTGGCTGGTGAAATGCCCGCAGCTGGCGCGCCCGGCATTGATTGCCTTCGCGGTTGGCTTCTCGGTTAGTATCGCCCAGTATATGCCAACGCTGTGGCTAGGTGCCGGACGCTATCCCACGTTAACCACCGAAGCGGTGGCATTAAGCAGCGGCGGTAGCAGTGCGATTCTGGCAACACAAGCGTTGTGGCAGCTGCTTTTACCACTGCTCGTTTTCGCACTTGCAGCCTTTCTCGCCGCGTGGATCGGCCGCTTTCGACAAGGACTCCGCTAATGCTTACCATACGAGGCGTTTCGTTGTACCAGGGCGCGAAAGCGCTGGTGAAAGACGTTAATTTTCAGGTTAACAAAAGTGACATTGTCACAATTATGGGACCTTCCGGCAGCGGGAAATCTTCGCTGTTTTCATGGATGATCGGGGCGTTATCTCCCCAGTTCCAGTCCTCAGGCGAACTTTGGCTTAATGAACGACGCATCGATACGTTACCTACCACGCAGCGCCAGATTGGCATTTTGTTCCAGGATGCGCTGCTGTTTGACCATTTCAGCGTTGGGCAGAATTTACTGCTAGCCTTACCCGCCAGACTGCAAGGTCCTGCCAGGCGTCATGAGGTAGAAAGCGCCCTCGCACGCGCGGACCTGGCAGGTTTTTATTCGCGCGATCCGGCTTCGCTCTCCGGTGGGCAGCGTTCGCGGGTCGCCCTGCTCCGCGCGCTGCTGGCGCAGCCCCAGGCGCTGTTACTTGATGAACCCTTTAGCAGGCTGGATGCGTCGCTACGCGATAACTTTCGCCAATGGGTCTTCACCGAGGTGTGTAAATTGGGGATCCCGGTGGTACAGGTGACACATGACGCGCAGGACGTACCGCCTGCAGGCCGCGTATTTCAGATGGAAAACTGGGCGTGAATGTGGCGATATGCTGCGTTAACGCAAGGTTTTTACGTAACTGGCGGCACAGAATGTCGTCTTCTTTTTTTCAACGTCGGGCTATTCGATGAAACGTGTTTCTCAAATGACCGCGCTGGCACTGGCTTTAGGGCTCGCTTGCGCTTCTTCCTGGGCTGCTGAAACAGCACAGACGCTCACCCTCAACCAGTTACAGCAAAAGCAAGGCGCGGCGATCGATACCCGTCAGAGCGCTTTTTACAACGGCTGGCCACAATCGCTCAATGGTCCTTCAGGACACGAACTTTCCGCACTGAACCTGTCTGCCGCCTGGCTCGACAAGATGAATGATGAACAACTCAGCGCCTGGGTTAAGTCACATCAACTTAAGACCGACGCTCCGGTGGCGCTGTATGGCAGTGATAACGACATGCAGGCCGTTAAATCCCGTCTGCAAAAAGTTGGCTTTAACCAGATTTCAACCCTCAGCGATGCGCTGACAGATCCTGCGCGTCTGCAACGTCTGCCGCACTTCGAACAGTTGGTCTACCCACAGTGGCTGCACAATCTTCAGCAGGGTAAAGACGTGACTGCCAAACCGGCGGGTGACTGGAAAGTGATTGAAGCCGCCTGGGGCGCGCCGAAGTTGTATCTGCTCAGCCACATCCCCGGCGCGGGCTACATTGATACCAATGAAGTTGAAAGCGAACCGCTGTGGAATAAAGTTTCCGATGAGCAGCTTAAAGCGATGCTGGCGAAACACGGTATCCGCCACGACACCACGGTAATTTTATACGGCCGCGATGTCTATGCCGCCGCACGCGTGGCACAAATTATGTTGTACGCAGGCGTGAAAGACGTTCGTCTGCTCGACGGCGGTTGGCAAACCTGGTCCGACTCAGGTTTACCGGTCGAACGCGGCACTCCGCCAACGGTGAAACCAGAACCTGATTTCGGCGTAAAAATCCCTGCCCAGCCGCAGCTGATGCTCGATACGGAACAGGCTCGCGGTCTGCTGCATCGCCAGGATGCGTCTTTGGTGAGCATTCGTTCCTGGCCAGAATTTGTCGGTACTACCAGCGGCTACAGCTACATTAAGCCAAAAGGTGAGATCGCAGGCGCGCGTTGGGGCCACGCGGGCAGCGACTCCACCCACATGGAAGATTTCCATAACCCGGATGGCACCATGCGCAGCGCGGATGACATCGCCGCCATGTGGAAGCAATGGAATATCCTGCCGAATCAACAGGTCTCTTTCTATTGCGGTACCGGCTGGCGTGCTTCAGAAACGTTTATGTATGCCCGCGCGATGGGCTGGAAAAACGTCTCTGTTTACGATGGTGGCTGGTACGAGTGGAGCAGCAATCCGAAAAACCCGGTCGCCAGCGGTGAACGGGGTCCGGACGCCAGCAAGTAAGACTGGCATTATTGCCGGATGCGGCGAGAACGCTTGACCCAGCCTGGATATATCATCGTTGTAGGCCGGATAAGCGAAGCGCATCCGGCAACGCATTACCTTACGCCTGACGCTGAACGGTTTTCAGCGTCAGATATCCGCTCCAGATCCGGGTGAACGTTGTCATCCAGCACAGCGCGCCAAAGACCCACGCCAGCACGGCAAAATAGTCCGGGAACAGACACCCCAACACAAACAGCAAAATTGTCTCAGTTCCTTCGGTCAGCCCGCCAAGATAATAAAACGATTTATGCGCGTAACCGGGGTTATCAATCTGATGTTTCGCTGCCAGTGCGGCGAAGGCCAGAAAGCTGCTACCGGTGCCAATGAACGCGAACAACAGCCAACTGCCTGCCAGCGCATTCTGCGCCGGAGCGGCAAGAATAAAACCAAACGGCACAAGGGCGTAAAATAAAAAATCGAGCGAGATATCGAGAAATCCCCCCGCGTCGGAGAGCCCTCTGCGCCGTGCCAGCGCCCCATCCAGTCCGTCAAACAACCGATTGAGCACAATGGCCACCAGCGCCGCCAGATACCAGCCTAACGCCAGAAATGGCAACGCCAGCACGCCAATGGCAAATCCTACCAGCGTAAGTCCGTCCGGGGTAATCGCCGGTTTATCGATAATACCTACGCACCGATGCAACAGCGGTTTTAATCGTGGATGAAGATGGCGGTCAAGCATGCGGGCGTCCTTTAAAACTGTCGCACAGTCCCTGCGAGGGAATATCGAGAGCGGCATTAAAACGCGCCGAGAGATTTTGAAACGCAATCAGCGCGGTCATTTCCGTAATGGCATCATCGGTAAAATGCTGCTTCATCTGCACTTTCAGCGCATCGTCAACCTGTGGAGGCGTTGCGGTAACCGCATCGGCATAGGCCAGCGCTACGCGCTCTTCTGCACTGAACAGCGTCGAATCTTGCCAGGTGGCAACCTGCATGACTTTATCCAGCGCGCCACAGCGTTCTGCCAGCCGTAAACTATTCGCATCAACACAGAAAGCGCAATGGCAGACCTGAGAAACGCGGGTCATCAACAGCGCACGCATCACCGGCGTTAAGCGCGCCTTTTTACGCTCCAGAAACCCGACAAACAGCGCCACTAGCCAGAACAGAAACGGCATCCGCCCCCACCAGCGCGTGGGATGCAGCACATCGCCATAATGTTTTTTCTGCGTGGCAACGAGCGGTTTTAAACTGGAAGGGATACGCGTTAACGGCTTTACCCACGACTGAGGTTCGTTCAACGGTGGCTCCTGAATACTTTAGATAAAACAAAGATAACGATAGTATGTCATTTTCTGCTGTTAGATCTTGATGAATATGATGAAAACCCTCGACGTGGTCGCCGCTATCATTGAACGTGATGGCAAAATTTTACTGGCTCAGCGTCCGCTGCATGCGGATCAGTCAGGCATGTGGGAGTTTGCTGGCGGTAAGGTTGAATCTGGCGAAAGTCAGCCCGAGGCGCTGATCCGTGAACTGCGTGAAGAGTTGGGCATTGAGGCGGTCGTGGGGCGCTACATTGCCAGTCATCAACGCGAGGTTTCAGGCCGATTGATTCACCTACACGCCTGGCATGTACCGTCTTTTCAGGGGGAATTGAGAGCATTTGAACATCAGGATATCGTCTGGTGCTCACCTGAAGAGGCGCTGCGTTATCCACTGGCGCCCGCCGATATCCCGCTGTTAGAGACGTTTATCCTTTTACGCGCCGCCAGACCAGCGGATTCGTGCTGATCGTTTTATCATCGCGCTGGCACTGCAACAGAATGCCATCGGCTTTAATCACCGCCCCTTCAGAGTAGTTTTGATCCTGATAAATACAGCACTGGCTACAGGGCTGCGCCCGCTGACCGCTGGAACTGAACACTTCCGGCGGTACATTCACCTGCACGTCCGGGCGATAAAGCTGATTTGCCAGCGTCGCGCTGGACACCAGTACCAACGCTCCTGCCATGATTAAACGGCGCATTGTCTTTCCTTTTTAACTGACATTTATGCTCAGTATAACGGTATAAATCGGCAGAAACTTTAGTCCCTTCCATCATCGCTTTTGGTTATGACCCACGGCGCAATATTAATTTACTTAGCGGGGTTAATTTTTTCTTGCGTCACGTCACACTGCTGATGGTATAGTCAAAAACTGCACAACACATAACATAAATATCAAAAATATAACCATATCAATACATAAGAGGTTCTTATATCTATGGATCAGACATGTTCTCTGGAGTCATTTCTCAACCATGTGCAAAAGCGCGACCCGAATCAAACCGAGTTCGCGCAAGCCGTTCGTGAGGTAATGACGACGCTGTGGCCCTTTCTTGAGCAGAACCCGCGTTATCGTCAGATGTCGTTGCTGGAACGTCTGGTTGAACCGGAGCGCGTGATCCAGTTCCGCGTAGTTTGGCTGGACGATCGCAATCAGGTGCAGGTCAACCGCGCGTGGCGCGTACAGTTTAGCTCTGCCATTGGCCCGTACAAAGGCGGTATGCGTTTCCACCCTTCCGTGAACCTGTCGATCCTGAAATTCCTGGGTTTCGAGCAGACCTTTAAGAACGCCCTCACCACGCTGCCAATGGGCGGTGGTAAAGGCGGGAGCGATTTCGATCCGAAAGGTAAAAGCGAAGGCGAAATCATGCGTTTCTGCCAGGCACTGATGACCGAACTGTTCCGCCATTTAGGTCCTGATACCGACGTCCCGGCGGGCGATATCGGCGTGGGTGGTCGTGAAGTCGGCTTTATGGCCGGGATGATGAAAAAACTGTCCAACAACAGCGCCTGCGTCTTTACCGGTAAAGGTCTCTCTTTTGGCGGCAGCCTGATCCGCCCGGAAGCCACCGGCTACGGTCTGGTGTACTTCACCGAAGCAATGCTCAAACGCCATGGTCTGGGCTTTGAAGGCATGCGCGTGGCGGTTTCTGGCTCCGGCAACGTAGCGCAATTCGCCATTGAGAAAGCCATGGAGTTTGGCGCGCGAGTAGTTACCGCCTCCGATTCCAGCGGTACCGTAGTTGACGAAAGCGGATTTACTAAAGAAAAACTGGCGCGTCTGTGTGCGATCAAAGACAGCCGTGACGGTCGCGTGGCGGATTACGCCCGTGAGTTTGGCCTGACCTATCTGGAAGGAAAACAGCCGTGGTCGGTTCCGGTCGATATCGCCCTGCCGTGCGCCACTCAGAACGAACTGGATGTCGATGCAGCGCGCGTACTGATCGCCAACGGCGTGAAGGCAGTCGCCGAAGGGGCAAACATGCCGACCACTATCGAGGCCACCGATCTGTTCCTCGAAGCGGGCGTACTGTTCGCACCGGGTAAAGCCGCAAACGCCGGTGGCGTAGCGACATCCGGTCTGGAAATGGCGCAAAACGCCGCTCGTCTGGGCTGGAAAGCGGAGAAAGTGGATGCGCGCCTGCACCACATCATGCTGGATATTCACCATGCCTGCGTTGAATACGGCGGCGAAAGCAAGCAGACCAACTACGTACGTGGCGCCAACATCGCGGGCTTCGTGAAGGTTGCCGACGCGATGCTGGGTCAGGGCGTGATTTAATATTGTCTCTGCAGGCCAGTAGGCCGGATTAGGCACGGGTGCCGCATCCGGCTAAGCCTGATGCGCTATGCTTATCAGGCCTACAAACTTACAGGCCCGCCTCTTCAGATGGCGGGCTTTTTTTCGCCGGACGTTTACGCGGCGCGCTTTTTTTCTTATCGCTACCACTACCGCCCGGCGCGGCAATTCCACGAAAGCGTCGTACCGGTGTGCTGCGCGCCTGATCGATAAGCTGATACAGCGTCCCCACCAGCGGCTGCATGAAATCCTGATAGCGACACTGCTTTTCGCTGATTTGGGTCAGGATAGATTCCCAGTGCGCTGTCATGTCCGGGCGCGTCGCCATTTCTGGCAGCGAGTGGAACAGCGCTTTTCCCGCGTCGGTCGAATGGATATAACGTCCTTTTTTCACCAGGAACCCGCGCTTAAACAGCAGCTCGATAATTCCGGCGCGCGTTGCTTCCGTACCTAAACCATCCGTTGCGCGCAGGATCTTTTTCAGATCTTTATCCTGCACGAATCGCGCAATCCCGGTCATCGCTGACAGCAGAGTTGCATCAGTAAAGTGCCGCGGGGGCTGGGTCTGACGTTCAACTACTTCGCCTTTTTCGCACAGCAGTTCGTCATCTTTTGCCACCACCGGCAGCGGCGTCCCGTCATTATCTTCGTCGCGCTCTTTGTTGCCGAGCAGCGTGCGCCATCCGGCTTCCGCCAGAAAACGCGCTTTGGCGACAAACTTGCCTTTGGCGATGTCCAGCTCAATGACGCACTTCCTGAATACCGCATCTGCGCAAAATTGCATCAGATACTGACGGGCAATCAGGTTGTAAATTTTCGCTTCGTTGTCATTCAGGTTGATGGACGAACTGCGCGCGGTAGGAATGATGGCGTGGTGCGCATCCACTTTTTTGTCGTCCCAACAGCGATTTCGCGTATCGGGATTGACCGCCGGCTGCGGGAGCAGATCCGGCGCATGGACGCTAATCGCGTTCAGTACCGCGTGACGTCCGGCAAAGTGTTCTTCCGGCAGATAACGGCTATCCGAACGCGGATAGGTAATCAACTTATGGGTTTCATACAGCTTCTGGCAGATATCCAGAACGTTTTGCGCACTTAAACCGAAGCGCTTCGCCGCTTCAATCTGCAACGCCGACAGCGAGAACGGCAACGGCGCGGATTCTGATTCCCGTTTATCGTTATAGCTGGTGACTATCGCCGGTTGACCGTTAATGCGGTTCACCACGTGTTCAGCCAGCGTGCGATTCAGCAAGCGCCCTTCTTCATCCTGATACGGCTCACACGCTTCGCTCGGCTGCCAGATAGCGGTGAACCGCTCATCGGCGGGCGTTACGATATGCGCTTTCACTTCGAAGAAGTCTTTGGCGACGAAGTTCTCTATCTCTTCATCGCGACGCACAACCAGCCCGAGCACCGGCGTTTGTACGCGCCCGACCGAAAGTACGCCCTGATAGCCCGCGTTACGTCCAAGAATGGTGTAAGCGCGCGTCATATTGATACCGTACAACCAGTCCGCACGCGCTCGCGCCAGTGCTGACACGCACAGCGGGATAAACTCACTGTTGGCGCGCAGCCGCTCAATAGCCCGCTCAACGGCCTGCGGGTTGAGGTCGTTAATCAGGCAACGCTGCACCTTCTGGCGCTTTTCAGGCGCCAGTTGCAGGTAATCCAGCACTTCATCCACCAGCAGTTGCCCTTCACGATCGGGGTCACCGGCGTGAATAACTTCGCTGGCCTCATGCAAAAAGCGCTTAATGACGTTGAGCTGTTTGGTCACCGAGGGGCGCGGTTGCAGTTGCCACTTTTCAGGGACAATCGGCAGATCGACCAGACTCCAGCGAGCATAACGACTGTCGTAGGCATCCGGCTGCGCCTGTTCAAGCAGGTGACCAATACACCAGGTCACCACTTGTCCATTTCCGCATTCGATAAAACCATCGCCTTTGCGATGCGGCTTCGGCAGCACATCGGCGATAGCACGCGCCAGACTTGGTTTTTCGGCAATAAACAACCGCATCGAGTTAACGAATCTCAACCATGGCGCGACCGCCACGAGCTTCCACTAACTCACCAATGGCGGTGAGATCGATACCGAACTGCGCCGCTGCCGCTTTCACTTCGGCTTCAGCTTCCGACGTTACCGCCAGCAACAGGCCACCGGAAGTTTGCGGATCGCACAGCAGATCGCGTACCGATTGCGGCATTTCACCCATCAGGTGTCCGTAGCTGGCAAAGTTACGTTGGGTACCACCCGGCACCGCGCCCTGCGCGATGTATTCTTCAACGCCAGGCAGCTTAGGAATATCCTGGTAGACGATCTGCGCCTGAACGCCTGCGCCCTGGCACATCTCACTCAGATGCCCCAGCAGACCAAAACCGGTAACATCGGTCATGGCTTTCACGCCGTCAATATCGGCGAATGCCGCACCGGCAATGTTCATCCGGCACATAACTTCTGTCGCCAGTCCTTTGTGTTCTTCCTTCAGCAGTGATTTTTTCTCTGCAGTTGTCAGAACGCCAATACCCAGAGGCTTGGTCAGGAACAACTTACACCCTGACTCAGCGGTGCTGTTTTTCTTCACGCGTTCGGTCGGCACAACGCCGGTTACCGCAAGGCCAAAGATAGGCTCTGGGGCATCGATAGAGTGGCCGCCCGCCAGCGCAATACCCGCTTGACGGCAGGCAAAGCGTCCGCCTTCGGTTACTTCGCGGGCGATTTCCGGTGCCAGCTTATCCAGCGGCCAGCCCAGAATAGCAATTGCCATAATCGGTTTGCCGCCCATGGCGAAAATATCGCTGATGGCGTTAGTCGCGGCGATGCGTCCAAAATCAAACGGATTATCGACAATCGGCATAAAGAAATCGGTGGTGCTGATAACGCTGGTGCCGTTTCCAAGATCGTATACGGCCGCGTCGTCGCGGGTTTCATTACCCACCAGTAAGTTCGGATCAACAAACTTCGCCTGCTCGCTGTGCAGGATGGTTTCCAGCACTTTTGGGGAAATTTTACAACCGCAACCGGCTCCGTGGCTGTATTGCGTTAAACGAATAGCTTGCTCGCTCATGGACATCTCCTGTCATTGCAATCCGGATATGGTAGCGCTCATTCCTTGATGTGGTAAGAGTGACTGTCTGAATTCGGGTGTCTTTGCTCAGAATCCAGACAGTTTTGCCGTTGATATCAGAAATAACGGACGAATGCGCTCGGATCGGCAAGGTTAATCGTCGTGGATGCTTTTAGCTGCGGTGTGCCCAGATAGAGGAAACCGACGATTTTATCTTGCGGGCGACAGTCGAATGCTTCGCGCACGACCGCACTTTCGGTTAATGCACCACTGCGCCAGATACCGCCAAAGCCCTGGGCAATTGCGGCCATCTGCATAGCCATCACCGCACAACCGGCAGACATTTCTTGTTCCCACAGAGGAACCTTGTCGTTTTCTTCACATTTCGCCACCACGGTAATAATCAGCGGTGCGCGAAACGGTGCGCTGCGCGCTTTTTCCTGGGCTTTCGCGTCACTGCCTGCGGCAATCGCCCCTTTTTCAAGCACCGCGCTAAAACGCTCACGCCCTTCGCCCTCAATGACAAAGAATTGCCACGGTTGCAGCGTTTTGTGGTCTGGCGCGCGCATACCCGCCCGCAGAATGTTTTGCAGTTGCTCTCCTGTCGGGGCCGGCTCGACGAGACGAGAGGCGCTACGACGGGTAATCAGTAATTCGAGTGCATCCATTTGCTTAACTCCAACAATGAGATTTGTTCACAAAATTAACACGTGAGCGGATTTTGTTACAGCACAGGCGGTGATTCCTGCTGACAAGTGCCTGTCGGGTCATTACGATAGCCTCATCTTATCGCCTTTCTCCGGAATTTCGGGATGGCGTGTTGTTAATCGGTAGGGAGAATACATGCGAACCCTGTGGCGATTTATTGCCGGATTTTTTAAATGGACATGGCGATTACTGAATTTCGTCCGTGAATTTGTGCTTAACCTGTTCTTCATCTTGTTGGTGCTGGTGGGCGTGGGCATCTGGATGCAGGTCAGCAGCAGCAATACCAGTGAACACGCTGAGCGAGGCGCACTGCTGCTGGATATCTCGGGGGTGATTGTCGATAAGCCTTCGAGCACCAGTCGGTTAAGCGTTATTGGTCGTCAACTGTTTGGCGCCAGCTCAGATCGTCTGCAGGAAAACTCCCTGTTCGATATCGTGAATACTATTCGCCAGGCAAAAGATGATCGCAACATCACCGGCATTGTGATGGATCTGAAAAATTTTGCCGGGGCCGACCAGCCTTCCATGCAGTATATCGGTAAAGCGCTGCGGGAATTCCGCGACAGCGGCAAACCGGTCTTTGCCGTGGGCGATAACTTCAGCCAGGGGCAGTACTACCTGGCCAGTTTCGCCAATAAAATTTATCTCTCTCCGCAGGGTTCCGTTGATCTGCACGGCTTTGCCACCAACGGTTTGTACTACAAGTCCCTGCTCGACAAGCTGAAAGTTTCCACGCACGTGTTCCGTGTCGGGACTTATAAGTCTGCCGTAGAACCGTTCATTCGTGATGATATGTCTCCTGCCGCGCGCGAGGCCGACAGCCGCTGGATCGGCGAGCTGTGGCAGAACTATCTCGACACGGTCGCTGCCAACCGCCAGATCCCTGCTCAGCAGGTGTTCCCGGGCGCACAGGCCATGCTGGACGGTTTGACAAAAGTCGATGGTGATACCGCGAAATATGCGCTCGACAACAAACTGGTGGATGCACTGGCCTCCAGCGCCGAAGTCGAAAAAATGCTGACCAAACAGTTTGGCTGGAGCAAAGCGGATAAAAATTATCGCGCCGTCAGCTATTACGATTACTCGCTGAAAACGCCAGCGGATACTGGGGACAGCATTGGCGTCGTCTTCGCGAATGGCGCAATTATGGACGGTGAAGAAACCCCTGGGAATGTGGGCGGTGACACGACTGCCGCGCAGATCCGCGAAGCGCGTCTTGATCCGAAAGTGAAAGCAATTGTGCTGCGCGTGAACAGCCCTGGCGGCAGCGTCAGCGCTTCCGAAGTCATTCGCGCTGAGCTGGCTGCGGCAAAAGCGGCAGGCAAGCCGGTTGTCGTGTCCATGGGCGGCATGGCGGCATCCGGCGGGTACTGGATCTCCACCCCAGCAAGCTACATTGTGGCGAACCCCAGCACGCTGACCGGTTCAATCGGGATCTTTGGCGTGATCAACACTGTGGAAAACAGTCTGGATTCCATTGGTGTACACACCGACGGCGTGGCGACATCCCCACTGGCGGATATCTCCATCACCAAAGCGTTACCACCTGAAGTGCAGCAAATGATGCAACTGAGCATCGAGAACGGCTATAAGCGCTTTATCACGCTGGTCGCAGATGCGCGTAAGACAACGCCTGAGCAGATTGACAAAATCGCGCAGGGCCACGTCTGGACCGGCCAGGATGCGAAAGCCAACGGTCTGGTAGACAGTCTGGGTGATTTTGATGACGCCGTGGCGAAAGCGGCTGAGCTGGCCAAACTGAAGCAATGGCACATTGAGTATTATCAGGACGAACCGACATTCGTTGATATGGTGATGGACAGCATGTCCGGTTCCGTTCGTGCCATGCTGCCTGAAGCTATCCAGGCGATGCTCCCGGCGCCGCTCGCTTCTGCGGCGAGTACGGTTAAAGCGGAGAGCGATAAGCTGGCCGCGTTTAACGATCCGCAAAACCGCTATGCGTTTTGCCTGACCTGCGCCAACGTTCGCTAATCTGCCAATGCTGCCCCAAGTCGGGGCAGCATTTTTTTACACATTCTGATGTCGCGTACTGCGAAAATCTCCTGGCGTACAGCCAAACTCCCGACTAAACAAACGAATAAAGTGCGCACAGTCGCTAAATCCCAGACGCAGCGCAATCTCCGTGACGCTCTCTCCAGAATTCATCAGCAGCCAGTGGGCATAACGCAAACGCGCTCGTCGTATAAACTCTCCTGGCGATTGGGCGAATTCGGCGTTAAACAACCGGGTAAGCTGTCGAGGACTCAGGTTGACTTCTGCGGCCAGCCAGCGGGTCGATATGGGCTTTACCAGCCCTTGCTCAATTAAAAAGACCGCTTTGCGTAACCGACTGTCGCTCACGTGGGTAAAACCTATCGCTCTGGAGACCGCCACTGACGTGCTGTCTATGCGGTTGGGGACGGACATCTGGAAGATGGCTTTTGTCGCCCTGTCGGGGCCACAGTGGCGGCGAATAAGTTCTGTTGCCAGCCCTATCGTCGAAATGCCCCCCGGACATGTCAGAATCCCTTTTTCCTCATGAAAATCGACCCCGCTGCGGGCAGCCAGCTGAGGAAATTGCGTTTTAAAATCATTCAGATGCCAGGGGTGGATCGCCGCCGTCAGCCCATTGAGGAAACCTTCTTGCGCCAGAACAAAGCTCCCCGTGCAGATACCTACCAGCGGAATATTGAGCTGATGTGCAAGATGCAGGTAACGTCGCGCGGCCCGATCGGCTTTCGCCATGCTGCGCAGCAAGCCGCCAATCACCACCACATAATCAAATTGTTCCGGTGCAACGAATGCGCTATCCGGCATCATCGCCATTCCTGAACTGCTGAGAACAGGTCGGTCTGGTGTAGCGCTCATCAGACGCCAGGAGCAGCGAATTTTCTGGCTATCATCCCCCATATCCGCCGCATGACGTAACGCATCGGTTAACCCCGCCAGCGCCAGTAGAGGAAATTCCGGCCACAGAAGAATGCCGACATTCAACTGTGGTCTGTGCGGTGTCTCTGTCTGACTCGCATCGATAGCCGTAATGATGTCTCCATCCGCCCACTCGCCTGGCTGAAAAATTCTCAGGTCTTTCTTCACTTCAGGCTCCCGTTATAAACGTGAAAGGCGGCGTAAATTCGCGCTGGAGGGTAATGAAACACAAAGCAATCCAATCAATATCAAGAGAGCGCCTGCGATAAACGCGGGCTGCAGGGATTCACCAAGAAAGAGTACCCCGGCAATGATTCCCATCGCTGGCGTCATTAAAATCAGGGTTCCCAAAGATGCGACATGATAATAACGCAGCAGGGTAAACCAGATCAGGTAACTTAAAAAGGCGACAATCACCGTCTGAAAAGTCAGACTCATCACCAACACAGTCGTCAGTTGTACCGTCGTTTCTCCCAGCATCAGTCCGATAAGCAATAAAATCAGCGCGGTAGTCGCCAGTTGATAAAACAGTGTGCAGGACGAGGGAATAGTGGCGAGTCGGCTACAGCGGATCGCCACACTGGACGCCCCCCACGCCATACCGGCGAAAAGCCCGCACAGATCGCCCGTCAGGCTCCATTGTGTGTTGCCATTTTGAGGAACCATCGTAACGGCGATGGCAATGCCCAAAAAGGCGATCGCAAGCCCACACCATTGCAGACGACTCAGTCGCTCTTCAGGTAAAAGAAAATGTAATCCAATGGCCGAAAACAAAGGCGCAGTATACAGATAAAGCGCCATATGGGAGGCCGTCGTTAACGTGATCCCTACGGAAACCAGCACAAATTCAAGCGCAAATAGTAATCCAACGATTGCGCCCATTTTGGCGATATTACGGTCACGCAGAAGGCCAAAAATATTATCTCGTCGCTGAAACAGCAATCCAATAAACAGCGCGGCGATTGCGGAACGCAAACCGACCTGCAAAAAAGGTGACATATCATCAGCAGCCGCTTTAATTGCCACCTGCTGACTGCCCCAGACACCGCAAATCAGCACCATCAGCAAAATAGCCGCATTATCAATTCTCTTTCTGATCATTTCTGCACTCGACAACAACACACACCATAGAAGGCTGCTACTGTAGGGCCGAGGGTGCAAAACCACACTGAACAAACGGGACAAGGCACTGAACATAAATGACATATTGATCGGATGGCAGGTATGCGTCATTTGCACTGTATTTTTTCGGGGGGAACTTTATACTGCGCCTGTTTATGCACAACTTAACCTGTGACGCCCATGCAAAAGAAATCGATTTACGTTGCCTATACCGGCGGTACCATTGGTATGCAGCGCTCAGAACAGGGTTATATTCCTGTTTCCGGTCATCTCCAGCGTCAGCTGGCACTGATGCCTGAATTCCACCGCCCAGAGATGCCAGACTTCACCATCCACGAATACGTCCCGCTGATGGATTCCTCAGACATGACGCCAGAAGACTGGCAACATATTGCTGAAGACATTAAAGCGCACTACGACGATTACGATGGTTTTGTCATTCTGCACGGCACTGACACCATGGCGTTTACGGCTTCGGCGCTCTCATTTATGCTGGAGAATCTGGGCAAGCCAGTCATTGTGACAGGGTCACAAATCCCATTAGCAGAGCTACGTTCTGACGGACAAATCAATTTGCTGAATGCGTTGTACGTTGCAGCAAATTATCCGATCAATGAAGTGACCCTGTTTTTCAACAACCGACTGTTTCGCGGTAACCGGACCACTAAAGCGCATGCTGATGGTTTTGACGCGTTTGCCTCACCCAACCTTGCACCACTGCTGGAAGCCGGGATCCACATTCGTCGTCTGGGAACACCGCCCGCACCTCACGGCACAGGTGAGTTGATTGTGCATCCTATCACTCCGCAACCGATTGGCGTGGTCACTATTTATCCTGGGATCTCCGCTGACGTGGTACGCAACTTCCTGCGCCAGCCGGTAAAAGCATTAATTTTGCGCTCCTACGGCGTGGGCAATGCGCCGCAGAATAAAGAGTTCCTGAAAGAACTTGAAGATGCGAGCTCGCGTGGCATTGTGGTGGTGAACCTTACGCAGTGTATGTCCGGCAAGGTGAACATGGGGGGCTACGCGACAGGGAATGCGCTGGCGCATGCTGGCGTGATTGGCGGCGCGGATATGACCGTCGAAGCCACACTCACCAAACTGCACTATTTGCTGAGTCAGGGACTGGATACGCAGACAATTCGTGAAGCAATGACGCAAAATCTGCGTGGTGAGCTCACGCCTGACGATTAAAGGAGTCTATGCCCATGGCCCGAGCCTTACTGTTGGTCGATTTACAAAATGACTTTTGTGCCGGTGGTGCCCTCGCGGTCCCACAAGGTGACAGCACAATCGATATCGCCAACCGCCTGATTGACTGGTGTGCCATACGCGGCGACACGGTCGTTGCCAGTCTGGACTGGCACCCGGCGAATCACGGTAGTTTTGCCAGCCAGCATCAGGTCGAGCCCTACAGCCAGGGACAACTCGATGGCCTGGCGCAGACGTTCTGGCCCGATCATTGCGTACAAAACAGCGAAGGTGCTGCCCTGCATCCGCTGCTGAACCAGCGTGCGATAACTCAAACGTTCACTAAAGGTGAGAACCCGCTGGTCGACAGCTACAGTGCTTTTTTTGATAACGGTCGTCGTCAGGCAACCGCGCTAAATGCATGGCTACTCGAACACCGCATTGCCGAGCTCATCATCATGGGTCTGGCTACCGACTATTGCGTCAAATTCACCGTACTGGATGCGCTCGATCTTGGCTACACCGTCAGCGTTATAACCGACGGCTGCCGTGGCGTTAATATTCATCCCCAGGACAGTGCAAACGCCTTTATGGAAATGGCAGCTGCGGGCGCAACGCTGTATACGTTGGACGACTGGCTGGAAACCCAGCCGTAAGCGATGCCGACCGGGTCACTCCTGTCGGCGCGTTATCTCAGGCCAGCGCTGAAATCTCTTCCAGCGATACTTTGCGTGTTTCGATGCCAAAACAAAAAAGAATCAAAGCGCATAGCACCAACATTGCTCCTAGCACGATAAAGACCGTAACCGAGCCATAGCGGGTCAACAAAATAGCGACGCCATAAGGCGTAAACACAGCGACAATCCTCCCCACCGCATTCACAAAACCCGATCCTCTCAATCTAAGATGCGTGGGCCATAGTTCCGGGACATAAACTGCAGAGGCAAAGCAGACATACATATACAGAAAAAAAATCATCACCAGTCCGTAGCTCAGAATTGCCCACTCTTCAGTTTGAAGCGAATAGAAATACCCAAGCAAGGCGATAATAATCAACAAGAATGAGCCAAACAATCGCCGAGGAAAGCGATCGATAATTAACGCGGCAATAAATATCCCGACCGGCGCGCCAATCATAATTATCGCGGTCATAAATATGGATTTCGTTACATCGATTCCCGAATTAACAAATATCGTCGGAATCCATACCGTAATGGTGTAGAGCGAAATATTCATTGCAATAAGCACCGTGATCGCCACCAGTGTACAGCGCAACATTGGCCCCTTAAACAAGAGCCAAAATGAACCACTTATCGTGCTTAAATCCGCCGACGAGCATTCGTTCCGGCAGGATGGTAAAGTGATGTTTTTTTCTTTCTCAATTTGCGATTCCACCTGCATAAGATGTTTTTCAGCTTCGCTTCTCTGCCCTTTGCCAGCCAGCCAACGCGGGGATTCAATATAGTATTTTCCCGACAGATACCAGGCCAACAGCATTGCCATGCCGCCGAGCAGAAACATCACCCGCCAGCTTAAAAGTGCAATAATCACGACGCCAATTGCCGCAGATAGCATTGGTGCCCAGTTGCCGACAAATGACAGACGGGCAGACCATTTCCCACGAACCGCGGGTGGAATGAATTCTGTAAATGAGGCATAGCCCACCATAATTAGCGCCCCCATTCCTATCCCCATCAGACAGCGGAAGAAAATAAGCCAGTACATGTTGGGCACAAACGTTGCAGCGCAGGCTGAGACCCCGACGATTAACAAATTGACGCGGAACGCTTTGCGTCGACCGAGATAATCACCAATAAAGCCACCGGCTAGCGAACCGATAAAGTAACCGAACATCAGCGCTGAGGTAAACGCGGCATTGAGATAATTGTTTGACCAGCCTGTGCTGACTAGTTTTGCTAATACCACATTCCCGGAATAGCTGAGAAAACCAGTTATTAACAAACTAAAACTAATAATTCCAAAAATACGAAAATGAAATCGAGATAAAGGTAAGCGATCTAATCTTGCGCCGATAGGGTCACATTGTTCCATCTGGATGCCTCAAATTCAGCTAAATAGAAAGTATGGCGATCGCGGCAGAAAAATTTTTGCCGCGCCATCCATCATCATTAGATTCTTATGGCATTTACCAGGTGCAAACTTAAAATAATATCGACACAACCCTCGTTATAGCTAATAAACGAGTTGAATATTATTCTCTTTGCAAAATGCAATCCACTCTGCACCCGGTGCCTTATTGGTTATTAGGTAATTAATATGGCTAAAGTCCACGAGCTGAACGAAAGCTTTACGGTCAAACTTTGAGTGATCAACTAACAGGGCCACCTCAGTCGCCTGGCGGATCATGGTTTTTTTGATTTCCGCTTCCGCTTCATTAGAATCAAGCGCCCCACTCTGCATATCCAAACCTTTGCAGCTCATCACCATGATATCAACATGATAACGGCTGATAATCTCCTTGGTGATTCTTCCCTGCAGCGACAGCGTATTCTTATTCAACTCACCGCCGGTAGAAACCACGTTAATTTCTGACTGCGCCAACTCATGAAATGCTTCAGCCGAATTGGTTAGCAACGTCAGATCGTTTCTTTCCTTCAACAGCTTTAATAATTCCATCGCGGTACTGCTGGAGTCGGCAGCCATTGTGGTCTTATTTTTAATAAACGGTAATGCATTACGGGCAATAATCTGCTTTTCTTCGAAGAAAGATTTTGCACGCTTATAAAAATGAATATTGTCGGACAACGCGGTGGTATTGAGCACTGCACCGCCATATGTTCGGGTCAAAAAACCTTCATCTTCCAGTTTTTCAAGATCGCGGCGAATCGTTTCCTCAGTCACCTGAAAGATTGAACTTAAATTAGATACCGCCACTTTCTTATCGTTAGCCACCATTTGCTTAATGGCTTGAATCCTGTCTTTTGCCGCCACGATGACACCTCTGTTTCCTGCAAAGTAATAATAAGACCCTAGTATCTCACAGGCTATGTTTATTTTCAAAAGAACATGTCTGAATCACAGATTTCAATACTTTTTTACGCAGAAACAGAGGTCAATTCTATCCGACTTAATTTATATCCAACGCTTCCGCCATTCGCCTCATCAATGATGAATCATCATCTGTCAGGGGAATGTTTAACGCCTCGACGTTCTCGCGAACCTGTTCAGGTGCGGTTGCACCACTCAGTAAGGTGATCAAATCGCTTTGCTTTAAAATCCACGCCAGAGCTAATGCGGGGATTGTGCAGCGGTATTTTTCACACAGTGGCTGCCACTGCTCTAGCATATCAATCACCCGCAGCATATTTTCCCGCTGAAACCAAACCTTGTTAGCCCGTGCGCCGCCAGGAACATAATCTCGGGCGATAGTACCAGTCAATAACCCCTGCTCAAGCGGTGAATATACCTGCACGATGATGCCATTCTGCTGGCATAGCGGCAGCAGATCAGCTTCCAGCGCCCGGTCAAGAATGCTGTACTTGGCCTGGATGATATCCAGCTCACCGTGTTTGAGATACTCCCTTATATGCCCGGCATCGACGTTCGCCGCACCAATCGAACGGATTTTTCCCTCTTTTTTCAGTGTATTCAGCGTGTCTACGGTTTCCGCAATCGGCGTAAAACAGGGTTCAACCGACTGCCAGTGGGTCATATAAATATCAATACTGTCGATACCCAATCTTTGCAGGCTGGCATCAACCTCCTCACGAATCGACTCAGGCGTGAGGTTTTTATACAGCTGGCGATCGCCCACTTTGTTAAACAGGCTGCCTGTTCGCTCCCAGACGATGCCGCATTTGGTTTCAACCACTACCTCGCTGCGCGGCAGCTTTTTCAGCGCCTGACCGACTATCACTTCACTGTTGCCAAAGTTGTATCCTGGCGCGGTATCAATCAGATTAATACCGCAGCGATGCGCCTCAACAATGGTATCAATACAAATCTGCAAATCGAGATCGCCATTCCATGCCGGACCGCCGCCAATGGCCCATGTACCTAATCCCATGCGGGAAAGCGTAATATCCGTACTGCCTAAAGGAATCATTTTCATCTGCCGCTATTACCCTTCGTATTCGTCAAGAAGTTGTTCAACCAGCTTTCTGTTCTTCACACCCGTCGTCGCACCCACGCTCAGTACCGATATTGCCGCCGTTGCATTAGCAAACAGCGCGCAGTCGCGAAGCGGCTTACCTTCAAGCAGCGCGGAGATAAATCCTGAAGCAAAGTTATCCCCCGCGCCGATGGTGTCGATGGCGGTAATCCCCGACACGGCAGGGACTACCATTTTCATATCGACACGTTTGATAAAGCAGCCTCTTTTGCCGGTCTTAATCACGACGGTTTTCACACCACAGTTCAGGAAACTGTCGGCAATCTCATCCAGCGTATCTTTCCCGGTGAGCAGTTTTGCCTCTTCAAAATTGGGAAACAGATAATCCACGTAGCTCAGCGCTTCACGGATGTCGTCCAGCGTTTCGTTAAGCCGTGGCTTAATCATGTCGGCGCAGATAATTAATCCATGCACTTTGGCCTGAGTGAAAATATCCGTTAACGCCTGGCCATCAAGCAGCGGACTATTAAAAATACTCGCCAGCGACAGCAGCTTTGCCTGCGAGAATCGGTCAAAATCAACATCGTTTATATTCAGTTTCCATAAACTGCCGTTACGGTTAGTCACAAAGGTGCGTTCACCATCAGCGGTGACTAAACCCACGTTAATGGAAGTATCAATATCAACATCCTGCTTCAGGCTTTTAATATCAATATTCTCCCGATGGCAGTGGTCGACAATAAAATAACCGGCTGCATCATTACCTATCCGACTCATTAACGCCGTGCGATGGCCAAGGCGAGAAATAATCGTCGCCTCATTAATAGCGTCACCTCCCGTGGTCATTGCTATTCGTTCTAATGGATAAGAGTCAACATCAAAGATATTTTTACTCACTGGTTGCAAGGGAATATCAACAATTGCCGCCCCTATACAAATAACCTCGATATTATCCATATTGTCATTCCGCTTTACCGTCAGAGCCAAACAGTTTGATTTTCTCCAGCGCGCGCTCTTTTACCGCTTTGCGAACTTCACGCTCAACGTGCAGGAACGGCTGATTCTGGTTCTCCTGCACCGCCGCCATTGCCGCCTGGCACAGTTCGGTATGAATATTGATTTTCGAAATACCTAATGAAATGGCTTTTTTGATATCCGCATCGCTAATGCCGGACGCGCCGTGCAGCACCAGCGGAACGGATACCGCCTCGCGCACGCGTTTGACCACATCGAAATTCAGTTTCGGCTCAGAGGTATAAACGCCGTGCTGGTTACCAATCGCCACCGCCAGAGAATCGCAGCCGGTACGCTCGACAAATTCCGCCGCCTGGCTCGGGTCGGTATAGTGATAGCCCGCCAGCGCTTCTTCATAAACCGTTTCATTCCCCACGTGGCCCAGCTCCGCCTCAACCGGAATACCCAACGGATGGAAGAAGTCCACCGCCTCTTTAGTCAGGCGAATATTCTCTTCGAAATCAAAAGCGGAGGCATCGCGCATCAGTGAATTCATGCCGTGAGTCCAGGCGTTATGGATAATTTCCATACTGCGCCCGTGGTCCCAATGGGTAATAACCGGCACTGAGGCTTTTTTCGCCATCGAAACCATCATATGCGAAAAATCTTCAAAAGATGTATTACCCACAAAGCCGGTGCCGAATGAAATAATTACCGGCGATTTAGACTCTTCCGCCGCATCCATCACCCCCATTAACATTTCCGCATTCCACACGTTAAAGTGGGCAATCGCATAATGTTTATTCTGGGCATCATTTTCCCAATATTTAATATCTGCCAGCATAGTTGTTTCTCCCTTTTCAATAAATTAATGATTAACTTTAATAACGCCTTTGATAATTTCGCGTTTGTTGTTGACTGACTCATCAAACGCGCGCTGAACATCTTCATAATCATAAATATGCGTCACCATCGACTTGACATCGAAACGCCCGGAGGAAATGGCTTCAATAGTGACCGGATAGCGGTTGGCGTAGCGGAAAACAGTCTGAATGGAGACTTCGCGGTTAATTTTGAGGAAATTAATCGCCGAATCACCGGGAACTGTCCCAACGATCATGATTTTCCCGCCGCGCATCACCAGGTACGGAGCCTGCTTAACGGTGATCGCCGAGCCGGCAGTTTCAAAAACAATGTCAGCCCCCATATCGCCGGAGAACTGCTGACAGCGGGCAACGGTGTCCTCTTTCGCCCCGTTGATCACAGTCGTCGCACCAAGCTGCTCGGCCATGGCCAGACGCTTTTCCAGGACATCAACAACGGCGATGTCGGTAGCACCCAAACATTTACAGGCTTGCAGGGTCATTAAACCAATACAGCCCGCCCCCAAAATGACGATTTTCTTGCCCGGTTTAACGTCCGCCAGCATTGCGGCATGCATCCCTACCGCCGCAGGCTCTACCAGCGCGCCTTCCATGGTGTCCATATTATCGGGCAACTTGTAAGTGAAGCTCTCCGGATGGCACAGATAGTGGGTTAGCGCGCCGCGATAATTAGGCTGCGTGGCCATAAAGTCGACATCAGGACAGATGTTGTATTTGCCCTCCAGACAGTAGCGGCAGTGACCGCACGGCACGCCGGGTTCAATGTTCACCCGGTCGCCCGGTTTAAATTTACTGACGCGATTTCCTACCGCCACCACCGTACCGGCACATTCATGTCCGAGGCCAATTTCCTGGTTCGGGTCTTTTGGCGGAATAAAGGGACCTGATTCGAAACCGTGAACATCTGAACCGCAAATACCTACGTATTCAATTTTGATCAGTACTTCATGCTCTTTGGGTACCGGGATATCGGCGGCAATAATTTTCATCGTGCCCGGCGTTTTTAATATCGCTTTTGAATTTTTCATTTTATTTCCCATCAATATTATTTGCTGGTAACTGCATCAATACCGAGGCTTTCGACAGAGACGCCTTTGGTTTCAATTCCGATGGTAGCAATGGCGACAGCGACAATAATGGAGACCGCACCCAGCAGTACAAATACACCCGTCACTCCATAACCGTTAAGCAATACCGCGACTGCATAAGGCGCGGCGATACCGCTGATACGCCCTACCGCATTCGCCAGACCAGAACCGCGAAGTTTCGCTTCAGTCGGCCATATCTCCGGAACATAGACTGCCGAGGCGTAGCAAACGTACATATAGACAAAAGTAATCAGGAAGAAACCAATTAGCGTAATCAGTAGCATGCTGGTTTGCAGTGAATAGATATATCCCAGCACGGCAATTAACACTAATAATCCCACACCCATTGTCTTTCTGGGAATTTTATCCATTACCAGCATGGCTATAAAAATTCCAAACGGCGCGCCGAACATACTCATGGTATTTAAGACAATGGAGTCTTTCAGATTAATGCCCTGAGTCATAAATATTGTCGGTAGCCAATTAATTAAGGTGTACTGGACGACGTTCATGGCAATCAGGACAAAGGAACCTAAAATAACGCGCTTCAGTAACACACCCGTTAATAAGGCCGAGTAAGGAACCGTGCGCGGGGCTTTGCCGTCATCTTCAAATACCACAGGCGGCAGTGGCTTGCCGGTCTGCTGAACAACTCCTTCTTCAATGGCCCGCATCACCTTTTCAGCTTCGGCGTAGCGTCCGCGGGATTCCAGCCAACGAGGCGACTCCGGGAAACTACGCCAGGCAATAACGGTCGCCACCAGCGACAGTACGGCCGGGATCATCAACTGCACGCGCCAGTTCCATTCGGCGCTGATCAACGGCGTCAATCCCATCGCGATCAGCGAACAGAGCGGATAAGACCAGTTACCGATAAACGAGACCCGGCTTGACCAGGTGCCGCGATTCCTGCCTGGCATATATTCGGTGAACCCGGCAAACAGAGTCACCAACAGCGCACCTAATCCAACTCCCATTACAAAACGGCAGGCGATCAGGAAAGTCATATTTGGTGAAAACGCGCCAACGATCATAGAAATAATATGAATCGCTTCATATAAAATAAATGCGTTTTTACGTCCGGTTTTATCGCCGATAATTCCCCCACCGAGCGCGCCGAGAAACATTCCCGCTGTCGTAATGGCTGAAAACGTGGCGGTGGTGGAATTATCGGTCCAACCAAGCTCTTTTAACTGCGCGAGAATTAATCCGCCAACGGCATTACTCCAACAAACCAGTAATCCAAAAGCAACCATCGCAAACATCGATGTGTGCCAACGGCAGTCAGGTAGCCTGTCCAGCCTGGCGCCGCAGTGCGGTTTTGCTATTTGTTCCATGCGATAACGTCCTTTTAATAGACATGTTATTCATCAAAGTCGTAAGTCATGATGACTTTAATCGCGGTTTTATCGACCATGGCGTCAAACCCTTCGCGCCATTGCGACAGGCCGATACGGTGAGTAATCATCGGTTTAACGTTGATTGCGCCGCTGGCCAGCAGGCGTATGGCGTTGCGCCAGGATGTGGAATCGTAGGCCATATGGCCAATGATGCTTTTATTCCACGCGGTGATGTCGTTGATGGAGAAATCGAGAGGTTTAAAGCCCATACCGACGCGAACGACTTCACCATTCGGGCGCAGCATTTCGATTGATTGTTTAAGGGCGATATTCGCACCAGAGCATTCGATGACTAGCCCCAAATTGTCTTTACCGCAGATTTCCTGGCAGCGTGCAACCACATCTTCGGTCGAACCGTTAACGACAGCTGTCGCGCCCAGCTCTTTGGCGATCGGGAAGCGTACGGCAACATCCTCTTCCAGCCCGACCATCACAATATTAACGGCCCCCATAATGCGCGCCATTTGAACAGAAAAGAGTCCTAACGGACCGGTACCAAAGACCACCACATCCTGGCCTGGAAGAAATTTGGATTGCTGAGCGATAGATTTGTAGGCATTGCAGATAGGATCCAGTACAGCCGCCTCTTCATAATCTACCCCTGCCGGGATTTCCCACAGAGCATGGCGGTGAATTTTGAGGATTTCCCCAGGGACCAGACAATATTTAGAAAACCCACCGCCCCAGGTATTGTTGTCCAGACCTAAATTCACCTTTTCTGTACAACAAAGAAAATCGCCCTGTTCACAGGCCGGACAAACGCCGCAAACGTGCCCGCTGTTGTCAGACACAACTCGCTGTCCCACCTTCCAGTCCTTAACCTTGTCGCCAACCTGCACAATTTGACCCGCAAATTCATGACCACGAATCGAATTAAACTGCTCGGATCCACTGTCGACATTGTAGTGTTTCATGTCAGCGCCGCAGATAGCAGCAGCCTTAATTTCAATCACAACGTCATCCGGACCACATACCGGTTCCGGAACATCAATCATCTTGTAGCCGCCAAAGGCCTTGCCAAATCTCGCCAGTGCTTTCATGGAATTTTCCTTTGTGTTTAGTTTTGCATCAGTGACCATCATACTTATCCATATAATTTTTGAGGTCAACACTAAATCTTTAAAACACAGATTACGATCTGTATTTCACAACCAAGATCACAAATAAATGCAAAGATGAACTGAAACCCAAGTGAACGTGGCTGCCGCTTCGCTAAAATGGCGTGAACCCCTTCGCATTTTTCCTGTTATGAAACTGTTAACCTGCGGGTGCTGTTTTTTTCGCCACGCCATTTCCGTGGCGTGTTTGCTTGTTTAAATGTCAAAGAGGAACACCGATGAAACTATTGCCTTTGTTGGCAGCATTACCCCTGCTCTGCGCCAGCGTTGTTTCCGCCAGTTCACTGATGTCAGTTGGCTACTTTAATGGTGGCGGCGACGTCACTGCCGGTCCCGGTGGCGACATCAATAAACTGGATGTTCGCCAGATAACCCATCTCAACTATTCGTTTGGCCTTGTCTATAACAACGAAAAAGACGAGACCAATGACGCCTTAAAAGACGCCAGCAAACTGCATCAGATTTGGCTTTCACAGAAAGTGCAGGATGATTTGCTGAAAATTCCACAGCTGCGTAAACAAAATCCAAACCTGAAAGTTTTGCTTTCCGTCGGCGGTTGGGGAGCGCGTGGATTCTCTGGCGCGGCAGCAACGAAGGAAACACGCGCAGTGTTTATTCAGTCTGCGCAGGAGATAATTGCGAAATATGGTCTGGATGGCATCGATCTCGACTGGGAATATCCGGTTAACGGCGCCTGGGGACTGGTTGAAAGTCAACCGGCTGACCGCGCTAACTTCACCGCGCTGCTAACAGAACTGCGCGCCGCATTGGGGCATAAAAAACTGCTGACCATCGCCGTGGGCGCGAATGCGGAAAGTCCGAAAAGCTGGGTGGATGTAAAAGCCATTGCCCCATCGCTCGACTACATCAACCTGATGACCTATGACATGGCTTACGGCACCCAGTATTTCAACTCGAACCTGTATGATTCGACGCAATGGCCGACGGTCGCCGCGGCGGATAAGTACAGCGCCGATTTTGTGGTCAATAACTATCTCGCAGCCGGTCTGAAACCGAGTCAAATGAATCTGGGCATTGGCTTTTATGGACGCGTACCAAAACGCGCCGTTGAGCCAGGTATTGACTGGAGCAAACCTGACGCGCAGAAAAACCCGGCTACCCAACCCTATTTCGAGTCAGCTCAAATTGAGTTGTTCAAATCACTGGGCGTCGACCTGAGCAAAGACACCTACGTGAAGTACAACGATATTGTGGCGAAGTTGATCAACGATCCGCAAAAACGCTTTAGCCAACATTGGGATGATGAAGCGAAAGTGCCGTGGCTGTCGGTACAGTCTGCGGATGGAAAAAAACTCTTTGCCCTCTCCTATGAAAACCCGCGTTCAGTGGCGATCAAAGCCGACTACATCAAAAGCAAAGGGTTGGCAGGCGCTATGTTCTGGGAGTACGGCGCAGATGACAATAATCAGTTGGCGAAGCAGTTAGCCGATTCGTTAGGCATCAAACACTGATCCCAACGCCTGACACAATAGGTTATGATTAGCGCATTCTGCTGCGCCAGCTTTTGGCGCAGCTCTTCATTTCTACTGGAGGCATGAGCTTTATGGCTTTTATCCCTAAAAATTACGCCCGTCTGGAAGTCGGTTACCGGGAAAAGGCGCTTAAACTCTTTCCCTGGGTCTGCGGACGCTGTTCCCGTGAGTTCGTGTATTCAAATTTGCGCGAGTTGACGGTACACCATATCGATCACGATCACTCAAATAACCCGGAAGATGGTAGCAACTGGGAAATGTTGTGCCTGTACTGCCACGATCACGAGCATTCCAAATATACGGAAGCGGACCAGTATGGTTCAACGGTGGTTGCAGGAGAAGATGCGCAAAAGGCCGTGGGCGAAGCGAAATACAACCCGTTCGCCGATCTGAAAGCGATGATGAACAAGAAATAACATCAACTGCAGGCCCGACACAGATGTTTGCCGGGCCGGGTAATCAGGATTTAAACGTCGCAATCGGTTCTGGCGTAATACCAAACTCAACCTTCAACTGCTGCTTGCTCTTCATCACCATCTCACCGTTGGTATCAATCGTCATATGCTGCGCGTCAATATTGTTTCGCGCCTGCCATAACATCACCAGCTGTAAGCTATTCTCTTTTTGTTCTGCCGTTAGCGCTATGCCATCCGGCCATTTTCCGAGTTCAACGGCAGTCGATAAGTGCTGATAAACTTCCGGCGTCATGCTGTTGATCATCTCATCAAGATTCATGTTAAATCCACTCTCCGTAGAATAATTTGCTGAATCGTTTCTTCAACCCTTGGTTTGCTCACCGTTTTCACCATCGGTGAAGTTCAAAGACGCTGAGTTAACGCAGTACCGTTCACCGGTAGGTTTCGGACCATCCGGGAAGACGTGTCCCAGGTGTGCATCACAGTTTCCGCAGCGGATTTCAATGCGCTGCATGCCGTGTGACGTATCTTTTATGTAACGGATAGCCTCATCGCTGACAGGCTCGTAAAAGCTGGGCCAGCCGCAGCCTGAGTCATATTTTGTCTCGGAACGAAATAGCGAATTGTCGCAGATCAAACAGTGGTAGATGCCGTCACGTTTGTTATGTAGCAAACGTCCGGTAAATGGCGGTTCTGTCCCGTGATTCTGCGTTACGTAGAACTGCATTTCGGTTAAATTTTTTTTCAGTTCTTCTGGAGAAGGTTGATTAGCCATTTGCTCACATCTCGCTTTATCTAAACTCACATCGCGAGACAGATTCTAACAAAACATTAACACCGGAGTGCGAACTTTTGTTCTAAACTTGATCCTTGCGAAATGGCAGCCTGCAATTCGTGATCAGAATCACGTTTTTATCTTGATTGCCCTTTAAAATTCGGGCCGCCGACCCCATGTGGTTTCAAGCCCAAAGGAAGAGTGAGGCGAGTCAGTTGCGCAAAGCTTAGGCAGCAGATTGATTTGTCGCAATGATTGACACGATTCCGCTTGACGCTGCGTAAGGTTTTTGTAATTTTACAGGCAACCTTTTATTCACTAACAAATAGCTGGTGGAATATATGACTATCAAAGTAGGTATCAACGGTTTTGGCCGTATCGGTCGCATTGTTTTCCGTGCTGCTCAAGAACGCTCTGACATCGAGATCGTTGCAATCAACGACCTGTTAGACGCTGACTACATGGCTTACATGCTGAAATATGACTCCACTCACGGCCGTTTCAACGGTACCGTTGAAGTGAAAGACGGTCATCTGATCGTAAACGGTAAAAAAATCCGTGTTACCGCTGAACGTGATCCGGCTAACCTGAAATGGGACGAAGTTGGTGTTGACGTAGTAGCTGAAGCTACTGGCCTGTTCCTGACAGATGAAACCGCTCGTAAGCACATCACTGCTGGCGCGAAAAAAGTGGTTCTGACTGGTCCGTCCAAAGATAACACTCCGATGTTTGTTAAAGGCGCTAACTTTGACAAATACGAAGGTCAGGACATCGTTTCTAACGCTTCCTGCACCACTAACTGCCTGGCTCCGCTGGCTAAAGTTATCAACGACAACTTCGGCATCATCGAAGGTCTGATGACTACTGTTCACGCGACCACCGCTACTCAGAAAACCGTTGATGGCCCGTCTCACAAAGACTGGCGCGGCGGCCGCGGCGCATCCCAGAACATCATCCCGTCCTCTACCGGTGCAGCTAAAGCTGTAGGTAAAGTACTGCCAGAACTGAACGGCAAACTGACTGGTATGGCGTTCCGCGTTCCTACCCCGAACGTATCCGTTGTTGACCTGACCGTTCGTCTGGAAAAAGCTGCTTCTTACGAAGAAATTAAGAAAGCAATCAAAGCTGCTTCCGAAGGCCCGATGAAAGGCGTTCTGGGTTACACCGAAGACGACGTAGTATCTACCGATTTCAACGGTGAAGTTTGCACTTCCGTGTTCGATGCTAAAGCTGGTATCGCACTGAACGACAACTTCGTGAAACTGGTATCCTGGTACGACAACGAAACCGGCTACTCCAACAAAGTTCTGGACCTGATTGCTCACATCTCCAAATAAGTTGAGATGAAACAGTAATCTGTAAGAGCGACTCAGGTCGCTCTTTTTTTTGCCTGAAGAAAGGATTGCGTAATGATTAATAAAATTTTTGCACTTCCGGTAATCGAACAAATTACCCCTGTCCTCTCCCGCCGTCAGCTTGATGAGCTTGAGGTTCTTGTTGTCGATCACCCACAGGTTAAAGCTTCTTTCGCGCTGCAGGGCGCACATCTTCTTTCCTGGAAACCAAATGGTGAAGAGGAAGTCCTGTGGTTAAGTAATAATACCCCGTTTAAAACCGGCGTAGCGCTGCGTGGCGGCGTACCAATTTGCTGGCCGTGGTTTGGTCCGGCTGCTAAGCAGGGCCTGCCTTCGCATGGTTTTGCCCGCAACCTGCCATGGACGCTGAAAGCGCACAACGAAGACGACAATGGCGTGGTGCTGACGTTTGAACTGCAGAGCAACACTGAAACGCATCAGCTTTGGCCACACGAGTTTTGCCTGCTTGCCCGCTTCAAAGTGGGAGCCACCTGTGAAATGGAGCTGGAAGCTCATGGTGAGTTTGAAACCACCTCGGCACTGCATACCTATTTCAACGTTGGTGACATTGCGGCAGTGAAAGTCAGTGGTCTTGGCGATCGTCTGATAGATAAAGTGAATGATGCTAAAGAAGATGTGCTGGCTGATGGTATCCAGACCTTCCCGGACCGCACCGATCGCGTTTATCTGAATCCGGAAGCGTGCAGCGTGATTCATGATGATGCGTTGAATCGCAATATAGATGTTGTCCACCACCACCATCTGAATGTCGTGGGCTGGAACCCTGGCCCGGCGCTGTCCGTCAGCATGGGCGACATGCCGGATGATGGCTACAAAACGTTTGTTTGTGTAGAAACGGCTTACGCGACCGCTCCGCAGAAAACCACCGAAGAAAAACCATCTCGCCTCGCGCAGACTATCCGTGTAGCTAAACGCTAACATAGCTCTGCGCACCATGCCGGATGCGGCTAACGCCTTATCCGGCCTACACACTACATGCAGCCGTAGGCCTGATAAGCACAGCGCCATCAGGCAGTTCCGCGCACCGTGCCGGATGCGGCCAACGCCTTATCCGGCCTACACACTACATGCAGCCATAGGCCTGATAAGCACAGCACCATCAGACAGTTCCGCGCATCGTGCCGGATGCGGCTAACGCCTTATCCGGCCTACAAACTACATATAGCCGTAGGCCTGATAAGCGCTGCGCCATCAGGCAGTTCCGCGCACCGTGCCGGATGCGGCTGACGCCTTATCCGGCCTACAAACTACACGCAGCCGCAGGCCTGATAAGCACAGCGCCATCAGGCAGTTACACGTCCCCATGCCGAATGCGGCTAACGCCTTATCCGGCCTACAAACTACATGCAGCCGTAGCCCTGATAAGCTCAGCGCATCAGGCAGTTCCGCGCACCGTGCCGGATGCGGCTGACGCCTTATCCGGCCTACAAACTACATGCAGCCGTAGGCCTGATAAGTGCGGCGCCATCAGGCAGTTACACGTCCCCATGCCGGATGCGGCCAACGCCTTATCCGGCCTACAAACTACATGCAGCCGTAGGCCTGATAAGCACAGCGCATCAGGCAGTTCCGCGCACCGTGCCGGATGCGGCTAATGCCTTATCCGGCCTACAAACTACATACAGCCGTAGGCCTGATAAGCTGCGGGAACATCGGCATTTGGCAAATCAGGCCATATCCAGCGCGGTTTTACCTTTGGGCGCCGGATACGCCTTATCTAACTGCTTCAACTCATCTACAGAGAGCATTATCCCCAGCGCGGCGGCATTTTGTTCGACATGCGCTACGCTTGCGGCTTTCGGGATGGCTATTACACCCGACTGACGAATCACCCATGCCAGCAAAATCTGCGCAGCGCTAACATTGTGCGCACGCGCGATGTCATTCACCACAGAGTTAGAAAGCAAATCTCCACGCAGTCGTCCCGCCTGAGCCAGCGGACTGTATGCCATGACCGGCATCTGCTGCTGCTGGCACCACGGCAGTAAATCATATTCAATACCGCGCGAGGCTAAATGATAAAGCACCTGGTTAGCTGCACACTCTCGTCCACCGGGTACCTGCCATAACGCCTGCATATCATCATAATCGAGATTTGAGACGCCCCAACGGCGGATTTTCCCCTGCGCAATCAGTGTTTCCATGGCATCGATGGTCTCTGCAAATGAAAAATCGCCCATCCAGTGCAGCAAATAGAGATCCAGATAATCAGTTTTCAGTCGACGCAGGCTCGCTTCGCAGGCGGCAATGGCTTTCTGTCCACCGGCATTCCATGGGTAAACTTTCGAGACTAAAAAAGCGCTATCACGCCGTCCCGTTAATGCTTCACCCACCACCTCTTCCGCTGCACCATCAGCGTACATTTCTGCGGTATCAATCAATCGCAGGCCGAGATCCAGTCCGGCCTGCAGCGCAGACACTTCATCCCGGCGTCGGCATGGATCCTCGCCCATGTACCATGTTCCCTGCCCAATAGCAGGAAGCGATACCTGGTTTGTAAACGTCACCTGTTTCGCTGTCATCGCACCCTCCTGTGTTAATGCACCACAGTAAAGCAAAACAACGTGCATGTGTCCTGTTAGGGTGCACAAATTGCACCATTATGGATTGGAAACCGATCGTTAAGGCGAGCGAAATAAAAAGCCCGGGAACAGCAAATGTTCCCGGGCCGAAAAAATACAAAATCTTATCTACGAAGTGGTTATTTCAACCGACCCAAATATTTTCCCTCTTTCATAGCGTTGATTTTTCCGTTGTTATAGACGATGACGGAAATCAAACCTGCGCTATAAGACTGAGTTTCAGCACTATTCTCATCATTTGCCGCAGGTTTGCCATTAATATAAGCAATGCCATCAGCACCACGTTTAAAGTCCACGCCCAGTTTATTCACATGCACGGGTGTGGTTTTGCTGGCGTGCACCGGGGCATTAGCATCGCTGACCTGAGTTTTGTGTTCATGCTGTAATTGCTGACGATATGCTTCGCTGATAGCATAAGCAGGCGCAGCAGATGAAGCCACCAGCGCAGCGATAATAATCAATTTCTTCATGAGTTAAACCTTAGTATTTATCGTGTTTGTGGTGATGGTCGGAATGGGTGCCATCAGAGCTATACAGATTTTGCGCGTTTTCCAGGGCCTGTTTTTCAGCCGCGGCATTGATTGTCGCCTGACGGTTTTGCTCCGCAACATAACAGGCATCACGGCTCACACCCTTGCTTTCGCAAGCATTCATGCGTGAAGCCTCGGTGGAACAACCAGCCAGAATCCCGCCCATCACAGCTATCATGATTAACTTTTTCATTATATATACCAGGTTTATTCTCAAAAAATCCACATGGCGAATTATATTTAATGCCATGAAGAGTTGCTGTCGATACTTTAAAGTTTAATTAATATCTGCAATGGGATATTTAATGTCAATTTTAATTTTTTCAGATAAATACCTGAAGATGTAAAATTAAAATCAATCGATTAATTTTTGTTTTTTTCACATGAAAGTTAACTTTCGCCATGAGATAAACATGCTAAAAGAGTTATCAATAATTTTCATTGTGCTTAACAATAAGAAAATAACGCTTGCCTCGATCGTAAACCCTAGTATTATCAACGCATTGTATAGCTACAAACCATTACCTCATGACAATGACTTGCTAAACCTTCACGACTATATTTCATTCAAAAATGAATAGATAACAGGCTAATAAAATAGCAGGTTTATTTTTAGTAACAGCGACAGGAATAATACGTTAAAAATTCGTTGTCGCCTGACAGAATGCCAAAACAGCACAAAAAATCAAATCTCATGTTTTAGATCAATATTCATCTCCGTCACGCACAAAAAAGCCCGCACTGATGCGGGCTAGTGCTTGACGCGCAGTAGCATCAGAACTTGTAAGTTACACCCACCGAGAAGATGCCAGACCAGGACTTATCGACCATCGGGCTGTCTTTCACTTCATCACTCAAACGCACATAACGGCCAGTGCCGTATACGTTCCAGTTTCCAATGAAGTTATAGCGCGCGGTCAACTCCAGGTACGGATCCCATCCATCGTCAGCGTTGTAGCTTTTCAGACCACTGCGGCGAGACTCGTGATTGGACACGCCATAATAATAGTCGTTGTAGTTTTCGCTGCTGTACTGCACACCGATACCCGGCGTCAGAGTCAGCCCACCATTAGTGTAACGGTAGAGCCAGGCCAGATCCCAGATAAAGCCGTTGCTGTTATCCAGAGTATCACCCGCCAGTGCAGTACGCAGGAAACCATACTGGGTATTATGTACATACGAAAGGCCAGCCATCATACTGCTTTTACGCTTGTCGAGTTGGCGCAAAGCATGGCTATCGCTATCACCTGGCTTGAAATGCGTCGGATCATAGTACGCCATGATGGAAAGCTTATCTGTCGTATCATTCCACAAATAGTAACCGCCACCCAAGCCGTGGAACCAGACATTATCGCCTTCATAGGTGACAACCGGAACAGGGTAAACATCGCGGTCATACTGTTTGTACGGGCTGTTAATCACGCCGACACCCGCGCCAACAGTCCACTGACTTTCCGCCTGTGCGGTGCTAACTGCGGTTGCGGCAAGGACGCCAAGTGCCAGAAGTTTGAGTTTGGTCACAATCCATAATTCCTTATTCAAATGTGTAGCGGTCAAAGTGTAACCGCCAATACGCTTCAGCCCAACTATTTTACGTATTCGCCCCAGAATGTAACCCCCTAATTTCTCAGCAAGTGATGACATTTTGCTTGCAGGACGGTGAACACCGCATGAATCCCGCTCCAATTCTTTACATAAGATGTGCTTTTTTTGCTGATGAGTTATTGATATGCCATTGAAATTCATTTGCGCACACAGGCAAGTTTTGCAAATGCCATCTACGCTTAATTTTAGAAGGTGTATCACCGAATACGTTGATCTCCTGACCACTAAAATGGCATGAGAGTTGCTTATTTCTTCAGCAACGACGTCGTTCAGTTTACCTCTTCAGGGGCCTCTACTATTCATATGAACGGCTCTTAACATGTGCTAAAAAACGAAAGGACGGCATACCATGAATATATTCGATCACTATCGCCAGCGTTATGAAGCTGCCAAGGACGAAGAGTTCACGCTGCAGGAGTTTCTTACCACTTGTCGGCAAGATCGCAGTGCTTATGCCAACGCGGCAGAGCGGCTATTAATGGCTATTGGTGAGCCTGTCATGGTCGACACTGCCCACGAACCTCGACTTTCTCGACTCTTTTCGAATCGGGTAATTGCACGCTATCCCGCCTTTGAAGAGTTTTACGGCATGGAAGACGCCATTGAGCAAATTGTTTCTTATTTGAAACATGCGGCTCAGGGTCTGGAAGAGAAGAAGCAGATCCTGTATCTGCTGGGGCCTGTGGGAGGGGGGAAATCATCTCTTGCTGAGCGACTGAAGTCGCTGATGCAGAGAGTACCGATTTATGTCCTGAGTGCCAATGGCGAACGTAGCCCGGTCAACGATCATCCGTTATGCCTGTTTAATCCGCAGGAAGACGCGCAGATCCTGGAAAAAGAGTATGGGATCCCGCGTCGCTATCTCGGTACGATCATGTCGCCCTGGGCTGCGAAACGTCTGCACGATTTCGGCGGGGACATTACAAAATTCCGCGTAGTCAAAGTCTGGCCGTCTATTCTGGAGCAGATCGCAATCGCCAAAACGGAGCCTGGTGATGAAAACAACCAGGATATTTCTGCGCTGGTCGGGAAAGTGGATATTCGTAAACTCGAACACCACGCCCAGAACGATCCTGATGCCTACGGTTATTCGGGTGCACTGTGCCGCTCAAACCAGGGGATTATGGAGTTCGTTGAGATGTTTAAAGCACCGATTAAAGTGCTGCATCCTCTGCTGACCGCCACCCAGGAAGGAAACTACAACGGGACAGAAGGTATCTCTGCCCTGCCGTTTAACGGGATTATTCTTGCCCACTCGAACGAGTCCGAATGGGTAACGTTCCGTAATAACAAAAACAATGAGGCGTTCCTTGACCGTGTTTACATCGTCAAAGTGCCTTATTGCCTGCGTATCTCTGAAGAGATCAAAATTTACGAAAAACTGCTTAACCACAGTGAGCTGACCCATGCGCCTTGCGCACCGGGCACACTGGAAACGCTCTCTCGCTTTACCATTCTTTCTCGCCTGAAAGAACCTGAGAACTCGAGCATTTACTCGAAGATGCGCGTTTACGATGGCGAAAGCCTGAAAGATACCGATCCGAAAGCGAAATCCTATCAGGAGTATCGGGATTACGCCGGGGTTGATGAGGGAATGAACGGTCTTTCCACGCGTTTCGCGTTTAAGATCCTCTCTCGCGTCTTTAACTTTGACCATGCCGAAGTGGCAGCTAACCCGGTACATCTGTTTTACGTACTGGAGCAGCAAATCGAACGTGAACAGTTCCCGCAGGAGCAAGCTGAGCGTTATCTTGAGTTCCTGAAAGGCTATTTGATCCCGAAATATGCTGAATTCATCGGCAAAGAGATCCAGACGGCTTATCTCGAATCCTATTCCGAATACGGACAGAACATTTTCGACCGTTATGTCACTTATGCGGATTTCTGGATTCAGGATCAGGAGTATCGCGACCCGGATACCGGTCAGCTGTTTGACCGCGAGTCACTGAACTCAGAACTGGAGAAAATTGAGAAACCGGCGGGTATCAGTAACCCGAAAGATTTTCGTAACGAGATCGTCAACTTTGTTCTGCGTGCCAGAGCGAATAACAGCGGTCGCAATCCAAACTGGACCAGTTACGAAAAACTGCGCACGGTCATTGAGAAGAAAATGTTCTCCAATACCGAGGAGCTGCTGCCGGTCATTTCGTTCAATGCTAAAACCTCGACTGACGAGCAGAAAAAACACGACGATTTTGTCGACCGTATGATGGAAAAAGGCTACACGCGTAAACAGGTGCGTTTACTGTGCGAATGGTATTTGCGCGTACGTAAATCGTCTTAACATAAGTGCCCGGTGCGCATGCGCTTACCGGGCTTGCAAAACAATGTTCCGTAGGCCGGATAGCGCCAGCGCCATCCGGCACTTACAGACATGGCGAACAGTTGGCAGTACGGGGGGCTTATGACCTGGTTTATTGACCGGCGTCTTAACGGCAAAAACAAGAGCACGGTAAACCGCCAGCGCTTCTTACGCCGTTATAAATCGCAAATTAAACAGTCGATCTCCGAGGCCATTAACAAGCGTTCGGTGACTGATGTGGATAGCGGCGAATCTGTCTCTATTCCGACTGATGATATTAGCGAACCTATGTTTCATCAGGGACGTGGTGGCCTGCGCCATCGCGTGCATCCGGGTAACGACCATTTTGTGCAGAATGACCGCATTGAACGCCCACAGGGCGGCGGTGGCGGTTCAGGAAGCGGACAAGGCCAGGCCAGCCAGGATGGTGAGGGTCAGGATGAGTTCGTCTTTCAGATCTCTAAAGATGAATATCTCGATCTGTTGTTCGAAGATTTAGCACTTCCTAACCTGAAGCAGAATCAGCAGCGTCAGCTAACGGAGTACAAAACGCACCGGGCAGGTTTTACCTCTAACGGTGTGCCTGCCAACATCAGCGTGGTGCGATCCCTGCAAAACTCACTGGCGCGCCGCACGGCGATGACAGCGGGTAAGCGTCGCGAACTGCATGCTCTCGAAGCGGATCTGGAAACCATCGCGAAAAGCGAACCAGCACAGTTGCTGGAAGAGGAACGGTTACGCAAAGAGATTGCCGAACTACGGGCAAAAATCGAACGCGTGCCATTTATCGACACCTTTGATTTACGCTACAAGAATTATGAAAAACGCCCCGACCCTTCCAGCCAGGCGGTAATGTTCTGCCTGATGGACGTTTCTGGTTCGATGGATCAGTCGACCAAAGATATGGCTAAACGTTTTTATATCCTGCTGTATCTGTTCTTAAGCCGGACCTATAAGAACGTGGAGGTGGTTTATATTCGCCACCATACCCAGGCGAAAGAAGTGGATGAGCACGAGTTCTTCTACTCTCAGGAAACCGGGGGAACCATTGTCTCCAGTGCGCTGAAGTTAATGGATGAAGTGGTGAAAGAACGCTACAACCCTGCCCAGTGGAACATCTATGCTGCACAGGCATCGGACGGTGATAACTGGGCTGATGATTCACCGCTGTGTCATGAGATTTTGGCGAAAAAACTGCTGCCAGTGGTCCGCTATTACAGCTATATCGAAATCACTCGCCGCGCTCACCAAACCTTGTGGCGTGAATACGAACATCTGCAATCAACTTTTGATAACTTTGCGATGCAACATATTCGCGACCAGGATGATATTTACCCGGTATTCCGCGAACTGTTTCATAAACAAAGTACGACCAGCAATAGTTAACCACCTAAACAAATCAGCCAGAGGTTATCTTCTCTGGCTGATTTTTTACGGGTGCTGTTTTTTCATCTTATCAATATTCATCCGTTTATCCTTTTTATTTTCCCTTTACAGAGCAGCAAGCAATGTAATTGAGTTGATGACGTTGCAAACGGAAGAAGCGAAACATTTTCAGGAAACGACGACGATTTTCGCTCGTGCGTAAGCCGTTAAACACAATTTTTACCGCCCCCGTAAGCCCTTCATCACGAACTAATCCGCGCGGCGACATCAGCGACATGTTGCCATTCTGCTGCAGGACCTGTTCGAACCCGCAGTTAAGAAACAAATCACGCCAGCCTTGTCTGGTCATTGGGCTAACGTTTGATTTCACCACATCGACAAGCTGGCCCTGATCGCCCGCGCCCAGTTTCTGGGCGGTGAACATAATGTCGTGGGTGAGCAGACGCCCACCGGGCTTCAACACGCGATAATATTCGGCAATTAACTTCGCCTTCGCTTTATCGGCATACATTGTCAGCATGGCTTCGTTAATCACAACATCGAAACTGTTATCCGCAAAAGGAAGAGTGTTGGCGTTAGCAGCCATCACATGAATATGATTTTCCAGACCATTTGCCGCTACGTTATTCCTTGCATTTGACAGTGCGGTTTTATCCATATCAATGGCGTATACGGTACAGCCATAGCGTTGAACTAACTCTATCGCCGTCGTGGCCATGTTGCACGCCACTTCAAGTACCTGGCTGCCGGGCGTCAGCTGTGACTGGCTAAACAACCATTCTGTTGCTTCAACGCCGCCCGGACGCAGACGGGTTTTGCCCAGGCTGGCTAAAAATGTATGACCCGCTTTTTCAGTCGCGCTCATTGGCCTGTCTCCTTTCTGTAAGTTGCATTATAAATACAACATTAAGAGTTAAAGGTGAAGTACGCGAATGATTTTTATTTCAAAATGTCCTTTCCCGTAGCGTTAGAGCGGATGTATGCCGTGTGATAGACTGAAGTATCAGACTTACAGGGCTGTAAATCATTATGAAATTGCATCATAAAGCGCTCAGGATCTTTATCTCCGTCAGCGTAATTGTTTTGACGTCTTCTTTTTTGGTTTATGAGCTCATTGCCAGCGATAAAGCAATGAATGCGTACATGCGCTATATCAATGAGAAAGCCGACTCCTCGTTTCTCTATGATAAGTACACAAATCAGAGCATCGCAGCCCATCTGATGCGCACATTTTCATCCCCTCAGGGACCTGCTTCTCTCGAACAGCAAAAAGTACTTTGCAACGCTTTCGACAGCGTTAACGGCACTCATGGGCTCAATCTCACTAAGCGCAACTATCTGCCATTACACGGTACGTTGCAGACAACCTCAACAAAATGTAGCGAACAGCTTGATGACATTTTTCTGCTGCCCTCTTTTGATCGGGCGGTCAATGTTAATCGCCAGCAGAAAGATTACGGTCAGGGATTAGGGACGCTGGAGTATAAATTTCGATATTACGTCGATCTCAAAAATAACTACGTTTATTTCTATGATGTGATCGACTCGCGGAAATTTGCGATACACAACTGGTCGTTTTTGCAAAAAGGTACGTTGGGAATCGACCAGAATGATATTGACGGTATTTTTACTGGCCGCACGGTGATCTCCAGTATTTATGAAGATAACCTGACCGAGAAAAAGGTGATGAGCTTTTTAACACCGGTCTACTATGCCAGTAAGCTAAAAGGCGTGGTGATGGTGGATATTAATAAAGAGAATTTACAGAATATTTTCTATACCAGCGACCGCCCTCTCGTCTGGCGTTATCTTAACGTAACGGTCTCTGACACCAGTTCAGGTAAAGAGATCCTCGTTCATAAAAGTGAAACCGATCTGTTCCGCTATGTTCACTATGAGAAGGACATACCTGGCGGTATACGTATCACCCTCTCACTTGATGTTATGTACTTTATTGTCTCGTCCTGGAAGATATTCGCCTTCTATCTACTGGCAACGATATTGCTGTTGAATATGGTCAGAACGCATTTTCGTTTGTATCACAACGTCACACGGGAAAATGTCAGTGATGCGATGACAGGGCTCTACAACCGTAAAATTTTAACGCCAGCGCTTGAGCAGCGTTTGCAACAGTTGGTGAACACGGGAACGCTCGTGACCTTTATCGCCATTGATTGCGACAAACTAAAAGTTATTAATGATACGTTGGGGCATAAGGAAGGCGATCGCATTATCACCATTTTGGCCAAAGCTATTCAAACGTCCATTCGCAAAAGCGACTATGCCATCCGCCTCGGCGGCGATGAGTTTTGCATTATCCTCATCGATCACCCCAGTGAATTAACGCCCCGCCTGCTGGAGAGGATTCGCTATAACTTACAAATTATTGCGCAAGATAGATCAATCAGCTTCTCTGTCGGGATTTATAATATGCAGCCAAACGACACCATTGATGATGCCTACAAAGCATCTGATGCACAGCTCTACCTGAACAAACAGAAAAAACACACCGATGCGTAATTATTTTTCTGACAGGATTTTCATTGTTGTACCAGGAGTAAGTCATGACGGAAGTAAACAAAGGTAACGCAACGCACCAGCGTTTAATCTCCCTGTTGTCAGAACACGGTGCGACCTACCGCGTAGTCAGCCATGAAGCCGTAGGCAAATGTGAAGCTGTCTCTGAAATTCGCGGTACCGCACTGGGTCAGGGTGCAAAAGCGCTGGTCTGCAAAGTAAAAGGCAACGGCGTCAATCAGCATGTTCTGGCGATCCTCTCTGCCGATCAGCAGGCCGACCTGAGCCTGTTGGCCAGCCATATTGGCGGGTTGAGAGCGTCACTTGCCAGCCCGGCGGAGGTATATGAACTGACTGGCTGCGTATTTGGCGCTATCCCACCGTTCAGTTTTCATCCGAACCTCAAGCTGGTCGCCGACCCGCTGTTGTTTGAGCGTTTTAATGAAATTGCGTTCAATGCCGGAATGCTGGAAAAATCCGTGATCATGGATACCGCAGATTACCTGCGCATCGCGCAACCGGAATTAATCCCGTTCCGCAGAGAACAATAACTGCACAAGTTAGCAGTAAAAAACATCGCTTCGTGCGTTAGCCCAAAAAAAATTATAATCATTAAAAAAAGCCTGTTCGGTCACGCATTTACGCGTACAGTAAGCAGGCTTATTTTTTCTTTTGGCAAGGAAACTACGATGTTTGATGTCACTCTGCTGATCCTGCTCGGACTGGCAGCTCTGGGCTTTGTCAGCCACAACACCACTGTCGCTGTTTCAATTCTGGTGCTGATTATTGTCCGTGTTACCCCTCTGAATACCTTCTTTCCCTGGATTGAAAAACAGGGCCTGACCGTCGGGATTATAATTCTGACCATTGGCGTCATGGCGCCGATCGCCAGCGGAACGCTACCGCCCTCCACGCTCATCCACTCCTTTGTGAACTGGAAATCACTGGTTGCTATTGCCGTTGGGGTATTTGTCTCCTGGCTTGGCGGACGCGGCGTTACGCTAATGGGCAGCCAGCCTCAGCTTGTTGCTGGTTTACTGGTGGGCACGGTACTGGGCGTGGCGCTGTTTCGCGGTGTGCCAGTGGGGCCGCTTATTGCGGCAGGTCTGGTCTCATTGATTGTTGGGAAGCAGTAGCCAGCCCGTTCAGGTAACGGCCTGGTGTCTGTCCCAGGCCTTTTTTGAACATAGTGATAAATGCCGTGGTCGAATCGTACCCGAGCATTTGCGCGACCTGTTGTACATTGCGACCATCAATTAACGCCTGCAGCGCCAGAATCAGCTGGAGCTGGTGACGCCAGCGCCGAAAACTCAACCCCGTTTCTTTGACGACCAGGCGAGTAAGGTTACGTTCACTCATCGCAAATACGCTGGCCCATTGCCCCAACGTCTGCCATTGTGCGGGCTCTCTCGCCATCGTTGCGACCATTCTGCGAATTTTCGGGTGATCGGAAACCGGTAACTGCATTTGCTCCTGGGGTTGCTGCGGCAGTTCATCAAACAACACTTGCGTCAGCCGCTGGGTTGCCGGTTCCAGCCGTTGGGCATCCGTTTTGGATGCCAGCGCCAGAATAAGCTCCCGGCACAACGGAGCAATTTTCAGCGTGCAGCAACGATCGGGCATCACGACGGCCTGCGGCTCAATAAACAAAAAGCACAATTGTGCGCCAACGGTAACGTGGTTGCTGTGTGGAATTTCACCGGGGATCCACACCGCATATTGCGGGGGCACCATCCACATAGCATTCTCAACCTCACAGGTGATCGCGCCATGCAACGCCAGAATCAACTGGCCTTTACGGTGCTGATGCAGCGGGCTGAAAAGTTCATCTTCACGGGCCTGAATACAAAACGCCACCGCCGGATCGTGGTGAAGATCGGGTTCGTATCCATCCAGCCTCAGTCCTAACATAAAAATGTCCGATTTAAGCGATAAACTGTCATTTTAGCTTGATTCATCCATTGAGTAAAAACGCTAAGGTATCGCCTCGCCTGACGATATGAGAAAAAAATGACAAATACACCTTCCTCCCGTGGCAAGAACGCAGCGTTGCTGATCGCGGGGATCCTGATGATTGCCACCACATTGCGCGTCACCTTTACCGGTGCAGCCCCGTTGCTGGATGCAATTCGCGCCGACTACGGTCTGAGCACCGCCCAGACGGGGCTTCTGACCACCCTGCCACTGCTGGCTTTCGCACTGGTTTCACCTCTGGCTGCCGCCGTTGCGCGCCGTTGGGGTATCGAACGCAGCCTGTTTGTCGCTATGCTACTGATTTGCGCGGGTATTGCGATACGTTCTCTGCCCTCACCAGGGTTCCTGTTTAGCGGCACCGCTATCATTGGTTGCGGAATCGCATTGGGAAATGTGCTTTTACCCGGACTGATTAAGCGTGATTTTGCTCAGCATGTGGCGAAACTCACTGGCGCATACTCGCTGACCATGGGCGCAGCAGCGGCACTGGGTTCCGCCATTGTGGTACCGCTGGCGTTGAACGGGTTTGGCTGGCGCGGTGCGCTGATGGTACTGATGGCCTTTCCGCTACTGGCACTGATTATCTGGTTACCCCAATGCCGCCAGATGGCCAATGCCAGCTTGAGCAGCTCGCGCGCTCTGCATTCCCGCGCGATCTGGCGCTCCAGCCTCGCCTGGCAGGTGACGCTGTTTCTGGGGATCAATTCGCTTATCTACTACGTCATCATCGGCTGGCTGCCCGCTATTTTGATCAGCCATGGCTACAGCGAGGCGCAGGCCGGTTCGCTGCATGGTTTACTGCAGCTGGCGACCGCCGCGCCGGGATTATTGATTCCTCTCGTCCTGAACAGATTTAAGGATCAGCGCGCCATCGCCGCACTGGTTTCATTAATGTGCGCCGTCGGCGCGGCGGGATTCGCCATAATGCCCGACCAGGCATTGCTATGGACCATCCTGTTTGGCTTTGGCTCAGGCGCGACGATGATTCTCGGCTTGACCTTTATTGGCCTGCGCGCAAGCTCAGCGCATCAGGCTGCTGCCCTGTCCGGCATGGCACAGTCTGTCGGATATTTACTGGCGGCCTGCGGACCACCACTGATGGGGAAAATTCACGACCTCAACGATAGCTGGCTGATTCCTCTTGGCGGGGTCGCCGTGTTAGCGATGCTGATGGCGGTATTTGGTTTGTGCGCGGGGCGCAATCGGGAGATCGCGAGCGCATAATGCACAGGGCAGGTTCGTGAACAACCTGCCCGTTTTTTTATCCGCGCGCGGCGCGCAGCATCGCCTGAACTAACGGCACGGGTTTTCCCGCCAGCGCTCCGCGTTCATGCTGAAAGAGCGTGCCAACATAAAATGGATGCGTCACCAGCTCAATGGCACGAATATCACCAGCCTCATCCCAACCGGTCACCCGAAGATCGCCGCTTTCAAGCTCGGCGGCAAAATCCTCCGATACGCCATAGTTGCAGTGATATCCCTCGGTGATAACATCCCGCCCGTAGGCTTTGGCAATCAGCGTATTGGCCCGCAGCTCAATATCATCCGTTTTTTCTACCAGCGAGCAGGTCAATGGTGCTATCACCATCCGACCCGTGGTGTCAGTCTCGGCGTGGGCGGCATCGCTCCAGCCCAGCACGTTGCGGGCGTACTCCAGAATTGCATGTTGAAAGCCGCCGCAGGTCCCCAGGAATGGGATGCTGTTTTCACGCGCGTAGCGTATCGCTATCAGCGCCCCTTCAAGATGGCGATATGGACTGCCTGGAACGACCCAGATGGCATCATAACCAATCAAGTCCTCACTGCTGTTGATATCAGATGTAGTTAGCCAGTCATAATCAGCCACCAACTCCAGGACGGCGGCAGCATCATCGATAGCAAGGGGAATAGCCTGGTGCGCCACAATATCGGGGCTGTAATCGCCCACCAGCGCAATGCGAAGCGTATCTTTAATTGGGGAAATTTCCATTAAGCTTTCCTTGTGTCCTGACAATAAGGGACAGCATAAGGAGCCTCAGCCTACCGACTTTTTAGTGGTATCACAATCCCTTAAATTGGGAGTCAGGGCGGGCAAAATGCTATAATGGTCACGTTTTACGATCTTATTTAACCGTAATAAAGTTGATGATAAATACCTGAGCGGTAGCTGAAAGGAGCGGATGAAGAGATGAAGATTCAGTGTAAACGCGTGTATGACCCGGCAGAAAAAAGCGATGGTTATCGCGTGTTGGTCGACCGGTTGTGGCCACGCGGGATAAAAAAGACTGACCTTGCTTTCAACGAATGGAATAAAACGCTGACGCCATCCTCTGAATTGCGCAAAGCATTCCACGCAGAACTGATCGATTTTTCACACTTTTCCGAGCAATATCGCGCAGAGCTGGCCCAACAGCAGCAGGAAGGAAAGCGCCTCGCAGAGATTGCCCGACAGCAAACCTTAACGCTACTGTATGCGGCGAAGAATACCCAGCAAAACCACGCGCTGGTGCTCGCTGAATGGCTACGTCAATGCTGACCGCGTATTACTTGGCCGTTGCCGGATGATCTCTACGCCAGAGTGACCATTCATCAATTACTTCCCCGTTGGGTAGTTTGCAGTCAGACTTAACACCTTGCGGAGTCTGCACCGCAATCAGCGAGCCGCCCTTTTGTTCGCAATACACCGATGCTGGATTCGCCATGCCAACTTTCGGTGGCACAGGCGCTTCTGGTTCCGTGGTACACCCCGCCAGCACCAGCAAGCCGGGCAAAACAATAGATGCCAGTTTCATATTTACTCCTGTTAAAAACCTTATCCTGGCAGGTTACCCCGACTTTCCATCTATCTCCATGTTTTCCTGCCAGCTATCCATTTTATGTTTACATTCTGAGCTGGATGGCGTGTTTCATCTTTCACCTCGATGTTCTATCATGCGGGCAACGTCAGCCCAGTCATTACTCAGGAGCATTTACATCTCATGTCGGACATGATCCTTGCCAGAGTCTCACAGTCCTTAGCTACGGAGCAGTCAGTTGAGAGTCTGGTTCGCCAACTTCTGGAGATGCTGGAGATGGTGACTGAGATGGAATCAACCTACCTGACCAAGGTCGATCTGGATGCCCGTCTGCAGCATATTCTGTATGCACGTAATAGCCGCCAAATGCAGATCCCCGAAGGGCTATCCGTGCCGTGGGATGAAACGCTGTGCAAACGCGCTATTGAGGAAAACTGTCTGTACAGTGACAACGTGCCCGCACGCTGGCCGGAATGTACCGCCGCTCGCGCACTGGACATCACCACCTTTCTGAGCACTCCCGTTCATCTTCCGGACGGAACGTTTTACGGTACACTTTGCGCTACCAGCCGCCGCCAGCAGGCATTGAGCCAACGTGGAGAACAAGTATTACATCTGTTTGCCGGTCTGATCGCCCAGTCGATTCAAAAAGAGTCGCTGGTTGCTCAGTTACGTGAAGCGAACGCCGCGCTGATTGCTCACTCCTACACCGATGCCCTGACCGGTTTACCGAATCGGCGCGCAATATTTGAAAATGTGGAAACCCTTTTTTCGCTTGCCCGCCATCTCAGGCAGAAGATAGTTGTCGCCTATATCGATTTGGATGATTTCAAACTGATTAATGACCGCTTTGGCCACGAGGTTGGTGACCAGTTCCTGATCCAGATTGGGCAGCGCCTGCTCCGTGAATGTAATGATAATGACATTCTCGGTCGACTGGGCGGTGACGAATTTTTAGTCGTTCGCCTGTCAGCGGAAGATGAACTGGATCAACTTATGCGTCTGCAGCAGGTGAAAAATCAGCTACAACAGCAGATTTGCGGTGACTACCAGCTGGGTGACATTCATCTGTTTTATCCTGGTGCCAGTCTGGGTGTGGTGGAAATTGATCCGCTGGAGACTGATGTAAACTGTGCGCTTCATCTTGCAGACAGCGCAATGTATCAGGATAAAAAGCGTCAGGATAAAACCCCTTTTGTCGTACATTAAGCCCTGCTATGCTGGCTCGTCTTTAAATAACTCTGGTAGATAATCGTATGCGACTCGGTATTATTTTCCCTGTCATTATTTTCATTTCCGCTGTCGTTTTCTTATCCTGGTTTTTTATTGGCGGCTACGCTGCGCCGGGAGCATAACGATGAAAAAAACAACGATTATTATGATTGGCGTGGCTATCATCGTGGTTCTGGGCACGGAACTGGGGTGGTGGTAACCAAAATAAAGGCCACTTATCAGTGGCCTCTATTATCTGCATGTTTAGTTAGCTTTTGATTTTTCTATAGATAAACAACACCACAATCGCACCGATAACCGCTACGACGAAACTGCCGAAGTTGAAACCATCAACTTTACCAAAACCAAAGAAGGTACTGATCCAGCCACCCACTACCGCACCGACAACCCCTAAGATAATGGTCATAAAGAACCCGCCGCCATCTTTACCCGGCATAATCCATTTAGCCAAAATCCCAGCGATAAGACCGAAAACCACCCATGAAATAATGCCCATAATTACCCTCACTTATGTTTTTAAATTAACGATTCACTCGTTGTATAAAAGCATAGCATAGCGCTGAAAAATTAAAATTTGTGATCGTCATCACTTCATATTTTCATCTTTTTCCGATGTTTCATAAGGTTATGACTGCTGACCGGCAGGCTAAATTTTTGCCGCTCCTCGTCATTAATGTCGAATCGTCAGTCATTATGCTTAACTCTTTTGCCCTCAGCCCCGTTATTGCTGGGTTTTCACTTCTGGCACACTTTATGCTTAAACAACTTGTCGCTACGACAAATCGTAGTCCGCGGTGCTTTTCGCGTGGCTGCGTCTACAATTCGCGCTATTTCAGCATTTAACAGGTCTGTTATTGATGAAAAAAATCACCAGTGTTTGCCCATACTGTGGGGCCGGGTGCAAGCTCAAGCTTGTTGTCGAAAATAACAAAATCATCCGCGCCGAAGCCGCAGAGGGTGTAACGAACCAAAATCAGTTATGCCTGAAAGGCTATTATGGTTGGGACTTTCTTAACGACACTCGCCTCCTGACTCCCCGTCTGACTCGCCCGATGATCCGTTATGAAAAAGGTGGCAAATTCACGCCCGTTAGCTGGGATGAAGCCATTCGTTACACCGCAAAACGCCTGTCTGAAATCAAAAAAGCCTATGGTCCTCGCGCCATCATGACCACCGGCTCCTCCCGGGGAACCGGAAATGAAACTAACTACGTGATGCAAAAATTCGCACGTGGCGTACTTCATACCAATAATGTCGATTGTTGCGCCCGCGTCTGTCACGGTCCTTCCGTTGCCGGGTTACAAGAAACGTTAGGCAATGGCGCCATGAGCAATTCCATCAGCGACATTGAAAACTCAAAATGCCTGCTGATCTTTGGTTATAACTGCGCCGACTCGCACCCAATCGTAGCCCGCCGGGTAATTAAAGCTCGCCAGAACGGCGCAAAAATCATTGTCTGCGACCCACGTCGTATTGAAACCGCCCGTATTGCTGACCAACATTTGCAGTTGAAAAACGGTTGCAACATGGCGCTGGTTAATGCCTTTGGTCATGTTCTTATCGAAGAGCAACTCTACGATCGCGAGTATGTGCAAAAGCATGCGGAAGGGCTGGAAACATACTGGGAAACCGTTAAGGACTATGCGCCTGAAGCCGTTGAACATTTGACCGGCGTTCCCGCACAGCAGGTTCGTCAGGCAATGCGTACATTTGCCGCAGCACCATCGGCAACCGTAATGTGGGGGATGGGCGTCACCCAGTTTGGTCAGGCCGTTGATGTGGTTCGCGGTTTGTCGAGCCTGGCGTTGTTGACCGGGAATCTGGGTCGCCCTAACGTCGGCGTTGGTCCGGTGCGCGGGCAAAATAACGTGCAGGGTGCGTGCGATATGGGGGTACTGCCTAACCAGTTCCCAGGGTATCAGGACGTGACCGATTTTGCCGTTCGGGAGAAATTCGCCACCGCCTGGGGCATCGATGTTAATCAGATGGATGACAAGGTCGGGACCCGTATCACTGAAGTTCCACATCTGGCTCTCGAAGGCAAAATAAAAGCCTACTACATCATGGGAGAGGATCCGCTGCAAACTGAAGCCGATCTGGGCCTGGTCCGCGAAGGGTTTAACGCGCTCGATTTTATCGTCGTGCAAGACATCTTCATGACTAAGACAGCGGAAATGGCCGACGTTCTCCTGCCTGCCACCTCATGGGGCGAACATGGCGGCGTCTTTACCTGCGCCGATCGCGGCTTCCAGCGTTTTGAGAAAGCGATTGAGCCCACCGCTGACGTAAAGCGTGACTGGGAGATTATCAGCCTTTTGGCCAGCGAAATGGGCTATCCAATGCGGTATCAAAATAACCAGCAAATCTGGGATGAGATGCGCGAGCTGTGCCCGCTGTTCTACGGCGTGACCTATGAGAAAATGGGGGAAATGGGGCATGTTCAGTGGCCATGCCCGGATCTCGATAGTCCTGGTACGCCGTACCTTTATGCGCACAGCCAGTTTGATACCGCCAACGGCAAAGGCAAACTGTTTGCCGCACCGTGGCGAGCGCCCGCAGAAGTTCCGGATGACAATTATCCGCTGGTACTGTGTACCGTGCGTGAGGTTGGGCATTACTCCTGTCGCTCGATGACCGGTAACTGCGCAGCGTTACAAGCGTTGGCTGATGAACCAGGATATGTGCAAATCAATACCCATGATGCCGAAAAACTCGGTATCCGTCATCGTGATCTGGTGTGGGTCAGCTCGCGTCGGGGTAAGGTCATCAGCCGTGCGGATGTATCCGAGCGCATTAATTCCGGAACGGTGTATATGACTTATCAATGGTGGATTGGAGCATGCAACGAGTTGACCCAGGATAACCTCGATCCAATCTCGAAAACGCCGGAAACCAAATATTGTGCCGTAAATATCGAGCACATTAGCGATCAGAGATGGGCTGAAAAGTATGCTGCTCAATCGTATAGCGACATGAAATCACGCTTATGTGAGGCCATTGCGTAATTCCCCACCATCGCGACCTGAGTCTGGTTACCCAGACTCAGGTCTTATCTCATTACTTTACCAGGTGAGGTTCGCTGAAGCGGATGGAGGCAGTTTCCTCCTGCTTATCCCGCTGCATAAAGCCAAGGTTCATCAGGAACAATCCCGCCATAAACGGTAGTTCATACAATTCTTCAATCAGATCGCCATAATGGGCATTGTGCAGGAAGATGGGAGCCAGCAGACGATGATGCTCTACCGTATCAGAGATTAAAAATGCACAGGTGGTGATCGCCAACAGCCAGAGCGGTAACGGTTCATTACGCACACGGCGGGCAATATCCTGGCGTAAGCGCTTCGACAGCAGCACCGGCAGAATAAGCATGGCAATTAATACAACTGAGATAGCTCTGAACAGAAGTTTAGGATGCTCAGGGAAGTAATCGCGTCCCCAACTGGTGCTTCGGCCCAGCAAGACCACCCACCACGCTGCCGCCCAAAGCCAAAATTGCTTCTCTCCTTCAGGGCGTGATAAAGGCCGGATATAGCCAAGGGTAAATACCGCACCAAACAGTAGCCATAGCGCCTGCCCATTTTCGATCCATCTGACGACAGTGCCGTTAAGCAGCGGAAGATTCCAGTTCGCGGTGAACGGAATCGCCACAATGACCAGTCCTAGAATAAGTGTGGGGAATGTAATTTGGGTATTCAGTTTCATAAGCGCGATGTTCTGTATTGTTACTTTTTTGCGATCATAACGCCTGTGAATGATCGACAATTAGCATTCAATGCGGATTTCTTAAGGTATTCTTAAGGAATCTTTTTCGGACATCACTACGTTCAACACAAATAAAAAACCGCACGGCGCCGTCAAAACGCTGTGCGGTTAGTACATTAAAATTCTGTGTATTCAATCAGTAAGAGTATTTAATACCTACCATCCGCAGACTTCGTGCTCATTCTCGGTATCGTACGAACGGACGGTATTGACCAAGTCTTTGACCACTTCTGCTGCCACATCCGGCACCAGTAATGTCATAGGTGCTTCTGTTTCATAATCCACAGAAACACCGTTGCTGTTATTGGTCACTGTTACGGTATAGGTTGCTTTCCCCATGATTTACTCCTTGCCGGTGCGCACGACTTTTCGTTGATTTGCGCTCTCCATCAGAACTTCCGGGGCAACGAAAAAATCGATATTAAAGTAAGTGTCGTCGGTCATCACTTCGATGTTATGCCATTTTTCCGGTGGAAAAACGCCAAACTGACCGGCTTCAATAACCATCACCTCTACTGGCTCCGGACTGTGTTCATCGGCGTATCCGAGATATTTGACCGCCCCCTGCATAACAGAAAGTCGTGGATAAACCCCGGCACGAGTTCCTTTATCAAGGTGGCGTTCGAAAATTCCGGCAGGCGCGGTTTCTTTGTTCCAGAATGGTGTAGAGCGTGTATGGATATGATTCTGTGGAATTTGAAGCATTTTTCTTCCCTTTTCCAGTCGACAACCAGCGAGTCTTATTGAATCGCTGCTGTACACAGGGTACGCCTCAAAATATACATTTAAAATACCATTTATTGGTTATAACCCTACAATTACAAATGAAAAGCAAAGCGTCATATTGAAGACCCGCCGCAACCAGCGGGCCGATAGCATCACGACTGAAGCGTGGCCAGACGAGCGGCAAAACCAACGAAAATCAGGCCGATTAGGGAATTACCCACTTTGGCCAGTTTTTTCTTCGTGCGAATATACTGCGTCACGAACGCGCCGGAGAAAATAAGGAAGCTCAGATAGAAAAAACTCACTACTTCAAGCGTAATGGCCAAAATAAAGAATGACAGCCCTGAGTGCGGTGCATTGACATCAATAAACTGCACGAAGAACGAAACATAAAACAAAATAGCTTTGGGATTCGTCAGGCTTAGAATTAATGCTCGCTTAAAAATAGCGCCAAACGGGACTTCCTCAGGTGCGGCGTCGCTTGCTTTCGATTTCAGTGTCGCATACAGGATCTTCGCACCGAGATACAGCAGATAAAAAGCGCCGAGATAACGAACGATGTTGAACAAAACGGGCGTTGTTTTGATCAATGCGGCAACACCGGCATAGGCCAAAAACATCAACACGGCATCACCGATAAACACACCGCTTGCGGCGAGATAACCACCCTTCACTCCCCGACCGACGCTGTTCTTCAACACAAATATCGTATTTGGCCCCGGTACCAACACGATAAAAATGGCTCCCACCAGATACGTCCAGTAATTCAGAACTCCATACTCTGCGAACACGTTAACCTCTTCCTGAAAAAACACATGCACTTGCTGCGATACAATATGCTAACGAATGCATCGGGTGATGGAAAGAGAAGGTTATGAATTAAAAAACCCGCCACTGGTGACGGGTGTGTACAGATAAGCTTAGCCCGGATTAATGGTGCAGCATCTCATCCACAACCTCTTCTCCCTTCAACTGATAAGGGTAATAGGTAGGCCAGTTTTCCATCTCTTCAAGCAAGGCTGCCTGCGAGGTATTTCCCATAAAGATATGGAAGTGGCTCGATTTACGCGGCGCGATAATATGATCGCTAAATTGCACATATTTAGGCGCTTTGCTGTCAGCGGCTTTACACTCAAACAGATACCGTACACCTTTCTTGCCTGATTTATAATTCAGGATCTTATATCCGGCGTAGTCGTATTTACATGATGCAACCTGATTCCCGGTATGAAACTCCATCACGCCATTTTCAATACCGATAGTGTCTACGTTGGTTGCATAGCCTGTACGGTAATACGCTTTGATTTGTTCTGCCGTTTTGCTTTTATCTTTCTCCGCTTTCTTTTTGAATACTGGATCAAGTTCGCCGCTGACCAGATACGGATAAACAGATTGCCACATGCCATCCCAGTCGGTCAGCGCCCTGTTCTGCACCTGGTTATCATCAAATACCCCCTCCGACGCCTTTTGTTCTGCTTCACTCATTGGCGCACCATGGGAATGATGACCATGCGCCAGAACCGAACTACTGACTAAAAGCATCCCCAGAGCGATTGTCAGTTTCTTAAAACGAATAGCCAAAATTTCACCCTCAAATCATTTGTGAGCGAGTTGTTATAATATAACATCACATTTAAATCAACGGCGTTGTGAAGTTTTTAACCGCTCTGGTGCGCGATTTTCCAACGGCTGTCAAAATGGGCCTGATACTGCGCAACAACGGCAGGTTCGTCACGAATAACTAACACATTTTCAGAGTTGGCAAATTCTGCGGATTTGGCAAAGTTGAATGAACCGGTTTCCAGCGTGTCGCCATCAATAATCATTACCTTGTCATGCTGGATGTGGTAGTGACCATCCAGTTGCACATCAACCCCATTCGCGGCAGCAAAAGCGATGGCCTTCTGGCTAACCTTGCCCTCGTTACGTTTCTTATCGATAACAGCCCGAACCACTACGCCTCTCTTTTCAGCGTTTACCAGGGCCTGAACAATATCTGCAGACTGAAATGAATAAGCCATCATATCGATGCTGTGCTGCGCATGCTTAATTGAATCCAGCACTAAAGCCCGAGCCGACCCTTCCGGTGAAAAACCCACCTGAATGGAAGCATGAGCTGCAAAAGCACCCGCCCCGTACATTAGCGCAGCCACAGCGATAGTTTTTACGATCACGTTAGTTATTTGCCTGAAATGCGAAAGAGACCTAAGAGAGTAGCGCTCGCGTGCAGATCTGATCAAGCAGCGCCTGCTGATGACTGATAATGAGCATACCCAATGGTCGACGCTGAGATTCTTCAAGCAGCAGCGCCCAGATATCCCGTTGAATAGAAGGATCAAGCTGGGCTGTAATTTCATCGGCAATAAGAAAACGTGTCCGCGGGTCCAGCGCGCGAAGTAAAGCAATTCGCGCCAGTTCACCACCAGAAAGTTGTCCGGGACGGCGGGTTAACCACTCTGGATTGATGTGAAGACGGGTAAGCATTGCAGCATCCGGTCGCCATGCATCATGCACCGCATCACCGGTGCTGCGTCGGGGGTTAAAAGTTAATTCCGGATGCTGTGGCACCAGTTGCACCGGGCAATACTGGTGCATCGGCAACGGTTGGTCATCAATCAGAATGTCACCGGAAGTTGGTTTCTGCCAGCCCGCCAGCACGCGTCCCAGCGTCGTTTTGCCAGTTCCACTGGGCGCACAAATCCCAATACGTTCTCCAGGGCGTAGAGAAAAGGTCAGATTTTGCCACAGAACCTTTTCCCCCTGACGGATCGTTACATCACGACAGCACAGCATCGCGCTCTCCAAAAAGTTGATTTCTTTCAGGCAGCGCCCGCCATTGTCGTTGCAGGTGTTCGCTAATCTCTCCGCGTAACAACTGTTCCCGGCTGACGTTATCCGACACTCTTCCCTGATGCAGCGCGACAATACGATCCGCATGGCGGGCCGCCAGCGTGAGGTCATGTGTTACCCATAAAACGCCAGCCCCTTGCTCACATTGTTCACGCAACTGTTCAAGCAGTTGATTAGCGAGAGGTGCATCAAGCCAGGCGGTAATTTCATCCGCCAGAATATAGCGAGCCTGACTCAGAGACGCATGACAAGCCAGAACACGTTTTGCCATACCGCCTGAAAGCTGACGCGGAAAAGCATCTAATACGCGACTTTCCAGTCGGCTACGCTGGAGCAATCGTTCAATTTTTCCGGCATTCCATTGCTGGTCAGAAAGCTGGCATGCCCTGCGCAGATGCTTTTCAATTGATAGCAGCGGGTTAAGTGCCTGAATACCTTGCGGGACGTAGCTGAAGGTATTGCCACGACATTTGCGAATATCATCACTGCACAGCGTTTTACCTTCCAGGGTAATAACGCCGTTGAAACGCAAATTGTCTGGTAAGAGATCGAGTAGACATTGCAGCAACAGGCTTTTACCTTCTCCACTTCCTCCAACTAGCGCCACCATCTGACCAGGCGCTACGTCGAAAGAGATATCCTGCAACAGCGAAGACCAGTTTTTCGCGCCGTACCAGCGATAACGCGCCACGTCCAGCGAGACCTGCCTTAAACTCAACATGCGTCACCTCGTAACCACAAACGATGCACCGCCCTTGCGAGCTGATCGAATAACATCACCAGACTGAACAGCATCAGTCCAGGAAACAGCACTAACCACCAGTCACCATGACTGATAAACCGCAGCGCATCCGCCAGCAGCAGGCCCAGTGACGGTTCATGCGGCGCCAGTCCAAAACCGAGGAAGCTTAACGCCGCGCTGTGCAACACCGAGTGGGGAAACATCAGCAATGTTCCCGTTAGCCACTGGGGTAATAACGCCGGTAGATAGTGATGCCGCCAGCAGTAAAAATGGCCGTGTCCCAGACGCCAGGTCAACGTCAGATAGTCACTGTGGGCCACGCGCTGCGCTTCAGCACGCAGGATCAGCGCCAGACGCGGCCAGTGCGTTAGTGCAACCGCCATGATTACCCCGTTTTTCCCGCCCCCCAGCGTAAAACAGATCAAAATAAGCAACAGCAGATGCGGCATCGACAGCATGGCATCAGTAATTAGACGCATAAGCACATCCAGACGCGGATGTATGCGCGAAACCGCCGCCATCATTAACGCAATGAAACCGCTGCACAACGCCGCACCAATACCAATTTGCAGACTGGTTAGTGCCCCCTGAAAACAACGGATCCACAGATCGCGACCGAGGTTATCGGTGCCAAACCAGTACATCGCATCAGGTGGAAGATGACGGGCAAGCAGATTAACGCTCAACGGGTTATCCAGCATTGCGGCACCATACACTGCAATGAATAACAGGCAGCTAAAAGAGAACAAAAGACGAATTAGCGTCGGCGTCGGGTTATAGAGCATCAGGTCGCTCCAGAGCACGGTTCAACATACGGACAAGCCAGGTTGACAGCGAGTTGCCAATGAACACCAGTATGGTACTGAACAACACAATCCCCATCAGTAACGGCAGATCGCCGCGTAACCCGGCATCAATAGTGGCCTGCCCCAGTCCTGGGTAAGCAAAGACTTTTTCGGCCAATAGTGCACCTCCCAACAGTTCTCCCAGTGAGGCAAACTGCAAACACAGCGCAGGCGTAATTGCATGACGCAGAACCTGATGGCGTAACAGTGACCAGCCTTTATCTCCCTGGGAATGCGCAAAACGGACAAATTCGCTTTTCATTACGCTGGCGATGCTTTCCCGCGTATGAAGCGTAATTTGTCCCAGCCCCAGCAAACTGAGCGCGCAAACGGGAAGCACCAGATGACGCAGACGCTCGGTCAGCGTCGCCATATCGCCGCTGTTGCCCGGCTCCCACGCGCAGCAGACCGGAAATACCGGCCAGCGCACGGCAAATAACGCCAGCAGCAACATGCCAATCCAGAAGGTCGGCAGCGAAGAAAGCAGATAGCTGATGCGACAGATTGCTTTGTCCGGCCAGCGATTCAGGTAGCGACCCGCGACAAATCCCATTGCCGTTCCCAATATGCCGGAGAGTAGCCACGCGCCGCCAAGCAGCGCAAACGAGGTGGAAAAGCGTTCTTTGATCACGCTGGCAACCGGCGCATTAAACAACATGGAATAGCCGAGATCGCCCTGCAATACACGAACAAACCAGTGACCAAAACGCTCCCATAGCGGCTGGTCCAATCCCCAGCGAGCAGCAATGCGTGCATATTGCTCCGGCGGCACATGCAGGAGATCGTTGCCGATATAAGCACGAATCGGATCGACTGGAGAAAAGCTGAGCAGCACAAAAGTGCCAGCCGCAACCAGCACTAATAACACTATCAGCCGTAGAAAATGGCCCACAACAGACTTCATCAACGGCAGGTCCAGGTCCATTCGTCCAGATTATTGAGCAGTGACCAGCTACCGTGAATCTCCGGTGCGCCTTTGCCTAAATCAATACACGGATTTGCCAGGTAGGTATGCTGAATATTCAGCAGCCATGCCCAGGCAGCATCGCCCTGCACGCCAGCCCCTTGCTTACCATCCCACTCCACCTGTTGCCAGAAAGGCAACGCCTTTTGCCAGTCTGGGGCGTCGATAGCCTGTTTAAGGTGCTGTTCAACAACAGGATTGCTGTAATAGCCTGGGTTGTAATATTCCACGCCCGCGGCCTGATTACTGTAATGATGGAAAAGCTCCATCGGATCCAAGCTTCCCCAACCAAATAACGTCGGGTTCGCATGCATGTGACGTTCAACGGTTTCCCAGCTTCCTGATTGCAGCGAGATCTGAATACCCACCGGCTCCAGCATTGCGCGAACAGCTTCGGCTAAATCCCGGCGCGTACTGTCACCGCTGGCGTACCATAAAGTCAGTCGAGCCTCTTTGCCGTCTTTCACTCGCACGCCATCTTTACCTACCTTCCAGCCGGCTTCTTCCAGAATCGTACGTGCTTTTTCGCTATCACCATCTTTGAACGCAACGGATTGCCCCTGCCATGGCAGCCCCTGCACTGCGCTATACGCAGGAATCGCATGACCCTCCATGACCTGATCGGCAAGCTGCTTACGGTCGATGGCATAGTTGATGGCGCGCCTGATGGCAACATCGGCAGTGATATCGTTCCCAATCGGATAGCCATTGGCGTCTTTTTTACCTGCAGGAACCATCGGGAACACAATGCCCCGGTTTTCCACGCTATCGCGTACCCAAAGTTTCAAATTTGTCTGCTGAGGAGCGACCGCCATCGACGGCGCGATACGTACGAGTCCCAGTTGGCCACTGCGCGCTGCGGCATAAGCGTTATCTTCATCAAGGAAGACAAACACCAGCTTACTGAAATCATTTTTCTTACCGGCATACCAGGGGTTAGCCTCCACGATCAACTGCTGTCCCGGCTGAAAACTCACCAGTCGATAAGGACCCGCGCCAATCGGATTTTTGGCAAATGTTTTTTCGTCATACCGTTTCGCCGGAACAATACCCAAAGAACCCAGCACATTCACAAAGGTGCTCTGTGGGCTATTTAGCGTAATTTCTACCGTGCGATTATCTTTCAGGCTGGCATGGGTGAAGTTTCCCATGTCGATTTTGCCGCCGCTTTTTGCTGCTTTGTTATAGGTGAACACCACATCTTCAGCGGTTAGCGGGGAACCATCAGAGAATTTAAGGTCAGGTTTTAACGTCAACGTCCAGGTTTTGCCGTCTGCGCTGGTCTCTACTTTTTCCGTCAGCAGGTTTCCCCAGCTCATATCTGCATTTTGTTTTAATAATGGTGCATGCAAAAGCAAATAGCTGCCATGACTCCAGCCCAGCATCGGGTCAAACCCTTCCGTTGGTTCTGGGCCAATTGCCAGTTTTAACGTCTGCCCTTCGTTCGCATTTTGCGCGGCAAGAAGTGGTGAAGTTAATGCGAGAGTCAATGCGCACGTAAGCAGTGCCAGCTTGCCTTTGATCATTATGTTATCCAGATTTACGTTATTTTTATGCCGCATAACGATTTACCGTCGTTAAGCAGTCTCCTGGGGAAGGGATTATGGCGGACAGAAATGATGAAAAAAATGATGCGGCGCAGAAAAGTATGACGATTTTCTAAAATTATCATACTTTTTTCTGATACTCCGTTATGAGTACGATGTGAATCTCAGAAAATAGATTAATCCCTCGCCATTTATTCACAGGAATATTAATCCCGAACTAATAATTGCCTGTGCGGACTATTGGCCCTTCCTGCTAATTCCTTATCTAAAACTCATGACAATTTATGTATATTTATTCAAGAAAAACACCAGAAGTGACAAGTTATGTAAATTTGTAATGATAATTATTTGTATTATCATTTCCATCAATTATCTTACTGCCTTTGAATTTTTAACAAAGGAAGTTTGACTATGCGTTTAAAACCTGTTGCCTCTGTCGTTCTGTCCTGTTTAGGATTTTCCAGCCCCCTGGTATTTGCTGAAGATGTCATGGTGGTAACCGCTTCCGGTTATGAAAAGAAAATCACCAATGCCGCCGCCAGCGTCTCTGTTATTTCGCAGCAAGAGTTACAAACCAATAAATATAATGACTTAGGTGAAGCCCTGCGTTCCGTTGAAGGGGTAGATGTTGAAAGCAGCACCGGTAAAACCGGCGGTCTGGAGATCAGCATCCGTGGCATGCCTGCCAGCTATACCTTGATCCTGATTGACGGTATTCGTCAAAACGGCAGCAGCGACGTAACGCCAAACGGCTTCTCTGCCATGAATACCAGCTTTATGCCCCCGCTGGCGGCGATCGATCATATTGAGGTGATCCGCGGCCCGATGTCGACGCTTTATGGGTCCGACGCAATCGGTGGCGTGGTGAATATCATCACCAAAAAAAGCACCGATAAATGGAGCACTTCCATCAATACCGGCGTTAACCTGCAAGAGAGTAATAAATGGGGTAACAGTACGGTCGCCAACTTCTGGTCAAGCGGCCCGTTGATTGCGGGCGTACTGGATATGCAGGTTCGGGGGAGCACAACCCAGCGTCAGGGTTCCAGCGTCACCTCCCTCAGCGATACCTCCTCCACCCGCGTACCTTATCCTACCGAATCGGAAAACTATAATATTGGCACGCGCCTCGACTGGAAAACCAATGAGAACAATACGCTGTGGTTAGATCTCGACTCCGCGAGACAGCGCTATGACAACGATGACGGGCAGTTGGGTAACCTGACAGGGGGGTATGATAAAACGCTACGCTATGAGCGTAACAAAGTGACCCTCGGCCACGATACAGCCTTAACGTTCGGCACCTGGAAATCCTCCCTCGGCTGGAATGAAACCGAAAACAAAGGCCGACAATTGGTATCTTCCGCACTCACACCAGAGAACGCAGGCCGGGCCGGTGACGCGCGTGAACTGAAGAACACCAACGTCATTCTTGACTCAGTGCTGCTGACGCCATTAGGTGATTCACACCTCTTAACCCTTGGCGGAGAATACTGGGATGCACGGATGAAAGATGGTGTGGTACTGGCCAATACCGGCGAGACGTTCCATCAAAAAACGTGGGCAGCTTATGCGGAAGATGAATGGCATATTCTCGACTCGCTGGCCTTAACCGCAGGAACACGCTATGAGCATAACGATGTCTTTGGCGGTCATCTCAGCCCGCGTGCCTATATGGTCTGGGACGTTTCCGACGCCTGGACGCTCAAAGGCGGCGTAACGACAGGTTATAAAGCACCATCACTAAGCCAGTTGCATAACGGGATCAGCGGTGTAACCGCACAGGGAACGGTGAATACGGTCGGTAACCCGGACCTCAAACCTGAGGAAAGTATCAGCTACGAAACCGGGCTGTATTACGAGAACGACGCCGGGCTTAACGCCAACATTACCGGCTTCTATACCGAATACAAAAATAAAATTGTCTCATATTCTATCGATGATAATACCAACAGCTATACCAACAGCGGCAAGGCGAGGACCGATGGCGTTGAATTTGCCAGCACCTTCCCTCTATGGTCGGATGTGCTGACCCTATCTCTCAACTACACCTACACTCAGAGCAAGCAAAAAGATGGTGACAATAAAGGCGCGCCATTAAGTTACACCCCAAAACATATGGCTAACGCCCGTCTGAACTGGCAGGCAACGGAAGATATGAACGCCTGGCTCAGCGCACGTTATCGCGGCAAAGCCCCACGCTTTACCGAAAATTACGACAACCTTAGCGCGGTACAAAAGGCCGTCTATGACGATAAAGGCGCTGATTTAAAAGCCTGGACCGTTGTCGATATGGGGATGTCTTATAAGCTGACTAAAGATCTGACGCTTAATACGGCGGTTAATAACGTGCTGGATAAAGACTTTAGTGAGGTCAAATTGTACCAGGTGGGGCGTAATAGTACCTACGCAGGTGATTATTATCAGACTGCACAATCCACTACCGGATACGTAAACCCTGGTCGTAACTACTGGGTGTCTTTAAATTATCAGTTCTAATTTTATAAGATCCTGTTGGTCGGGGCACACTAATACCCCGACCAGCAGAATATTATTGAGAGAAGACACAAGATATAATCATCATCTTATTTTAACATATAAGAATATTTAAACAATTAATACAGAAATACCCCTTCCTGCACCATTAGATATAATGCCAAAACAATAATCCCGACGATACCGCCTAAAAACAGGACTGCGGCAATCGCAAGCTGATTGCGATTTGTGTTCTTCGCTTTGCTTCGCACATCCAACTTATTTTTCGCCGCTTTGTGACTTGAATCACGCTCCATCGCGAATGTTATATCTGCCATACCATTATCCAGTTGCTGTATATGAAAACACAAATAACCACCACATCGATAAGGGTATAGATTTTAAATAACAGAATCCGAGATTTGCCTCACGATAAAGATAATCGTCGGATTTTTGCTACCGAAGCAGATTTCATGCTCACTTTTCATCAATTAGGTTATCTTGTATTTATTCGACAAAAACCTTCACTTTAGGCTTTGACAGCAGAATCATGACGAACTCAGTGAAGGTTACTGGTTTATAGAAATAGTACCCTTGCAGGAAAACAATGTTGTTTTTGTTGAGATAATCAAGCTGAGCCTTCGTTTCAACCCCTTCAGCAACGATGCTTAAAGACAGCTTGCGCGCCAAATCGAGAACACAATCCAAAATTCGGGTTGAATCGGGAAGCTCATTTACCCTTCCCACAAAGCTCTGATCGATTTTAATGTAATCAATGTGCAGGTCATGCAAATAAGAAAGCCCAGAATAGCCCGTACCAAAATCATCCAGCGCAATCACAAAGCCATTCTCATGCAGGATATTGAGCCTCTGCACAAGATCTTCATCCACATCTAACGGCTCGCGCTCAGTAACTTCGATTACCAGATTGAGGTCATCGCGGTTAAAGCTATCCCTGTAATGCAGGCACTCCTGCACGAATGTAGGGGATGTGATATGGGATGCGCTGAAGTTAATGCCGACATGGAAGCCGGATGGCAGTTTGCTGGCAATGGCGTTCATATTCGCAGCGACCTGCCTCATCAGACTTTGAGTTAGTGGCACTATCAGGCCTGATTTTTCCGCTACAGGTATAAAGGATGCAGGAGAAATATACCCGGCTTTTGGATGTTTCCATCGGGCCAGCACTTCAACACCGCGTAACGTCCCCTCGCGACCATTTACGATAGGTTGATAAAAAGGCACGATCTCTCCTTTTACTATCGCCCTGCGCAACGTTTCTTCAGGGGTATCGTTCTTGTTCAGATACTTATCAATGGCATAAGCGGCTGCAAAAGACATTAACAGGATAAAAACCAGAATCCCTGAACCCTGTGTAACCAGTCTTTTTGCACTAAACAGTGGCGGTTTATTATAAATAATACTGAACGGATACTTTGCGGAATTAACTTGACCAGACGCACGTGCGCTTGTTGTAACGGTTTTTACATCGCCCAATAAACCGAGTGCTGCGTCACCCACAAGCAACGAGTACGTTACTCCCGCTAACGGGACATTCATTGCCCCTCGGATATGCACGCCACTTATGGTGACGATGATACGGCCTGTGTGAAAACGTGTTTGATACAGCAGAACAGGTATTTCATTCTCGGTATTGCTTGCGGGAGTCAGTTGTAAATTAGTATCAGCTATAACGGGAATATGCTTAAGTAATATCCGATTACCCGGCAAAGATGTACACCAAACCTTCCCCTGTCGAATAATGATCAGCGTTCGCAAATGGGGTCGGAGCGCAGCTTCGGTTCCAAGTTGGTATTGCCCCTCCAAATCGCATTTTTTTTCAGCGATGTTCATAGCGGTACGGGTTGCCTGGAAAGCTTCATCAAGTATGTTATCCATATTTTTCGCGGCATATCTGGCCCCCCCGAGGTTTTCCATCGAAGATGAATACCAAAGCTGCATATTAAGAATAAAAACACCGATTAAAAAAAGACACACCGCAGCAGTTACCGGTAAAAGTGCTTTGCGCATTCTCATATCCTGTGGTGAAAGCCGATCGGTCGTTGCGATGAGCATTGACGTGTTCTAATTTATATCTACAGAGCATGGTAGACAGAAACAAAAGCCGCCATGCGCCCAGTCACATTTCCTCAATAACAACGTAACTTACTAATTTATTGATAAAATCATTACTGAAATTTGCAGTACAAAACCGGCGTTGCACCTCATCCAATTTTGCTATCATAGGAATGCACTAATAAGAGGTAATCAAATGAAAATCTTTATCACTGACAATGACGGGCACCTGATTCCTGTTGACGGAAAAAGCGTTGTCATCGAATTGAATAGTGGCGGAACCATCGAGATCGCCGAGGAGTACAGCCGGGACGATGTTCCTGAAGGCATTAATCTGTGGGGCGGACGAGAACCCTCCCCTTCACTCTCTTTCGAGGAAATCAAAGCCAGAACAGAAGGCCTGGGCGTTTATCCCATCGCAGCCAACGCTCTGCATGTATTTCCGTACAAACTTTCATCAAAAGAATGATCGCACACAGCAGACGAAGCGTTTTTCTCAAACCAAAGTAAGGCCATGGTTATCAAAAAAAACTCTGGCTTTGGGGGAAGTCAGTTCGCCGATATCTGCTACTTTCTAATTGCAGCCCATGCCGGCGCTGCATTATTTCATCACTATATACAGAAGGATAATACGCTTTTGAGAGTGATGCCTGAGCATAACCATTTGAATAATTAATAGATGATTAAAATATCAAGAACATAAGCACTCAAGACCGTATGTGCATGTTCTTAAATATTAATCGTCATCATAATGCTTATGTTTCTTGTGATCACTCATAGCCTCTTTGAAAGCATCCGCTTGTGTATTAGCGGCCTGCAGTCGACTCATATTAGCACTGTAATTATTCCAATATTCTTTTTCTTCGTGATAACAAACATCACGGCTAATTCCCTTCGCTTCGCACTTTGCTAAGCGTTGTTCTTCTGATACACAACCAGACATCAATGAAACAGCAGAAAACGCAACCAATATTATCATTAATTTATTCATATAAATAACCTTAGAATGTCCAGCCGGCGCCGACTACAATACTATTAGCTTGTGCGCCAAAGACCTTAGAACCTTCATAGCCTGCATCAACAGTGAAACCTGCAATGGGGGTAAACTGAATACCAGCGCCATAGGCAAAACCTGTAGAAGTGTCAGTTTCACCATTAGCTTTGATCGCACCTCTCCCAATACCCGCCATTACATAAGGTTTTACCACATCATTTACTTTATAACTTGCGCCGACTAATGCAGAACCATAACCACGATCTATATCATTATCGTCATTTGCTGAAATGGTTAAGGATGTCATAACACCAAAATCACTCTCATCTGGGGTATAACCATATTTAGCGTTAAAACCATTAAGGTTCTGTCCATCTGTCCGGGTATGTACATAACCGCCGGTGACTACGCTTTCTCCTGCATAAACTGTCATAGCAAAACATAATGTAACAGCCACTAAACCTGTTTTTAAACTTAGCATTTTAATAACCATTTTCATCATCAACTAATAGTAAGTAACACACATAATAAGGAATCATGCTTTGAATTTTATTTCTCAAGCATGTTGCCAACAGAAAAACAGAAAGGTAAAAAAACATCAATCGGAGAAAATGTTCTTTTTTGGACATTACTAATATTCAGAATAATCAACTGTCATAACACGCTGATAAAAATGGATTTAAAATTAGAGTAAAAAATCTTAAAACGCTTCTTCCTTTTACATATTCCCGATATTTTCCTTATTGTTAAAATGATTATTTTCCATCTGATAATCAATAAGATACAAACACCACTCAATTATAGTTAGTTCTCATGCCCGAATAGAGTTAAATAAAGAAATATTGACAGCCATGGATATTTTTTATCAAAAAATAAAATTGTAATGGCAAAGATAAAAATTTGATCTTCAGTGCTATTTAAATGAGTTTAATAGTATGAGCGCCAGGAAAGCATTTTGCAGGTAAAAAAAACGGGAACCACTCGGCTCCCGTTCTCATACAACCCAGTATCTGGATTACATGTTTTCGATGATTGCGTCACCAAACTCTGAACATTTCAGCAACTTAGCACCGTCCATCAGACGTTCGAAATCGTAAGTTACGGTCTTGGCGTTGATCGCGCCTTCCATACCTTTAACAATTAAATCAGCCGCTTCGGTCCAACCCATATGGCGCAGCATCATTTCAGCAGACAGAATGATGGAACCTGGGTTCACTTTATCCTGACCTGCATACTTCGGTGCAGTACCGTGGGTAGCTTCGAACAGAGCGCATTCGTCACCGATGTTTGCACCCGGCGCGATACCAATACCACCAACCTGTGCGGCCAGCGCATCGGAGATGTAGTCACCGTTCAGGTTCATACAGGCAATCACGTCATACTCAGCCGGGCGCAGCAGGATCTGTTGCAGGAACGCATCGGCGATAACGTCCTTAACCACGATCTCTTTACCGGTTTTCGGGTTCTTGATTTTCACCCATGGACCGCCGTCGATCAGTTCACCACCGAATTCTTCACGCGCTAACTGGTAACCCCAGTCTTTGAACGCGCCTTCGGTGAACTTCATGATGTTGCCTTTGTGTACCAGGGTAACTGAATCACGATCGTTGGCGATGGCGTATTCAATCGCTGCACGTACCAGACGTTTAGTCCCTTCTTCAGAACACGGTTTGATACCAATACCGCAATGTTCCGGGAAGCGGATTTTCTTCACGCCCATCTCTTCGCGCAGGAATTTAATCACTTTCTCAGCATCGGCAGAGTCAGCTTTCCACTCGATACCCGCGTAGATGTCTTCGGAGTTTTCGCGGAAGATGACCATGTCGGTCAGTTCAGGGTGTTTAACCGGGCTTGGTGTGCCCTGATAATAACGCACCGGACGCAGGCAGACATACAGGTCAAGTTCCTGACGCAGAGCTACGTTCAGAGAGCGAATACCGCCGCCAACAGGGGTGGTCAGAGGGCCTTTAATGGCAACACGATATTCACGAATCAGATCTAAGGTTTCAGCAGGCAGCCAGACGTCCTGGCCATAAACCTGAGTGGATTTCTCGCCGGTGTAGATTTCCATCCAGGAGATTTTACGCTCGCCTTTATAGGCTTTCTCGACAGCAGCATCGACAACTTTGATCATCGGTGGGGTTACATCAACGCCGATACCGTCGCCTTCAATGAACGGGATAATCGGATTTTCAGGAACGTTGAGTTTGCCGTTTTGCAGGGTGATCTTCTTACCTTCCGCCGGAACAACTACTTTGCTTTCCATTCACCTCTCCTTCGAGCGCTTCTGGTTCTGCTCGTCTGTCATCACGCTGCATGTGCGTTTGCGTCCTGCTACACGGATGCGTTAGAGCAACTTTTTGTTAATGATTTGTAATGAGCGTGTCAATACTACCCTATTGTTCGCCGCCATGAAAGACACTCGTTCTTAGGCTATAATGCGGCAATTGATATAATCTGAAAATACCATGCAAAAAACTTCTTTTAGAAATCACCGGGTTGAGCGATTCAGCTCACGACAAGTCACTAAGCAGCGTAAAGAAAACCAGCCAAAACGCGTGGTTTTGTTCAATAAACCCTACGATGTTTTGCCACAATTTACTGACGAGGCTGGCAGAAGCACGTTAAAAGATTTTATTCCCGTGCCGGGAATTTATGCGGCGGGCCGACTCGACCGGGACAGCGAAGGGCTTTTGGTGCTGACCAATGACGGCGCTCTGCAGGCGCGGTTAACGCAACCCGGTAAGCGTACCGGGAAAATTTATTACGTCCAGGTTGAAGGTGAGCCGACAGCAGAAGCGCTAGACTCCCTGCGTAACGGAGTAACGCTCAATGATGGCCCCACTCTACCCGCAGGCATTGAAGTAGTGGAGGAACCCGTATGGCTGTGGCCGAGAAATCCACCGATTCGGGAACGGAAAAACATTCCCACCAGCTGGTTGAAAGTTACCTTATATGAAGGTCGCAACCGTCAGGTACGTCGTATGACAGCGCATGTTGGATTTCCTACGCTGCGCCTCATCCGCTATGCCATGGGGGATTACACGCTGGAAAATCTTGCTAACGGCGAGTGGCGGGAACTGAAATCGTAACTGTACGGTTTAACGTGAGTGTTAACAGGGAAGAATGAAAAAAATGGATAAGCAGCTTTTTGTAGCATTCATCCTGCTCGGCGTGTCACCGTTTTGTTCAGCAAAACTGGACTGTGAGACGATTGCCGGAACAGCAGCAGGAGAGGCAAACTACCTTTATGAGTCTGCCAAAGTAAAAACCGACTCACGCCTGCATTTCTATTCTGCACCAGCAACAGAGTGTCAACTCCCCGCGTTCATGGTCAATGGCGACACCGTCGAGGTGCTCAGGAGTTCACAGCGCTACAAAAGCACGGGCATGCTTTCCAAAGATGAGCCTTATCGTTACGTACGTTATCGGGACGCTAAAGGAACCTTCGCCACCGGCTGGGTCTCGGTAGATGGATTAACGCCGTTATCCAGTCCGCTTGCAGTAAGCGCGTCTTGCCAGACATGGGCAAATAAAGCGATGTCGCAGCGCGGGTTCTTACCCTCCTCCTCCGCAAACCACTATCAGGTAACAGGAGACACCCGCGCATGGTTCTATGCGATGCCAACCGAACAGTGTCGCAGCCCGTCCGTATTTTTAGTGCCCGGCGACCTCGTCTCTGTACAAGAACAATCCAACGATGATTTTATGGAAGCGGTCTATTACACCACCGATCGCCAAATCATACGCGGCTGGTTAAAAAAGTCGCAGTTACAGGCTATAAACAGCGGTGACCACTATCGCGACGACATCAACCCGCTGTCGACAGAAAAGGCAACGAGAGTCGCCACCCTTGGGCTACGTCACGACCACCAATGTATTTTTTATGAAAGCTGGAATGCTAAAAAGGCCATTGAGATTATCGTGCGCGAGGATCATCAAACCGCATTGTGCCGTGGAGGGGCCGACCCGCAAACGTCGCCTCCTGTGGCTTATATTAGTATCGACAAGGCCAGCGGCGAAATTAGCTGGCCAGATGTTGCCGAAGGATTTGCTGAGGAATAAGGGGAAAATATGTTCAAACCGCACATCACGGTCGCCTGCATTGTGCATGCAGAAGATAAATTCTTAGTCGTTGAAGAAACGATCAATGGCAAAGCCTTGTGGAATCAGCCTGCAGGACACCTGGAAGCCGATGAAACGTTGGTGCAAGCCGCAGCACGCGAACTGTGGGAAGAAACGGGCATTAAAGCGCAGCCGCAGCATTTCATTCGTATGCATCAATGGATTGCACCGGACAGAACGCCCTTTTTGCGTTTTCTTTTCTCTATTGAGCTTGCCAATATGTGCGCTACAGAACCTCATGACAGCGATATAGATTGCTGTCGTTGGGTCAGCGCAGAAGAGATTTTCTCTGCGCCAAACCTGCGTTCGCCGTTGGTTGCGGAGAGTATTCGCTGTTATCAGAGCGGACAGCGCTACCCACTGGCCATGATCGGCGAATTTAACTGGCCGTTTACAGAGGGTGTCAAGTAAAGGGCTGCGTGCTAGAATATGCCGCCTTGAAGTTCAATGTCGTGAGTATTCCTATGTCTGAAAGCCCAAAAAAAGTGATCGTCGGCATGTCCGGCGGTGTCGATTCCTCCGTTTCTGCCTGGCTGTTACAACAACAGGGCTATCAGGTAGAAGGCCTGTTCATGAAGAACTGGGAAGAGGACGATGGCGAGGAATACTGCACAGCAGCCGCCGACCTTGCGGATGCGCAGGCTGTCTGTGAAAAACTCGGCATTGAACTGCATACCGTCAACTTTGCCGCAGAATACTGGGACAACGTCTTTGAACTGTTCCTTGAAGAGTACAAAGCGGGCCGTACGCCGAACCCGGATATTCTGTGCAATAAAGAAATTAAGTTTAAAGCCTTCCTTGAGTTTGCCGCCGAAGATTTAGGTGCCGATTACATCGCCACCGGTCACTACGTGCGTCGCGCGGATGTCGACGGCAAAAGCCGCCTGCTGCGTGGGCTCGATGGCAATAAAGACCAGAGTTATTTCCTCTATACGCTCGGCCATGAGCAAATCGCACAAAGCCTGTTCCCGGTCGGCGAACTGGAAAAACCACAGGTGCGTAAAATTGCCGAAGATCTTGGTCTGATCACGGCCAAGAAAAAAGACTCCACCGGCATCTGCTTCATTGGCGAACGTAAGTTCCGCGAGTTTCTTGGTCGTTACCTGCCGGCTCAGCCAGGCAAAATCATCACCGTTGACGGCGAAGAGATTGGCCAGCACCAGGGGCTGATGTACCACACTTTAGGTCAGCGTAAAGGTCTGGGTATTGGCGGAACGAAAGAAGGGACAGAAGATCCATGGTATGTGGTGGATAAAGACGTTGAGAACAACATTCTGGTTGTCGCTCAGGGGCATGAACATCCACGTCTGATGTCCGTTGGCCTGGTGGCGCAACAGCTGCATTGGGTCGATCGCGAACCGTTCACCGGCACCATGCGCTGTACGGTGAAAACCCGCTATCGTCAGACCGACATTCCGTGCACCGTTAAGGCACTGGATGCAGAGCGTATTGAAGTCATTTTCGACGAGCCAGTCGCGGCGGTCACGCCGGGTCAGTCGGCTGTCTTTTACAATGGCGAAGTGTGCCTTGGCGGCGGCATTATCGAACAACGATTGCCTCTGCCGGTATAATTACTTACACATTTGATACAAGGAAGCAGTGAACGTGGCAAAGAATTATTATGACATCACCCTCGCCCTGGCAGGCATTTGTCAGTCGGCACGCCTGGTGCAGGAACTGGCGCACCAGGGGCATTGTGATGCCGATGCATTACACGTTTCACTGAACAGTGTCATCGACATGAATCCCAGCTCTACGCTGGGCGTGTTTGGCGGCAGCGAAGCCAACCTGCGTCTTGGCCTTGAAACGCTGCTTGGCGTGCTGAACGCCAGCAGTCGTCAGGGATTGAACGCGGAACTCACCCGCTATACGCTAAGCCTGATGGTGCTGGAGCGTAAGCTGTCAGCGGCCAAGGGCGCTATGGACACGCTGGGAGACCGTATTAGCGGCTTGCAGCGCCAGCTGGACCATTTTGATTTGCAGTCAGAAACGTTGATGAGTGCGATGGCTGGCATTTATGTTGACGTCATCAGCCCACTCGGCCCGCGTATTCAGGTCACGGGTTCCCCGGCCATCCTTCAGAGTCCACAGGTACAGGCTAAAGTACGCGCTTCGCTGCTGGCTGGCATCCGTGCTGCCGTGCTCTGGCATCAGGTTGGTGGAGGCCGTCTGCAACTCATGTTTTCTCGTAATCGCCTGACGACTCAGGCAAAACAAATTCTTGCTCATTTAACCCCGGAGTTGTGATCTATGGAATTATCCTCACTGACCGCCGTTTCCCCTGTCGATGGACGCTACGGCGATAAAGTCAGCGCGCTGCGCGGGATTTTCAGCGAATACGGTTTGCTGAAATTCCGTGTACAGGTTGAAGTACGCTGGCTGCAAAAACTGGCCGCGCACGCAGCGATCAAGGAAGTTCCTGCTTTTGCTGCCGACGCAATCGGTTTCCTTGATGCGATCGTCGCTAACTTCAATGAAGAAGATGCTGCGCGCATCAAAACCATTGAGCGTACGACCAACCATGATGTGAAGGCAGTTGAGTATTTCCTGAAAGAGAAAGTGGCGGATATCCCGGAACTGCATGACGTTTCCGAATTTATCCACTTTGCGTGTACCTCAGAAGACATCAACAACCTGTCTCACGCGCTGATGCTGAAAACCGCACGCGACGAAGTGGTTCTGCCGTACTGGCGTAAGCTTATCGACGCGGTGAAAGATCTGTCTGTACAGTATCGCGATATTCCTCTGCTCTCCCGTACCCACGGTCAGCCAGCCACCCCGTCTACGCTAGGCAAAGAAATGGCTAACGTGGCTTACCGTATGGAGCGTCAGTATCGTCAGCTCAACCAGGTTGAAATTCTTGGTAAGATCAATGGTGCAGTCGGTAACTATAACGCCCACGTCGCCGCTTACCCGGAAGTTGACTGGCATCAGTTCAGCGAAGAGTTTGTCACCTCGCTGGGCATCCAGTGGAACCCGTACACCACGCAGATTGAGCCGCACGACTACATTGCCGAGCTGTTTGACTGCATCGCCCGTTTCAACACCATCCTGATCGACTTTGACCGCGATGTCTGGGGTTACGTGGCGCTGAACCATTTCAAACAGAAAACTATCGCGGGTGAAATCGGCTCTTCCACCATGCCGCACAAAGTTAACCCCATCGATTTCGAAAACTCCGAGGGTAACCTGGGTCTGTCTAACGCGGTTCTGCAGCACCTGGCGAGCAAACTGCCGGTCTCCCGCTGGCAGCGTGACCTGACTGACTCTACCGTTCTGCGTAACCTGGGCGTAGGTATTGGCTATGCGCTGATCGCCTATCAGTCCACGCTGAAGGGCGTGAGCAAACTGGAAGTGAACCGCGATCATCTGCTGGATGAACTGGACCATAACTGGGAAGTTCTGGCAGAGCCGATTCAGACCGTGATGCGTCGCTACGGTATTGAGAAGCCGTACGAGAAGCTGAAAGAACTGACCCGCGGTAAGCGCGTTGACGCCGAAGGTATGAAGCAGTTTATCGACGGTCTTGCGCTGCCGGAAGAAGAGAAAACTCGCCTGAAAGCAATGACGCCTGCCAATTATATCGGTCGCGCCATCACCATGGTTGATGAACTGAAGTAATCTGTTTGATGCCGGAGCGTGCTTGCACCTGTTCCGGTATTTCGTTCATATCGTAGTAAGCCGGAATACATCAGCGTTTCCGGCTTTTTTATTGCCTGCGAGATTATCCCTTCCCCCGGTTTATTAAATGTTTATCCCCAAAGCCACATAATCAGCGTTAAACTATTCATACCATTATTTTAGGGAGAAACGATGATGCGCGTACTGGTTGTCGAGGATAATGCTTTATTACGCCACCACCTCAAGGTTCAGTTGCAGGATTTAGGGCATCAGGTGGATGATGCAGAAGATGCGAAGGAAGCGGACTATTATCTGAATGAACATCTGCCGGATATCGCGATCGTTGATTTAGGACTCCCCGATGAAGATGGTTTGTCGCTGATCCGCCGCTGGCGCAGTAATGAGGTTTCGCTGCCGATTCTGGTATTAACCGCACGCGAAGGCTGGCAGGACAAGGTGGAAGTCCTCAGCGCTGGCGCTGACGATTACGTCACCAAACCGTTTCACATCGAAGAAGTGGCTGCGCGCATGCAGGCACTGATGCGCCGCAACAGCGGTCTGGCATCGCAAATTATCTCCCTTCCGCCTTTTCAGGTGGACCTCTCTCGACGCGAGTTATCCGTCAATGATGAAGTTATCAAGCTCACTGCGTTTGAATACACCATTATGGAAACGCTCATCCGTAATAATGGCAAAGTGGTCAGTAAAGATTCGCTCATGCTGCAGCTTTACCCGGATGCCGAGCTGCGCGAAAGTCACACCATTGATGTTCTAATGGGGCGTCTGCGTAAGAAAATTCAGGCGCAGTATCCGGACGACGTCATCACCACCGTGCGTGGTCAGGGATATCTTTTTGAACTGCGCTAATGAATAAACTATTGCGTCATTTTTTCCCGCTATCGCTGCGGTTGCGCTTTTTACTGGCAACCGCAGGCGTGGTGTTGGTGCTCTCGCTGGCCTACGGCATGGTTGCTCTGGTGGGCTACAGCGTCAGCTTTGATAAGACAACGTTTCGCCTGCTGCGGGGTGAAAGTAATCTGTTTTATACCCTGGCAAAGTGGGAAAACGGCAAGATAAACGTCGAGCTGCCTGAACATCTCGATATGCAAAGCCCAACAATGTCGCTGATCTATAACGAAAGCGGTGAATTGTTGTGGGCGCAGCGCAATGTTCCCTGGCTGACGAAAAGTATCCAACCGGACTGGCTAAAAACGAACGGTTTTCATGAAATTGAAGCCAATGTAGACGCCACCAGCACTTTACTGGGCGAAGATCACTCCGCTCAGCAGCAGTTAAAAGAAGTCAGAGAAGATGATGACGACGCCGAAATGACCCACTCCGTGGCGGTGAACGTCTACCCCGCCACCGCCAGAATGCCGCAACTGACCATTGTGGTTGTCGACACTATTCCTATAGAGCTAAAGCGCTCGTATATGGTCTGGAGCTGGTTTATTTATGTGCTGGTCGCCAATCTGTTGCTGGTCATTCCGTTGTTATGGGTGGCTGCGTGGTGGAGCCTACGGCCGATTGAATCACTGGCGCGTGAAGTCCGTGAGCTTGAGGAACATCATCGTGAGATGCTAAATCCCGCCACCACACGCGAACTGACCAGCCTGGTTCGTAATCTCAATCGGCTTTTAAAAAGCGAACGTGAGCGCTACGATAAATACCGCACCACGTTAACCGATCTCACCCATAGCCTGAAAACGCCACTGGCGGTACTGCAAAGTACGTTGCGCTCAATGCGTAATGAAAAAATGAACGTCAGCGACGCAGAGCCTATCATGCTGGAACAAATCAGCCGTATTTCCCAACAGATAGGCTATTACCTGCATCGCGCCAGTATGCGTGGCAGCAGTGCCCTACTCAGCCGCGAGCTGCACCCGGTCGCGCCGTTGCTGGATAAGCTCACCTCGGCGCTGAATAAAGTGTATCAGCGTAAAGGGGTCAACATTAATCTCGATATCTCACCTGAGATCAGCTTTGTGGGCGAACAGAATGACTTTGTCGAGGTGTTGGGCAACGTCTTGGATAACGCCTGTAAATATTGTCTGGAGTTTGTCGAGATTTCGGCGCAACTGTCCGAGGATCAACTGCATATTCTGGTTGAAGATGATGGTCCTGGTATTCCGCAAAGCAAACGGGAAGTGGTGTTTGACCGCGGACAGCGCGTAGATACGCTACGTCCCGGACAAGGCGTCGGTCTGGCGGTGGCGCGAGAAATCACCGAACAGTATGACGGGCAGATTATTGCTGGTGATAGCCTGCTGGGTGGTGCGCGCATGGAAGTTATTTTTGGCCGCCAGCAACCGGGCCAGAAAGACGAGTAATCGTCGCATGTAATAAATATGTACTGACTTCACGCTTGAGGTTAAGTATCCGTTATAATCGGTTGCAGATACCAGCCTGCGGGATGCTCACTATGGAATACCAACTCACACTTAACTGGCCCGATTTTCTTGAACGCCACTGGCAGAAACGCCCGGTGGTCTTAAAACGCGGGTTTAACAACTTTATTGATCCAATCTCTCCTGACGAACTGGCTGGACTGGCAATGGAAAGCGAAGTCGACAGCCGACTCGTCAGCCATCAGGATGGTAAATGGCAGGTTAGCCACGGTCCCTTCGAAAGCTACGACCATCTTGGCGAGAACAACTGGTCTCTGCTGGTGCAGGCGGTCAACCACTGGCACGAACCTACCGCCGCGCTGATGCGCCCGTTCCGTGAATTACCGGACTGGCGTATCGACGATCTGATGATTTCTTTCTCTGTACCCGGCGGCGGCGTTGGCCCGCACCTGGATCAGTACGATGTATTTATCATTCAGGGAACCGGTCGTCGTCGCTGGCGCGTAGGCGAAAAACTGCAGTTGAAGCAGCACTGCCCTCACCCGGATCTCCTTCAGGTCGACCCGTTCGAAGCCATCATTGATGAAGAGCTGGAACCCGGCGATATCCTGTACATTCCGCCAGGATTCCCGCACGAAGGCTATGCGTTAGAAAACGCGATGAACTATTCGGTTGGTTTCCGCGCGCCAAACACTCGCGAGCTGATCAGCGGGTTCGCCGATTACGTTTTACAACGCGAACTGGGCAGCACCTATTACAGCGATCCTGATCTGCCACCGCGCGATCATCCGGCCGATGTTCTGCCGCAGGAGATGGATAAGCTGCGCGAAATGATGCTGGGCCTGATTAATCAGCCAGAACATTTCCAGCAGTGGTTTGGCGAATTTATCTCTCAGTCTCGTCATGAGCTGGATATTGCCCCGCCGGAGCCACCGTATCAGCCAGACGAAATTTATGATGCCCTGAAACAAGGTGATGTGTTAGTGCGTCTGGGCGGGTTGCGCGTATTGCGCATTGGCGATGACGTCTACGCTAACGGTGAGAAAATTGATTCGCCGCATCGTCCTGCGCTGGAAGCGCTGGCCAGTCATATTGTGCTGACGGCTGAGAACTTTGAGGATGCGCTGGAAGATCCTTCTTTCCTTGCCATGCTTGCCGCGCTGGTCAACAGCGGGTACTGGTTCTTCGAAGGGTAATGCGGACTGTGCCTGATGCGACGCAATGCGTCTTATCAGGCCTACTGGAGTGAAATATTGTAGGCCGGATAAGCAAAGCGCCATCCGGCAACTACACATATTTTATTTTTGTTTCGCGGCCAATTCAGCAATACGCACAATCACCTGCACCGCTTTTTCCATTCCTTCCAGGGTTACAAACTCATGCTTGCCATGATAGTTGTAGCCGCCGGTGAACAGATTCGGACACGGTAATCCCATAAATGACAGCTGTGCGCCGTCAGTGCCGCCACGGATCGGTTTCAGCACAGGCTCAATATCACAATCGCGCATCGCCTGCTGGGCGATATCCAGCACGTGCGGATGCTCAATCACTTTTTCGCGCATATTGTAGTAACTGTCTTCAATCACCAATTCGATATAACAGTCCGGGTGTAACCCTTTGCCGACCTTCTTGGCGATATCCATGATCTTACGTTTACGCGCTTCAAACTGCTTACGGTCAAAATCACGAATAATGTAGTGCATATCCGCCCGATCGACCGTCCCTTTCATGCTCGCCAGATGATAAAAGCCTTCGTAGCCTTCCGTCTTTTCCGGGCTTTCATCTGCCGGAACCTCTGCATGAATACGCGCTGCCAGCGACAGCGCATTCACCATCACCCCTTTTGCGGTGCCGGGATGCACATTGTTGCCAACAATTTTGATATTAACCGACGCGGCGTTGAAGTTCTCAAACTCCAACTCACCTACGCCACCACCGTCAACGGTATAGGCCCACTGCGCATCGAATGCCGCAACATCAAAATGCTTCGCCCCTTTACCCACTTCTTCGTCCGGCGTAAAGGCCACGCGGATATCACCGTGCGGAATATTTTTTTGGATAAGCACAGCCAGTGCGGTCATGATTTCCGCCACGCCTGCTTTATCATCCGCGCCCAGCAACGTTTTACCGTCTGTGGTGATCAGCGTCTGACCCAGAAGTTGATGCAGCACCGGGAACATCACCGGCGATAAAACTTCATCACCAATGCCTAACGCAATATCGCCACCGCGGTAGTTTTCAACGATTTGCGGATTGACATTTTTACCGCTGAAATCCGGTGAGGTATCCACATGGGAAATAAAGCCGATCGCAGGAATATTGCCAGCAACGTTCGCGGGTAACGTTGCCATCAGCGTGCCTTTTTCGCTCAGTGAAATATTAACCAGCCCCATCTCTTCGAGCTGTTGTTTGAGCAGTTGTAATAATTTCCACTGTCCTTCGGTGCTGGGTACCTGCCGCACGCCCGATTTTGATTGGGTGTCCAGCGACACGTAGTGTAAAAAACGCTCAAGTAGTTTATCCATGCAGTCACCCTCACTTTTTGTGACAACATTATCAATAAGCAACAAAAGACAAATATTGCGTCAGGTCACTTTTATCCCCGCAAGTGAGAATATTTCGCCCTGACATCCCCTCTGACTATAGGGCTAAGTCAGTAATTCGCAACAAGGATTGGCGATTACAATGGTTTGCCGTAGAATAACGGCCCTCATTAAGAGTCATCAAGGTGGTTAACCACAAACCCCGCATCGGTCAGCCATCCGTTGCGTTTACATGGGACAGAGTAAAAAATTGAATAAACAACCGCGTTCGCTTTCTCCACTGGTGCAATTAGCGGGAATTCGCAAAAGTTTCGATGGCAAAGAGGTGATTTCCAGCCTGGATTTGACCATCAATAATGGCGAGTTTCTTACGCTGCTTGGCCCCTCTGGCTGCGGTAAAACAACCGTTCTTCGCCTGATTGCCGGTCTGGAAACGGTTGATTCCGGTCATATTTTGTTGGACAACGAGGACATCACTCACGTTCCAGCGGAAAATCGCTACGTGAATACCGTCTTCCAAAGCTATGCGCTATTCCCCCACATGACTGTGTTTGAAAATGTGGCCTTTGGTTTGCGCATGCAAAAAACGCCCGCAGCCGACATTTCTCCCCGCGTTACCGAAGCCCTGCGCATGGTGCAACTGGAAGAGTTCGCCCAGCGAAAACCGCATCAACTTTCCGGCGGACAGCAGCAGCGCGTAGCGATTGCCCGAGCAGTGGTCAACAAACCCCGCTTACTCTTGTTAGATGAATCCCTCTCTGCGCTGGACTACAAACTGCGTAAGCAGATGCAGAATGAACTGAAAGCACTGCAGCGTAAGCTTGGTATCACTTTTGTCTTTGTCACACACGATCAGGAAGAAGCGCTAACCATGTCCGACCGCATCGTGGTGATGCGCGATGGTAAGATTGAGCAGGACGGTACGCCGCGCGAAATCTACGAAGAGCCAAAGAATCTGTTTGTCGCCGGGTTTATCGGCGAGATCAATATGTTTAACGCCACGGTGATTGAACGTCTGGATGAACAGCGTGTTCGTGCTAACGTTGAAGGCCGCGAGTGCAATATTTATGTCAACTTCGCGGTAGTTCCCGGACAAAAGCTGCACGTCCTGTTACGCCCTGAAGATTTGCGCGTTGATGAAATCAATGATGATAATCATATCGAAGGCCTGATCGGCTACGTGCGCGAACGCAACTACAAAGGCATGACGCTGGAGTCGGTTGTAGAACTGGAAAATGGCAAGATGGTGATGGTCAGCGAATTCTTCAACGAAGACGATCCTGACTTTGACCACTCGCTCGACCAGAAAATGGCAATTAACTGGGTAGAAAGCTGGGAGGTCGTACTGGCTGATGAAGAGCACAAGTAAATTCCAGAGTGTGGTGATCTTCACCATTGTCGGTTGGCTTGTGTTATTTGTCTTTCTGCCCAACCTGATGATCATCGGCACCAGCTTTTTGACCCGTGACGACGCCAATTTCGTCAAAATGGTCTTTACGCTGGAGAACTATACGCGCCTGCTCGATCCGCTCTATTTTGAGGTACTGGTTCACTCCCTCAATATGGCGCTGATTGCCACGCTCGCCTGTCTGGTACTCGGCTACCCGTTTGCCTGGTTTTTGGTGAAACTGCCGGAAAAAGTACGCCCGCTGCTGCTGTTCCTGCTGATTGTTCCGTTCTGGACCAATTCTCTGATTCGCATCTACGGACTCAAAATTTTCCTCAGTACCAAAGGCTATCTCAACGAGTTTCTGTTATGGCTCGGCGTTATCGATACACCCATTCGCATTATGTTTACCCCCAGCGCGGTGATTATCGGGCTTGTATACATCCTGCTGCCGTTTATGGTGATGCCGCTCTATTCCAGCATTGAAAAGCTCGATAAACCGCTGCTGGAAGCCGCACGCGATTTAGGCGCCAGTAAGCTTCAGACCTTCACCCGCATCATTATTCCGTTAACGATGCCGGGGATTATCGCCGGATGTTTGCTGGTCATGCTGCCCGCAATGGGGCTGTTTTACGTTTCCGACTTAATGGGCGGCGCGAAAAACCTGCTGATTGGTAACGTGATTAAAGTTCAGTTCCTGAACATCCGCGACTGGCCGTTTGGTGCAGCCACCAGCATTACGCTGACCATCGTGATGGGTCTGATGCTGCTGATCTACTGGCGCGCCTCCCGCTTACTGAACAAGAAGGTGGAACTCGAATGATCGGTCGACTGCTTCGCGGCGGTTTTATGACCGCTATCTACGCGTATCTGTATATTCCAATCATCATTCTGATTGTGAACTCCTTTAACAGTTCGCGCTTTGGCATCAACTGGCAGGGTTTTACTACTAAATGGTACGGCCTGCTGATGAATAACGACAGCCTGTTGCAGGCGGCGCAGCACTCGCTGACGATGGCGGTGCTATCCGCCACCTTTGCCACCTTGATCGGCTCACTCACTGCGGTTGCGCTATACCGCTACCGTTTTCGCGGTAAACCGTTCGTCAGTGGCATGCTGTTCGTGGTGATGATGTCGCCGGATATTGTGATGGCAATATCTCTGCTGGTGCTATTTATGCTGATCGGCATTCAACTGGGCTTCTGGTCGCTGCTGTTCTCGCATATCACTTTTTGTCTGCCTTTTGTGGTGGTGACGGTTTACTCTCGCCTGAAAGGTTTTGATGTCCGCATGCTTGAGGCGGCTAAAGATTTGGGTGCCAGCGAAGTAACTATTCTGCGCAAGATAATACTACCACTGGCTATGCCTGCGGTGGCTGCGGGTTGGTTGCTGAGTTTTACGCTGTCGATGGATGATGTTGTTGTTTCATCTTTCGTCACCGGACCGGGTTATGAAATTTTGCCATTAAAAATCTACTCAATGGTTAAAGTCGGCGTATCACCAGAGGTGAACGCGCTGGCGACCATTTTGTTGGTTCTGTCGCTGGTTATGGTGATTGCCAGCCAGCTTATTGCACGTGATAAAACCAAGGGCCGCTAAGGCCCTTAATTCAGGGGACGTTAAATGATGAAAAAATGGTCACGCCACCTGCTCGCGGCGGGTGCTCTGGCACTGGGCATGAGCGCCGCTCACGCGAATGACAACAACACGCTCTATTTCTATAACTGGACTGAATACGTCCCACCGGGTCTGCTGGAACAGTTCACCAAAGAAACCGGCATTAAGGTTATCTATTCGACCTACGAGTCGAATGAAACCATGTACGCCAAGCTCAAAACCTATAAAGACGGCGCATACGATTTGGTGGTTCCGTCCACCTATTACGTCGATAAAATGCGTAAAGAAGGCATGATCCAGAAGATCGACAAGTCGTCGTTGACCAACTTCCACAACCTCGATCCGGAAATGCTCAACAAGCCGTTTGACCCAAACAATGACTACTCCATCCCGTATATCTGGGGTGCAACGGCCATTGGCGTCAACAGCGATGCTATCGATCCGAAAACCGTCACCAGTTGGGCCGATCTGTGGAAGCCGGAGTACATAGGCAGTCTGCTGTTAACGGATGATGCGCGAGAAGTGTTCCAGATGGCGCTGCGCAAGCTGGGATATTCCGGCAATACCACCGATCCTAAAGAGATTGAAGCCGCCTATAACGAGTTGAAGAAGCTGATGCCTAACGTTGCGGCATTTAACTCTGACAACCCGGCCAACCCGTATATGGAAGGCGAAGTTAATCTGGGGATGGTGTGGAACGGCTCCGCGTATGTTGCGCGTCAGGCGGGCACACCGTTGGAAGTGGTATGGCCGAAAGAAGGTGGCATTTTCTGGATGGACAGCCTGTCTATTCCGGCTAACGCGAAAAACAAAGAAGGTGCGCTGAAGCTGATTAACTTCTTGCTGCGCCCGGACGTCGCGAAAGAAGTCGCAGAAACTATCGGTTACCCGACGCCGAATCTGGCAGCACGCAAGCTGTTAAGTCCTGAGGTCGCGAACGACAAAACGCTCTACCCTGACGCGGAAACCATCAACAAAGGGGAATGGCAAAACGATGTCGGTTCCGCCAGCGCTATCTACGAAGAGTATTATCAGAAGCTAAAAGCAGGACGCTAATACTCGTGCAACCCGGCAGGCGTCGCTGCGCCGGGTTGCTACCTGCCAATCCCTACTTTTTACGCCTTTCGGCTGATTCCCGCTCCCCAGTTTCTGGCTATGCTTACAGTATTCCAGGCCGGCTTCTGAGGCTTCCAATGACAACGCTCTGGCTGCTACTTGAGTTGGCTAATCTGATCGTATTTACGCTGGTGATTCTCCCTCGTAAGCAGCCGGTAAACGCTCGTCCTTTGCTGCCTGTCACCGCAATCCGCCTGCTACGGCTCACCTTTTTAATACCGATCCTGGTTTTTGGTTATAGCCTTTTTTTCAGTCATCAGATTGGCCCGGTGGAGTGGGGATGTCTGATTTTGGCGATCGTAGGTAACGCGCTGGTCATCAAAGGAAAATGGGATTTGGGGGAGAGCCACACATGGACAGGCTACTATTTACCTCGTGCAAAAAGGGTTACGCGCGGCATTTTTGCCTGGATTGCGCACCCCATGTATACCGGAATTATTCTGGTGATTATCTCGTGCAGCCTGGTTTACATTACCCGACTACCCATATGGCTGAGCGCACTGGGGCTGATCTGTTGTTTTTACATCGTAGGATTTTTGATTATGGCGGCCCTGCGTGAGGACCGCCAGCTTGTACAGGCTTAAACAGTATTATCCGGATAGCCGTTACAGCCCTTTCAATAACCTCTCAACGAACTCAGGCACTACCTGGCTTGCCGGACCGTAATACTTCTCTTCAAACTCGCTGCCTACCTGGCTCGGTTCGAGATTGAGTTCTACCGTATGTGCCCCATGCAGCCGCGCCTCATGCACAAAACCCGCTGCCGGATAAACATGTCCCGATGTGCCAATCGCAATGAACACATCTGCCATTGCCAGTGCCATATAAATTTCATCCATTCCCAGCGGCATTTCACCAAACCACACGACGTGTGGTCGCAGCGGTGCCGGAAACTGGCAGCAATGACATTTATCTTCCGGGGTCACATCGCCCGTCCATTCCAGAATCTGCCCGCTTTGCGAACAGCGAACTTTGAGCAACTCGCCGTGCATATGGATAACGTTCTGGCTGCCCGCACGCTCGTGCAGGTTATCAATGTTCTGCGTCACCAGTAAAAAACGATCGCCCAGCTCGGCTTCGAGTTTTGCCAGTGCGATATGCGCCGCGTTGGGCTGGATTTCCGGCTGTTGCAACTGATGGCGACGGGCGTTATAAAACGACTGAACCAGTTCCGGGTTTCGACTAAAACCTTCCGGAGTCGCAACGTCCTCTACCCGATGTTCTTCCCAGAGACCATCCGCCGCGCGGAATGTTCGAATTCCTGACTCAGCGGAGATTCCCGCTCCAGTCAGTACCAGCACTCTTGGTTTTTCCATCAATTCAGGCACCACTCTGTCTCTGAAAAAGATTCGTTGACGCAGGCGATCGCGCAAATGGCGTTTATTTTTACGAAAGCGGCTTAACCGATGACCCCGACGCGACAGCATAACAACCTCTTTGTATTAATCGGTAAGATGTAGGAAAGCAGCCCCGCGCATCCCGCCGGCATCACCGTGCCGTGCCTGCTCAATACGCGGTACCCGGGCAACCGGCAGCAGATGACGTGGCAGTCGATCCGCCAGTTGCGTCGTAATAGCGGTAAAATTCGACAAGCCTCCGCCAATCACCACCAAATCAGGATCGACGATAGTCAGGATATTCCCAAGACACACTGCCAGCAAATCCAGATAGCGTTCAACGTGGGCACGCGCGTGTTCATCACCCTGCTCCCACAGCGCGATAATTTCGCGGGCATCCAGCGGTTGATGGTAGTAATGCTGATACAACCACGCAAATCCACCGCCGGAAAGATAGCTTTCGATGCATCCCAGTTGACCGCATCCGCAGCGGCGCAGCGGGAAATCAAAGCCCATCAGCGTCAGCGCATCGACCGGCAAACGAATATGACCAAACTCACCGGTGATATAGCTGCGTCCGGTGATGGATTTCCCGTTAAGCACCAGGCCGCCGCCGACGCCCGTACCGAGGATCAACCCCATCACCAGCGGATATTGGGTGAACTCGTCATCCCAGGCTTCGGAGAGAGCAAAACAGTTCGCATCGTTATCCAGACGCACATCGCGGTCAAGGCGAGCGCTGAGATCGGCACGGAGTGGTTTGCCACTGGCAGCAGGAACGTTGGCCGCGTACAGCGTGCCGTATTCGGTTTCCGGCATGCCCGGAATGCCGATGCCTACCGAACCTTTGATGCCGAACCGCTGATCCGCTTCCGTCACCAGATTGCAGACCGCATCAAGGAAAGCGTCGTAGCTGTCGCGAGGCGTAGGAACGCGATTTTCCCATTGCAGACGACGTTGCTTATCAAACACGCCCAGCGCAATTTTGGTCCCGCCGATGTCAAATCCGTAATACATCACCGCTCCTTGATACACGTCATCCTTCAAGATGCCTCTACGTTGGCTACGCCTTGATGCAGCATGAATGCTGTCGTGTATTATTGTTGTTATTGGCCGCTAAGTACTCTCGCAGGATCAATATTGCTGGCGCGACGCGCCGGATACCAACTTGCCAAAAGACTCAGCACGAGTGCTGTCACCAGCACGTAAATCACATCCAGCCAGTGTAATTCCGATGGCAGGAAGTCAATGAAATAGATATCGCCGGACAGGAACTGATGGCCGATAAGCGCCTCAATCCCGTTTATGATCGGCGTCAGTTGCAACGACACAACCACCCCTATGACGACGCCTATCAGGCTACCGAACAGACCCGCCAGCAGGCCGTACCAGACAAAAATGGCACGGATCAACCCATCTTTCGCCCCGAGGGTTCTTAATACCGCAATATCGCCGCTTTTGTCTTTTACCGCCATCACTAACGTGGAAACGATATTAAAACAGGCCACGCCAATAACCAGCACCATAGCCAGATACATAATGGCGCGGATCATCTGAATATCGCGGTACATATAGCCGTAGGTGCCGATCCAGCTCTTGATGTAAACATAGTTATTGGTGACTTCACCCGCGTCTCGCACCAGCTTATTGGCGTTAAACACGTCGTTAACCTTCAGCGCGATCCCGGAAACACTGGTTCCCATATCAAGATATTGCTGCGCATCTTCCATTGGGATCATGGCAAAGCTGTGATCGAGCTGACCGCTCAGTTGCAGGATCCCCGTCACGTGCAAACGCACGCGTTTAGGCTGCTGTAGCTTATGATCCGCACTGGCGTTAGGGATCATAATCGACACCCAGTCACCCTGCTTCACCTTCAGCGCATCGGCAATACCCTTACCAATGATGATTTGTTGTTCACCGGCTTTAAAATTATCCCAGGCGTGGTTTTGCACAAAGGATGGCAACGCGCTTAAACGCTGTTCCTGTTTCGGGTCTACGCCCTTCACCTGCACCGCGCGTAAGTTCGCCCCGCTCTCCACCAGTCCGGTAAAGTTGATATAAGGCGCCGCGGCGACAATACCCGGCACTTTTTGTACCTTGTCGAGCGCTTCCTGCCAGTTATTCCACGGCTGATTTACGGCTTCAATCTCTCCGTGTGGGACTACGGCCAGAATACGGTTGTTCAGCTCACGCTCAAATCCGTTCATGGCACTTAAACCGACGATCAACACCGCCACACCCAACGCGATGCCAACGGTAGATATCACCGAAATCAACGAAACCATACCGCCGCGCCGCCGACCACGGCTAAAGCGCAGACCAATCAATAACGATAAAGGCGAAGCCATTACTCAGCTCCCATCAGGCTCAGTTCAGCCGTCAGGCGACCATCGCGCATTTCAAGCTGGCGACTCATCCGCTTCGCCAGTTGCAGATCGTGCGTCACCACCAGAAATGCCGTGCCCTGAGAGCGGTTCAGCTCGCCCAGAAGCTCGAAAATGCTGTCCGCGTTACGCGCATCCAGGTTACCCGTTGGCTCATCTGCCAGAACCAGGCGCGGGTTATTCACCAGCGCACGCGCGATGGCCACCCGCTGGCGTTCGCCGCCAGACAGTTCAGACGGGCGATGACTGGCACGATGATCCAGCCCTACCGCTTTCAGCATATCCCGTGCGCGCTCGGTGATTTCAGCCGGTTTTTTCTTGCCGATCAGCAGCGGCATCGCTACGTTTTCCAGCGCCGTAAAATCCGGCAGCAAATGGTGGAACTGGTAAATAAAGCCCAGCTTCTGATTACGCAGTTCCGCTTTCGCCGCCGACGAGAGCTTACTCATTGGCTGACCGCTAAAAATGACGTCGCCGGAAGTCGGGGTATCCAACCCACCTAACAGATGCAGCAACGTACTCTTGCCGGAGCCTGAGCTGCCGACAATCGCCATCATCTCACCTTCGCCGACGCAAAAACTGACATAGTGCAGTACATCGGTCTGCACAGTGCCTTCCTGATAGCGTTTGCACAGGTTGTCGCATTGCAACAGGATCTTATTCATAACGTAAAGCCTCAGCGGGTTGAGTGGCGGCAGCGCGCCAGGAAGGATAAAGCGTAGACAGCAGCGCGATGGCCATCGCCACCAGCGCAATGACGATAACCTGCAGCGGCTCGATAGCGACCGGCAGCGCAGCGCCATCCAGCAGCACACCAATAATTGGCATCAGATTGTTCAGTTGGCTGGCGAGCAAGGCACCCAGTACAGCGCCCAGCAGCGCGCCAATCACCCCGGCACTGGCCCCCTGAACCATAAACACCATCATTATCTGCCGCGGCGTTAGCCCCTGCGTTTGTAAAATCGCCACTTCCCCTTGCTTCTCCATTACCATCAGACCCAGCGAGGTAATAATATTAAAAGCTGCCACCGCCACGATCAGGCTAAGCAGCAGCCCCATCATGTTCTTTTCCATGCGCACGGCCTGGAACAGTTCCCCTTTGCGCTCGCGCCAGTCCTGCCATTTGGTGCCCTGCGGCAGCGTTTGCTGGCTCAGCGTGTCAACTTTTAACGGTTCGTTCAGCCACAGACGCCAGCCAGTGATATTACCCACCGGATAGCGCATCAGACGCGAGGCATCCTGAATGTTGGTCAGCATCTGGTAGCCATCGACTTCGCTGTTGGCGGCGAAAGTGCCAATCACCGTAAACAAACGCTGGCTCGGCAAACGCCCCATCGGCGTAAACTGGCTGGCCGAGGGCACCATCACACGGATTTGATCGCCACGGTTCACGCCCAACTGCCCGGCAAGCTGCTCGCCGAGGATGACATTATACTTACCCGGTTGCAGATCTGTTTGCTTCACATTGACCAGATACGGCGTTAACGGATCTTTTTGCGCCGGATCGATACCGAGCATCACGCCGACCGCCACGCTACGCGCACTTTGCAGCACCACATCTCCCGTAGTTATGGGTGCAACGCGGTTGACGCCGTTCAACACCACCGCTTTTTCCGGCAGTTGTTGCGGGTTGAGGGAACCCTGTTCAGACGAGAGTACAGCCTGAGGCATCAGGCCAAGAATATTGTTTTGCAGCTCGCGCTCGAAACCGTTCATCACCGACAACACCGTGACCAGCGCCATTACCCCGAGAGTAATGCCTATGGTGGAGAGCCAGGAAACGAAGCGACCGAAGCGATCTGCTGCAAGCCCACGCATATAACGCAGGCCGATGAATAGAGCGACAGGTTGGTACATGAAATCCGTCTGGTTGCTGTTAGCAAAGTCACGAGTATATAAGCGAAAGCGGAATGGGTAAATGACTGAACCGTAAGTGTTCGTCAGCACTATTCCTAAAAGTATAAATAAATCAATTCGCTAAAGTTGTCCCTCTACCCTTCAGCCCGGGTCCCTGATCTTTATCTTAAAAAAACAAAATGCAGACAGTTACGCATTACAGCGCACAGCGGGTTGCGCAGGATGGCAGGCTATAGCCAACAATATGGATACGCCGTCTCGATGAAGAAAAAAGAACTATGGATTAATCAAATCAAAGGGTTATGTATTTGTCTGGTGGTGATTTACCACTCGGTAATCACGTTTTACCCGCACCTCACTACTTTTCAGCATCCGCTTTCAGAGCTGCTGAGCAAATGCTGGATTTACCTCAATTTGTACCTGGCGCCGTTTCGCATGCCGGTCTTTTTCTTTATTTCGGGGTATCTGATCCGTCGCTATATTGATAGCGTCCCGTGGACCGCCTGCGTGGATAAGCGGATCTGGAGCATTGCCTGGGTGCTGGTGCTTTGGGGAGTAGTGCAATGGCTGGCGTTAGTCGCGCTCAATAACTGGCTGGCCCCACAGCGCGATCTGAGCCATGCTGCCAACGCCGCGTATGCCGATTCGATCGCGGGTTTTACCCACGGAATGCTGACCGCCAGTACCAGCTTGTGGTATCTGTACGCGCTGATTGTCTATTTTGTTCTGTGTAAAATTTTCAGCCGCTGGGCGGTACCGCTGTTGGCGTTATTTGTGGTGCTGAGCGTGGCGATCAATTTTGTCCCGACGCCGTGGTGGGGAATGAACAGCGTGATTCGCAATCTGCCCTGGTACAGCCTCGGTGCATGGTTTGGCGCAACGCTGATGGTATGGATCAAGGAGGTGCCCCTGCGCCGCCATGCGGTCATTGTTCTGGTTAGCGCAATCGCCGCCGTCGTCGCGTGGCTGGCAAATGTCTCACTATTACTTTCTCTGCTTTCCATTGTGCTGATCATGAAGCTGTTTTATCAATTTGAGCTGCGCTTTGGTATGCGTGAGTCCGGCCCGTTAAGCGTGATTGGTGCCAATACCATCGCCATCTACACCACCCACCGTATTCTGGTTGAGCTGTTCAGCTTAACGCTAATCCCCAAAATCAATCATACCGCCTGGCCAGCATATGCGGAGCTGGCCCTGCTGCTGGTGTATCCGTTCGCCTGCCTGCTACTGTGCACCTTGTTTGGCCTGTTGGTACGTAAAATTTCACAAAAAACAGTGGCCGACCTGCTCTTTTCCCCGCCTTCTTTATCGGCTGTCTCGCACTAGCCCCTACGCGCTTTTTGCCCCCATCAGGGGGCGAATCAATTTGCTTATGAGAAACGATCACGGATAATAAAGAACATTGCTTATCAGATGTATATCTAAACGAGATCCTGACAACCGAATGCCTGAACAACATCGTTACACGCTCCCGGCGAAAGCTGGCGATCAGCGCCAGTTAGGTGAGCTTACCGGTGCCGCCTGCGCAACGCTGGTCGCCGAAATCGCCGAACATCACGCGGGTCCAGTGGTCCTGATCGCGCCGGACATGCAAAATGCGCTGCGTTTGCATGATGAAATTCGTCAGTTTACTGACCAGATGGTGATGAACCTGGCCGACTGGGAAACGCTACCCTACGACAGCTTTTCTCCCCATCAGGAGATTATCTCCTCGCGGCTCTCCACGCTGTATCAGCTGCCTGCCATGCAGCGCGGCGTGCTGATCGTTCCGGTAAATACACTGATGCAGCGCGTTTGTCCGCACAGCTATCTGCACGGTCATGCGCTGGTCATGAAAAAGGGCCAGCGACTTTCACGTGACGCTCTGCGTGAACAGCTGGACAGTGCGGGCTATCGCCATGTTGATCAGGTCATGGAACACGGCGAATACGCCACACGCGGCGCGTTGTTGGATTTGTTCCCGATGGGCAGCGAGTTGCCTTATCGTCTGGATTTCTTTGATGACGAAATCGACAGCCTGCGTCTGTTTGATACCGACACCCAGCGCACGCTGGAAGAAGTCGATGCCATTAATTTGCTTCCCGCACACGAATTCCCGACTGACAAAACGGCCATCGAGCTATTCCGCAGCCAGTGGCGTGATACCTTTGAGGTGAAACGCGACGCCGAACATATTTACCAGCAGGTCAGCAAAGGCACGTTACCTGCGGGTATTGAATACTGGCAACCGCTGTTTTTCAGCGAGCCGCTGCCGCCGCTGTTCAGCTACTTCCCCGCCAATACGTTATTGGTGAATACCGGTGATATCGAGACCAGCGCAGAACGCTTCCAGGCCGATACCCTGTCGCGCTTTGAAAATCGCGGTGTTGATCCGATGCGCCCGCTTCTGCCGCCGGAATCGCTGTGGCTGCGGGTTGATGAGCTGTTTTCTGAACTTAAACGCTGGCCGCGCGTTCAACTGAAAACCGAGAGTCTGGCGAACAAAGCAGCGAATACTAACCTCGGGTTCCAGAAGCTGCCGGATATCGCCGTTCAGGCACAGCAAAAAGCGCCGTTAGATGCGTTACGTAAATTCCTTGAAGGCTTCACCGGTCCGGTGATTTTCTCGGTGGAAAGTGAAGGCCGCCGTGAAGCACTTGGCGAACTGCTCGCCCGTATCAAAGTGGCGCCGAAGCGGATATTGCGACTCGATGAAGCCGTAGATAACGGTCGTTATCTGATGATTGGCGCAGCTGAGCACGGCTTCATCGATAGCAAACGCAATCTGGCGCTGATTTGTGAAAGCGATCTGCTTGGGGAACGCGTGGCGCGCCGCCGCCAGGATTCTCGTCGCACCATCAACCCGGATACGTTAATTCGTAACCTCGCAGAGCTGCATCCCGGTCAGCCGGTGGTGCATCTGGAGCATGGCGTGGGTCGTTATGCCGGTATGACCACGCTGGAAGCGGGCGGCATAACCGGTGAATATCTGATGCTCACCTATGCCAACGACGCCAAACTGTACGTGCCGGTGTCGTCACTGCATCTCATCAGCCGCTATGCAGGTGGCGCAGAAGAGAATGCGCCGCTGCATAAACTTGGCGGCGATGCCTGGTCACGTGCCCGACAGAAAGCCGCTGAGAAGGTGCGCGATGTTGCGGCAGAGCTGCTGGATATTTATGCCCAGCGCGCGGCGAAAGAAGGCTTTGCCTTTAAGCATGACCGTGAACAGTATCAGCTGTTTTGCGACAGCTTCCCGTTTGAAACCACGCCTGACCAGGCGCAGGCGATTAACGCGGTACTCAGCGATATGTGTCAACCGCTGGCCATGGACCGCCTGGTCTGCGGCGACGTCGGCTTTGGTAAAACCGAAGTCGCGATGCGCGCGGCCTTTCTCGCCGTAGAGAACCACAAGCAGGTTGCCGTGTTGGTGCCGACCACCCTGCTCGCACAGCAGCACTTCGACAACTTCCGCGACCGCTTTGCCAACTGGCCGGTACGCATTGAGATGTTGTCCCGTTTCCGTAGCGCCAAAGAGCAAGCGCAGATTCTGGAGCAAGTTGCCGAGGGAAAAATTGATATTCTCATCGGCACGCACAAACTGCTGCAAGCGGATGTGAAGTTAAAAGATCTGGGTCTGCTGATTGTCGATGAAGAGCACCGTTTCGGCGTTCGCCACAAAGAACGCATCAAGGCGATGCGCGCAGATGTCGATATTCTGACCCTGACGGCAACGCCAATTCCACGTACGCTCAATATGGCAATGAGCGGCATGCGCGATCTGTCGATTATCGCCACGCCACCCGCTCGTCGTCTGGCGGTCAAAACCTTCGTGCGCGAATACGACAACCTGGTGGTACGCGAGGCGATCCTGCGTGAAGTTCTGCGCGGGGGACAAGTTTATTATCTGTTTAACGACGTCGAAAACATCCAGAAAACCGCTGACAGATTAGCAGAACTGGTGCCGGAAGCGCGTATTGGTATCGGTCACGGACAAATGCGCGAGCGCGAACTGGAACGCGTGATGAACGATTTCCACCATCAGCGTTTTAACGTGCTGGTGTGTACCACCATTATCGAAACCGGGATCGACATCCCCACCGCTAACACCATCATCATCGAACGAGCGGATCACTTCGGTTTAGCGCAATTACACCAGCTGCGCGGTCGTGTGGGACGTTCTCACCACCAGGCTTACGCCTGGCTGCTGACGCCGCATCCGAAAGCAATGACCACCGACGCGCAAAAACGTCTGGAAGCCATCGCCTCGCTGGAAGATTTGGGCGCAGGTTTTGCGCTGGCGACCCACGACCTCGAAATTCGCGGCGCCGGGGAATTACTGGGTGAAGATCAGAGTGGTTCCATGGAAAGCATCGGCTTCTCGCTGTATATGGAACTGCTGGAAAACGCGGTCGATGCGCTCAAAGAAGGGCGTGAGCCGTCACTGGAAGATCTCACCAGCCAGCAAACCGAAGTTGAGCTGCGCATGCCGTCTCTGCTGCCGGATGACTATATCCCGGATGTAAACACCCGACTGTCGTTCTACAAGCGCATTGCCAGTGCGAAAGGCGAAAACGAACTGGAAGAAATTAAGGTTGAGCTGATAGACCGTTTTGGCTTGCTGCCCGACCCGGCTCGTACGCTGCTGGATATCGCCCGTTTACGCCAGCAGGCGCAGAAACTGGGGATCAGAAAGCTCGAAGGCAATGAAAAAGGCGGTACCATTGAATTTGCCGAGAAAAACCACGTCAACCCGGTCTGGCTGATTGGTTTACTGCAAAAGCAGCCGCAGCACTTCCGTCTGGACGGTCCAACCCGGCTGAAATTTATGCAGGAGTTGAGCGAGCGTAAAACGCGGATCGACTGGGTCCGCCAGTTTATGCGTCAGCTTGAAGAAAACGCCGTAGCATAAGCATAGTGAACAGGCCGGGTGAGCACACCACTCACCCGGCCTGATGAATTTACAAACTCTTTGCACTTCCCTGCACTTCCCGACACAGCAAACAGCCATAATTCTCGTTTACTTTTACATAATAAAAACCACGTAAAAACAATGGATTTATGGTGATGTTAAACAATAAACGACTCTCTCGCTGGCTCGCGTTTTTTACGCTTGCAGCGACATTCGCGTTAGCACTTCCGGCTCAGGCAAACATCTGGCCGCTGCCGCCACCGGGAAGCCGTCTGGTGGGTCAGAATGCCGTTCACGTTGTTGAAGACAATGGCGGTTCTCTGGAAGCGATTGCAAAAAAGTACAATGTCGGCTTTCTCGCGCTGCTGCAGGCCAACCCTGGCGTTGACCCTTACGTACCACGTCCGGGCAGCGTTTTGACGATCCCGTTACAAACTCTGCTACCTGATGCCCCGCGCGAAGGTATTGTTATCAACCTCGCTGAACTGCGTCTTTATTATTACCAGCCGGGGACCAATTCGGTGACCGTGTATCCTATTGGTATTGGCCAGTTAGGTGGTGACACGCTGACGCCTACGATGGTAACCACCATCTCTGATAAACGCGCCAACCCCACCTGGACGCCGACGGCAAATATCCGCGCGCGATACAAAGCAAACGGGATTGACCTGCCTGCCGTTGTGCCTGCCGGTCCGGATAACCCGATGGGCCATCATGCGATTCGCTTAGCGGCATACGGCGGCGTGTACCTGTTGCACGGTACAAATGCTGATTTTGGCATCGGAATGCGCGTCAGCTCCGGCTGTATTCGTCTGCGCGACGGTGATATAGAAACCCTGTTCCGTCAGGTAACGCCCGGAACTAAGGTCAATATTATCAATACGCCGATCAAAGCATCCGTTGAGCCTAACGGCGTGCGCCTGGTGGAAGTACACCAACCGCTGTCCGAAAAAATCAATGACGACCCGCAACTGCTGCCGATCGTGCTGAACGCGTCCATGCAGACATTTAAAAATGCGGCGCAAACAGATACCGCCGTCATGGATCATGCGATGGAGATTCGCTCAGGCATGCCGGTCGATGTGACCCGTCATCATGACGTTGCTCAACAACCGCTGTAAACGTAGCGTATAAAAAAACCCCCGCTGGATTTTATTCCGCGGGGGTTTTTTATTTAACTCGCAGTGGCATTGCGATGGGTTAAATCTTATTTGTAGATAACAGCAGTTCCGTGAAGAGTGTTAGGACCGGTAACGGAAGTAATACGGAAAGACTTCGCACCCATCTCATCGGCTTTCTGCGCCAGTTGATCTTCCAGAGAACCTAGGTTAGTCCCCGCATTCGCAGAAATAGTACCGACTTTCTCTTGGCCCGCAGGAGTGGACTGAACTTCAACAGCGGCAAAGCTTGCAAATGACAGTGAGCTAAGAACAGCAGCGACAAACAGTGTTTTTACGTTTTTCATGATAGTGACCTTTAGCAGATGAATAGGTGTCGAAAAGATTAACTTAACGATCGATAGGTAAATCATAGATGTGATCCAGGTCACACGTCAACATTTTTTTATAATGATCGTTATATAAAATATAAAGGTCTTATTTTTCATACTAATAGCTATAAATTATTTTTATCGTGAATCCGCTGGAGTGTGCAGTCGAATATTTTTATAATGGTTATTCAATAAACCCAACAAAGGTACATCGGCGCCATGACAACTGAAACGACAGGTTGTGCAAAAAAAAGCCGTGGCCGACCAAAAGTGTTCGACAGGGAAGCCGCGCTTGATAAGGCCATGACACTCTTCTGGCAGCACGGATATGAAGCGACCTCGCTCGCCGATCTCGTGGAAGCCACCGGCGCAAAAGCGCCCACGCTGTATGCGGAGTTCACCAATAAAGAAGGGTTGTTCCGTGCCGTACTGGATCGCTACATCACCCGCTTTGCGGCGAAACACGAAGCCCAGCTGTTTTGTGAAGAAAAAAGCCTTGAGTCCGCACTTGAAGACTATTTCACCGCTATAGCGACCTGCTTTACCAGCAAGGACACCCCGGCGGGATGTTTCATGATTAATACTTCTGCGACGCTGGCAGCCTCTTCCCGCGATATTGCGCACACGGTGAAATCCCGCCATGCAATGCAGGAACAGACGCTTACCCAGTTCCTTCACCAGCGCCAGCAACGAGGCGAAATTCCGGCCCATTGCGACGTGCAAAAACTGGCCGAATACCTGAACTGTATTTTACAAGGTATGTCGATCAGCGCCCGTGAAGGCGCAACGTTTGAAAAACTGATGCAGATCGCACACACAACTCTGCGGCTGTGGCCCGAACTCGTCAAAGCTTAACCCTTTCCCGCAATTCCCCCGCTGTACTCATACCACCGGGAGCTGATAAAGCCCCCGGTTAGATTCCCGTTCTATTGTCCCTACATTTCTCATTGTTTTCATCGTGTTACCCGATCATTTTTTGTAAAAAGTATTGATAACGACAATTATTATCAGCAATATTCGCATTTGTTTTAATGCCTGTTTCACAATGTAACCATCGGTTTCTCTACCGCTATAACAAAAACAGACCGACTTTTTTAAAAGGAATACAAATGCATAAGCGTCTCTGGGTGCTCAATCCTCTCCTGTTATCTTTAACTCTACCCGCTGTTGCGGCTGAGGAAGAGAACCTCATCGTCAGCGCCAACCGTAGCCAGCGCACAGTGGCAGAAATGGCGCAAACGACCTGGGTTATTGAAGGAAGCGAGATTGAACAACAGGTTCAGGGAGGTAAAGAGTTCAAGGATGTTCTTGCTCAGCTAATCCCAGGAATCGATGTTAGTAGCCAGGGACGCACAAACTACGGCATGAACATGCGCGGTCGCGCCATTGTCGTGCTAATTGACGGTGTCCGTCTGAACTCCTCGCGAACCGACAGCCGTCAGCTTGACTCCATTGACCCATTTAACATTGCGCACATTGAAGTCATTTCAGGCGCAACCTCTCTTTATGGCGGTGGCAGTACCGGCGGATTAATCAACATTGTCACCAAAAAAGGTCAGCCGGAGCGTGAAGTAGAACTCGAACTGGGGAGCAAAAGCGGCTTCAACAATAGCAACGATCATGATGAACGCGTTGCCGCGGCGGTGAGTGGCGGAACCGATCGCGCTTCCGGGCGTATGTCCGTCGCGTATCAACGATTTGGCGGCTGGTATGACGGTAATCACGATGCCCTGCTGCTCGATAACACCCAAACCGGGCTACAGCACTCCGATCGCCTGGACGTCATGGGCACAGGGACGATTGAACTTGACGACAACCGTCAGTTGCAACTGGTTACGCAGTACTATAAAAGTCAGGGGGATGACGATTACGGGCTGGATCTCGGCGAGAACATGTCCGCCGTGACCGGAAACGGCAAAGCATACACCAGCAGCGGACTGAATTCCGATCGTATTCCCGGCACCGAACGTCATCTTATTAGCCTGCAATATTCAGATGCGGATTTTTTTGGCCAGAACCTGGTCAGCCAAATCTATTACCGTGACGAATCGCTGAAATTCTACCCCTTCCCTACGCTCAGCAAAGGCAAAGTCACCAGTTTCTCCGCATCACAGCAGGACACCGACCAGTTTGGTGCCAAAATTACCCTCAACAGCCAGTTGATGGATAACTGGGAGCTGACGTGGGGTGTCGATGCCGATCACGAAACCTTCGACTCCAATCAGAAATTCTTCGATCTGGCCTGGTCCCTGCCCTCCGGCGGCATGGACAACCGTACCGCTTATACCACCGGGCGTTACCCCGGTTACAGCATCACCAACTTCGCGCCTTTCCTGCAAAACAGCTATGACATTAACGACATTTTTACCCTCAGCGGCGGCGTGCGCTATCAGTGGACCGAAAACAGGGTTGATGATTTCGTTGGCTATGCTCAACAGCAGGGAATCGCGACCGGGCTTGCGAACTCTGCCGATACTATTCCGGGCGGCAAAACCGATTACGATAATTTCCTGTTCAACGCCGGTATCCTTGCCCACCTGACCGACCGTCAGCAAACGTGGTTTAACTTTTCTCAGGGCGTGGAGCTTCCGGACCCAGGGAAATATTACGGTAACGGTACCTATTCGCTGGTTGGCGATCATTACCAGCTCCAGCGCAGCGTCAACGTGGCGGATTCACGTCTGGAAGGAATTAAAGTTAACTCGTACGAACTGGGGTGGCGCTACACCGGCGATAGTCTGCGCACGCAACTGGCCGCTTACTACTCGACTTCAGATAAATCGATCGTTATCAACCGTAGCGATATGACCATTAACGTTCAGCCCGACGATCGCCGCATTTATGGCGTTGAAGGTGCGGTGGATTATTTCATTGCGGACACGGACTGGAGCCTGGGTGGCAACTTCAACGTCATTAAATCGGAAGTGAAACAGAACGGTAAATGGCAAAAATGGGATGTCACGCTGGCCTCACCGTCCAAAGCAACCGCGTGGGTCGGCTGGGCACCAGAACCGTGGACCTTGCGCGTACAGAGCCAGCAAACATTTGATCTGACCGACGCCAGCGGTAACAAGCTGGATGGCTATAACACGATGGACTTTATCGGCAGCTATCAGCTCCCGTTGGGTAAGCTGACCTTCAGCGTGGAAAACCTGCTGAATGAAGAGTACACCACACTGTGGGGACAACGTGCGCCACTGCTGTATAGCCCAACCTACGGCAGCCCGTCACTGTATGAATACAAGGGCCGGGGTCGTACTTTTGGTCTGAACTACGCCTTAACCTTCTGATAAAAAAAGCCCCCCAGCCTGAGCGAATGGGGGGCTAATGTTCAGGATAATGCTATTTTACGCTTTGTTATTCAGTACCAACTGTCCGTTGTTATCCAACGGAATTTGCGCGCCGGGGTCCTTATCCATACGGATTTTCCCCTGCTGATCGCCAATTTTGTACGTCACGTCGTAGCCCAGCATCTTTTCAGATTTGTCATACACCGTTTTACAACGCTGCTGCGTGGTGGTGTAAGTATCGTTTTCCTGCATCGAACCCTGAATCTGGTTACCTGCATAGCCGCCGCCTAAAGCACCGGCCACGGTAGCAATATCTTTACCACGTCCACCGCCAAACTGATGCCCAATAACACCACCCGCAACCGCGCCCAGTACGGAACCCGCGATACGGTTTTCATCTTGTACCGGCTTGCGGTGGGTGACCGTTACGTTCCGGCACTCCTGACGCGGTGTTTTTACCGACTCTTTAATCGGTGTTGCAGAGACAACTTGCGCATACTGTGGGCCACGCTCGAAAACGTTCAGACTGGCCACCGCTGCAACACCCAGCGCAGCAGCTACGCCAATCCCTATACCCGCCAACATTGATTTATTCACGGGACTACCTCCTTTTTTGCTATTAGCAACAACTTTGCAACAGAAGGTAAGGAATGCCAATCAGATTACGGATGAAAATAGCGGGAGGTGGAGCGAAAGCGGAATGATTCAGACAACTCTGAAGGAAGGCGTCGGATGCGTAAAATCATCCGACGCCACAGGTCGATATTAATGCAGTTTCAGACGCGGGCGAATCACCCGGTTGATACTGCCGACCAGCATCATCAGCCCGGTTTTGAAGTAGCCGTGCAAAGCAATCTGGTGCATGCGGTACAGTGAGATGTACACAAAGCGCGCAATACGTCCTTCCACCATCATCGAACCACGGGTCAGGTTGCCCATCAGGCTACCCACGGTAGAGAAGTTAGAGAGCGAGACCAGAGAGCCGTGATCTTTGTACTGATACGCTTTCAGCGGCTTACCGTTCATCTGTGCCAGAATATTGTTCATCGCGCAGGTCGCCATCTGGTGTGCTGCCTGAGCGCGCGGAGGCACAAAACCGCCTTCCGGGCGAGCGCAGGAAGCGCAGTCGCCAATCGCGTACACGTCAGGATCGCGCGTGCTCTGCAGAGTTGGCTCAACCACCAGTTGGTTAATACGGTTCGTTTCCAGACCGCCAATGTCTTTCATAAAGTCTGGCGCTTTGATACCCGCCGCCCACACCATCAGATCGGCTTTAATGTATTCGCCATCTTTGGTGTGCAGTCCGCCTTCATCAGCGCTGGTTACCATCGTCTGGGTCAGTACGCGTACGCCCAGTTTGGTTAACTCATTATGCGCAGCACCGGAAATACGCGGCGGCAACGCAGGCAGAATACGCTCACCGGCTTCGACCAGCGTAACGTTCAGCGCGTCATTGGTCAGCCCTTTGTAACCATAGCTGTGCAGTTGTTTTACCGCATTGTGCAGCTCAGCGGAGAGTTCAACACCCGTCGCACCGCCACCCACAATGGCGATATTCACTTTTCCGTTAGCGCCCAGATTCGCGGAATACTTCAGGAACAGATTCAGCATCTCCTGGTGGAAACGACGCGCCTGATGCGGGTTATCGAGGAAAATGCAGTTTTCTTTCACGCCAGGGGTGTTGAAATCGTTGGACGTACTGCCCAACGCCATCACCAGCGTGTCATACGGCACTTTACGCTCAGGAACCAGCAGCTCACCCTTCTCATCGCGCAGCTCAGCAAGAGTAATGGTCTTCGCTTCACGATCGATATCCACCACCGAGCCTAACTGGAACTGGAAGCCATGGTTACGGGCATGTGCCAGATAACTCAGCGCATCCACACCTTCGTCCAGTGAACCCGTCGCCACTTCATGCAGTAACGGTTTCCACAAGTGACTGTGGTTTCTGTCTACCAGTGTGATTTTGGCCTTTTTCTTACGCCCGAGTTTTTTACCCAACTGCGTCGCCATTTCCAGTCCGCCAGCACCGCCGCCGACAATCACGATCCTTTTCAATGGTGTAGTCAACGTGACCCCCTCAAATTTATTAACCAATTGTTAATTAAAAGTTATGAGTATAGCCTTTAATTAACAACAAGTTACGGCAATGAAAATGTTCTTCGAGAGTGAGAATAACACGAACGGTGCATTGGTCATACCAAAATTGATATGTATCAAGTTTTGATGCTGAAAAGATAGACAACCGGAACTTTAAGAACAAAAAAACCAGCCCGATGGCTGGTTTTTTACACACTCAATAAGAATTAACCTAACGTCTTGAACGCTTTGATGCGCTGCAAATGCGGAGAGATATTCTTAAACTTATGCGTCTGCTCTTCGTCCCAGACTATCTCGTAAAAATGATGCAGCTCTTCCGACGAACGCTGACTGTTAAGCGCTTCATCATGACGTGACAGGATCACCAGGCAGCGATCGCGATTCTTCTCACGGAAATTGGTCACGCATTTTGTTGCGATGTCTGCATACTCCTCAGGTCTGTCGATTTTGCCTTCCATGTTCTCATACGGGAACAGGTTGGGATTAAACACTACCTGACGAATATCACACAGGAAACCAATCCGTTCAGCCCAATATCCCCCGAGCCCCACACCACAAATCAGCGGACGGTCATCCACATTCAGCTGCAGCATTTTGTCCACTTCTTTCAGCAGATGCTGCATATCATGTTTAGGATGCCGCGTACTGTAGCTAATCAGCCTGACATCCGGGTCGATGAATTGCAGCTGCAACACCTTCTCATGGTTGCCCGGGCTGTTAGAGTCAAAACCGTGTAAATAGATAATCATCGCATCCTCGCCAAACTTGCGTTAATGACCTGCTTTCTCTTCCTGCCAGCGCTCATGAAGTTGGTTAAGCTGAGCGCTTACCGTCTTCCAGCGTGCCGAGTCCATCAGTTCCTGACGTGAAAATGAACCTTTATGATACAAACGTGTAACACGTTCTGCATTGATCGGCGACAGATTATCTAACACACTGACCGCTCCCTTACGATTATTGCAGACCAGGATCATATCGCAACCTGCATCCAGCGACGCCTGTCCACGCTCCGCATAGCTTCCCATAATCGCCGCCCCTTCCATCGACAAATCGTCGGAGAAAATGACACCATCGAAGCCAAGTTCCTGACGTAGCACCGTTTTCAACCAGTGAGGTGAGCCACTCGCCGGACGCGGATCGACATCACTGTAGATGACATGCGCAGGCATAATGGCATCCAGTTTGTTTTCCGTAATCAACGTCTGGAACACGGACATATCTTTCGCACGAATCTCGGCTTCAGGGCGTGGATCGGTTGGGGTTTCTTTGTGTGAATCCGCCGTCACCGCCCCATGTCCTGGGAAATGTTTACCGGTCGTTTTCATGCCAGCAGCATGCATCCCGTCAATGAAGCGGGTCGCCATCGCCAGCGCTTTTAGCGGATCGGCATGGTAAGAACGCTCGCCGATTGCCGCGCTGATATGGCCCACATCCAGCACGGGTGCAAAGCTGATATCAATGTCCATCGCGATCATTTCGCTGGCCATCAACCACCCGGCGTCCTGAGCCAATTTGCCGCCCTCTTCCAAACCATGCAACGCAGCAAAGGATTGAGCCGCAGGCAGGCGGGTAAAGCCCTCACGAAAACGCTGTACGCGTCCGCCTTCCTGATCTACCGCCACCACCAGATGGTTACGTGACGCAGCCCGGATCTGACGCACTAATTCACGCAGCTGTTCCGGGTCATGATAATTTCGGGTAAAGAGGATCAACCCACCTACCAGCGGATGTGCCAGAATCTCACGCTCTTCAGCGTCCAGCTCATACCCTTCGACATCCAACATTACTGGGCCCACACTGCTCTCCTTATCCTTTCATTGTTAGCTGCCGCCAGGTTTCATCGGCCAGCCTGATAAATTGTCGATCGCCGGTTTGCCGCCAGCGATACTCAAACCACCCCGCCTTCAGCATCATTATCCAGGGTTGCCATTGTCTGACCTGTCGCCACAAAACGTCTGGCTCAATGTGCGCTCGTTGGGCGTAGGTGCTAACCAACTGTTGGTGCTGGGATTCATCGCTAACCCATACTGCCGCCAGCTCCAGGGCAATATCACCGTCTCCGGCGTATTCCCAGTCAATCAGCCGCAGCCCTGATGCCGTACGTACGATGTTGTCACCGTGAACATCCATATGCAGCGGCCCCAGGCGCAAAGGTCGAGGCTCACCTCGTTTCCTTAGCCGCTTCAGCGCGCGCAGCCAGCATGGTGTACGACGCGCCGGATCGCCACACTGCCAGTACTGTTCAAGTAGCGGAAGCAGGTTGATTCGCCAGCCCAATCGGGGTTGCTGGTGCAGATGATACAGTAAGCCTGCGAGTTCGTCGGCGTCCGGTAATCTGGATTCTACCTTACCGTGAAAAAACTCGACTGCCATCCACCCACGCGTATAAAAATGAGGACGTGGCGCAAGGCTTTCTGGCAGGTGTTTTAACGCATGATATTGGCGTAAGAAATGAGATTCCGGCGCGTCAGGATCGTGATGGCAGCGCAGTACCAGCCGGTGGGAACGGTGTTCAATGATGCAGCTCCCGCCGCTCAGGCCGGTTTGGCTGGTTGCGACGGGATGATACTGCGGGAAATAGCGCGACAACACTTCGCCGCGCGTGAGTCTGCTATTGTTGCTGAACGGCACCTTTACCTGACCAGATTATCTCGCCAGTTTGTACCAGCATTAATTGCATTTGCAGCGCAGGCGAATTGACATTGCCTGATGCGCTGGAATAAAGCACATACTGCGCGCCAACGTTACGGGCGATACCAATCGCTTTACTGCGCGTTCCCAGACTGTCATTCGGCGACAGACCTAACTGCTGTTTGGCGACAGCCAGCTGTTGGGCAGAAATCAGCGTAAACTTACCGTTATTCGCCAGCGCATTACGTAAGGTTTCGGTGGCTTCACCCGCGTTCAACGAGCCGTTGGTGCGGTTATTCACGCTATCAACCAGCAGAACGCCGCCCGCTTTGACGCCGTCTGCCTGCAGCATTTTGCCGACCATCGGCTGCATAGCCCCGTTCCAGTCATAGTGACGTTGACGTGGCGTAGGCTGCGCCGTTTGGTCTTCATGCTCAATTGGGCCCGGCTGCTGCGGTATGCTTGGCACCGTTGGCACAACCGGCACCGGCTGTTGCGGCTGCGCAGGCTGTTCCGGTACCGGCTTCACTTCCTCTACCGGCGCGGGCTCACGTTGCGCCACACAGCCAGAGAGAAACATCGCCAGCGCGGCAATCAGTGCGTAGCGATTCATTTTGTTCATCAAGATTCACCCCTTACAAATAAAGATAAAGTCTAACCTTGTGCGCCCCCAGAAAATTGGCGCTGCCGTACAGCGTCACCGACGAATGAGCCGGAATAGTCACACTGCGTGGCGCTTCCAGAGGGTGCATTTCCAGCCCTCTGGCGTCATACCAGTAAAACCGATAATGAACGGTAACGGGTTCTTGTCTTTCGTTATAGAGTCGAGAGGATGCCGAAGCCTGAATATCAGACGTTGTTAACGTGGGCTGCTCTGCTGTAATACCCGCCGCCAGAATTGTTGATTCCATCACCAGCGACTGTTCATCACTTACCGGGATTTCAGGATGTGTTCGACAACCCGCCAGCAACAGCAAGCCCAGTGAAAGCGCAATGCATCCTCTGGTCATGCTTACAGACCTTTATGCGCAAGCATTGGGCCAAGCGCACGTCCACCCAGCAGGTGCATATGAATGTGATACACCTCCTGCCCCCCGTGGCGGTTGGTGTTCATGATTAAGCGGTACCCATCTGCAGCAATGCCTTCCTGCTCAGCAATTTTCGCCGCAACGGTGACCATGCGGCCCAATGCCTGTTCATGTTCCGCCGTCACATCATTGACAGTGGGGATCAGAATGTTAGGAATGATCAGGATATGCGTTGGTGCCTGAGGGGAAATATCACGAAACGCAGTGACCAGTTCATCCTGGTATACGATATCCGACGGAATCTCACGACGAATAATTTTGCTGAATATAGTTTCTTCTGCCACGACGTTTTCCTTTTTCATTAACAGCCCAAGCGTTTTGCCATGCTACGCCGGGTAACTCTGCGAGTATAGAGTATGAGCGAGTTACTCACGCTCTTTCAACTTTAACCCTCGATTTTTTAAGCGAAAACCCCAGTCAGTGCTGCTCTTATAACCATTTCCCTGCGCTATTGCTCAAGCATAGTACTGAAACAATATTTCATTTATGCCGTAGCATCTGTTTACACATTGAGTGCTAATGCGTATATTTCGCATTTGTATTTACATGCGCACTTAATAATTTACAACCAAAGGGTTCATCACACTACCGGTGATTCGAACTTAATATTAATAATTATCAAGGACTTTTCGATGTCTTTCACAACACTCAACGGGAATGTTCAACGCCAACCGGGGCTTGCCCCTTCTTTGCTGGCAGCATGCGTCACGCTAGCCCTTTTACCTTCCACCAGCCTCGCAGCCCCTGCAGAAGAGACAGTGATCGTGGAGGGTTCTGCTCCATCCGCATCAAGTGAGGAGCAGGATTACAGCGTTAAATCGACGACCGCTGGCACAAAAATGCAAATGACGCAGCGCGATATTCCGCAATCGGTCAGCATTGTCAGCCAGCAGCGCATGGAAGATCAGCAGTTGCAAACGCTGGGCGATGTGATGGATAACACGTTGGGGATAAGCAAAAGCCAGGCGGATTCAGATCGCAGCAGCTATTACTCGCGCGGATTTCAGATTGATAACTATATGGTCGATGGGATCCCGACCTATTTTGAATCCCGCTGGAATCTCGGTGACGCCCTTTCTGACACCGCCCTTTTTGAGCGTGTCGAAGTGGTCCGTGGCGCAAACGGGCTAATGACCGGGACGGGTAACCCTTCAGCCTCCATTAACATGATCCGTAAGCATGCCACCAGCCGCGAGTTCACCGGTAATGTTTCAGCGGAATATGGCAGCTGGAACAAACAACGCTATGTGACCGATCTGCAAAGCCCGCTTACAGCAGACGGCAACGTGCGCGGCCGCATCGTGGCGGGTTACCAGAATAACGACTCCTGGCTTGATCGCTACAATAGCGAAAAAATGTTCTTCTCCGGGATTGTCGATGCCGATTTGGGTGACACCACCAGCCTGTCTGCGGGCTATGAATATCAGCGCATTGATATCAACAGCCCAACCTGGGGTGGATTGCCGCGCTGGAATACCGATGGCAGTAAAAACAGCTACGACCGCTCGCGTAGCACTGCGCCGGACTGGGCTTACAACGATAAAGACTTCAACAAAGTGTTTGTCACCATCAAACAACGTTTTGCCGATACCTGGCAGGCGACCATGAACGCCACCCACTCCGAGGTCAAGTTCGACAGTAAAATGATGTACGTCGATGCCTATGTTAATAAGGCCGACGGCACGCTGATTGGCCCATATGGTAACTATGGTCCAGGATATGACTACGTCGGAGGAACCGGCTGGAACAGCGGCAAACGTAAAGTGGATGCTGTCGATCTATTCGCCGACGGCGGTTATGATCTGTTTGGTCGCCAGCATAATCTGATGTTGGGCGGCAGCTACAGTAAACAGAATAACCGTTATGAAAGCTCGTGGGCGAACGTTTTCCCCAACGAAATCGGCAGCTTCTATACCTACGATGGTAACTTCCCGGAAACCAACTGGAACCCGCAGTCATTGGCTCAGGACGATACCACGCACATGAAATCGCTGTACGCCGCAACGCGTATTTCGCTGGCCGACCCACTGCATTTGATTGTTGGCGCACGTTACACCAACTGGCGTATCGACACCCTGACCTACAGCATGGAGCAAAACCACACCACGCCGTATGCGGGTCTGGTCTATGACATTGACGATAACTGGTCTACCTACGCCAGCTATACCTCAATCTTCCAGCCGCAGAACAAGCGCGACAGTTCCGGTAAATATCTCTCTCCGATCACCGGCAACAACTATGAGCTTGGCCTGAAGTCCGACTGGATGAACAGCCGTTTAACCACCACGCTCGCGGTGTTCCGCATTGAACAGGATAACGTAGCGCAATCAACCGGCGTGCCAATCGCCGGTAGCAATGGCGACACGGCCTTTAAAGCGATGGATGGTACGGTCAGCAAAGGGGTCGAATTCGAGATTAACGGTGCGATCACTGATAACTGGCAGATGACGTTTGGTGCGACACGCTATGTTGCAGAAGACAACGAAGGCAATGCAGTAAACCCAAACCTGCCGCGGACCACGGTAAAACTGTTTACCCGTTATCGCCAGCCAGCCATGCCGGAACTGACCGTCGGCGGTGGAGTTAACTGGCAGAACCGTGTTTACAGCGATACGGTCACGCCTTATGGCACATTCCGCGCGGAACAAGGAAGCTACGCCCTGGTAGATTTGTTCACCCGCTACCAGGTAACAAAAAACTTCTCAGTGCAGGGTAACCTTAATAACCTGTTCGATAAAACCTACGACACGAATATCGACGGTTCTATCGTTTATGGTGAGCCGCGTAACGTCAGTGTTACCGCCAGCTATCAGTTCTGACACCGGGTATTGCGTAGAATCGCTAACTCGCTGACTTAGGTTGCAAATTCTCATCAAACTCCAGCCGCTTTCTGTCGGGTTCTACCGCAGTCAGCGGCTTCACTTCTGCAAGCGTCTGCTGACAGCGCTCCACCAGCACCTGATACTCGCGAGTGCCCTGTTTTTTCCACACCAGTTCCTGCTCAGTTAACATGCGAATCGCTTTTGCCGGGCTGCCGACAATCAGATGGTTGGCGGGCATCTCAGCGCGCGCTTTCACAAACGCCGAAGCACCAACGATACTGTTTTCACCGATGGTCGCGCCATCGATAATCACCGCGCTCATGCCGACCAGCGCGTTACGCCCAATCACACAGCCATGCAGAATCGCGCCGTGGCCGATATGTCCGTCCTCTTCCACTACCGTATCCTGGCCGGGAAATCCGTGCATCACGCAGTTATCCTGGATATTCGCCCCATCTTTAACCACGATACGCCCAAAATCTCCGCGCAGGCTGGCGTTGGGACCAACATAAACACTTTTGCCGAGAATGACATCGCCAATCAGCACTGCGGTTGGGTGAACATAGCTTTCTGCAGGAACTACCGGGATCATCCCGTCAATCTGGTAAATCGGCATGGCTTCTCCTGTTACACCTCGGCTAATCCGCCGAAGCGTTGATAATAGAGCGGCCCCGGCGCGGGCAGTTCCCCCACCGAGCTCTCGCCTTTTTCGCTGACAAAAACCTGGGCGCCGGGCGCAACACGTTGATAAATATTAATGCACAGCTGACGCGCCGTCTGACCCAGCCAGTGAGCAGGCAACAATTCTTCCGGCAGCAGCGGATCTTTGAGCACAACCCGACGATAGAAGTGAATGAGCAACAGGCGGATCTGGAAGCAGCGCTCTGGCGTAAGTTCGTCCGGCCCGGCGTCACGCAGTAGCGGTAACAACGGACGGAACAGCATGATAAACGCCTCGTACATGGCATTTTGTTCGGTTAAGTGCCAGCACACTTCTACCCGCTCACGCAGCGCAGCGCGGGAGAGTGCCAACGGCGAATGCGCCTCAAAAACGATGACGTTTTCCGCTACCCCAGCTTCATGAAGCAGCGACTGTACGTCCGCCAGCTTTTGCGATGGCGACGCCAGCAGACTCGGCGCCAGTACGCCAAAACCTTGCCATAACAGCTGCTTTTTAACTTCGGCCAGGGTATTTTTCTCCAGCCCCTCCGACAGCAGCAGCAGCCAGGTACCGTCCCACTCAGGGGCGCTGGCACGGTAGATTTTGCTCTCGGCGCGGCGCGTCAAGCGTAGCCCTTTATCACTCAGGCGGTAGAAACTGCGGCGGCCGATACGTACTACGTCCAGCCATTCTTCTTTATTAAGGCGAAACAGCGCGGTACGTACAAAACGCTCACCGAAGCCAAGCCCTTCCAGCAGCGCGGCAACGCTACCGAGCCAGACTTCTCCACCGCGTTGCGATAAACAGTCCCCGTAAAGCGAGGCGATAAGAGAGGTGCCGCTGACCGGCATTGCGGTTACCGCCTGCTGAATAAAACTATCGAGTTTTTCCATATGATTCATACTGTTGTCTTTTTTTTCCTTTTTGAATCATAGCACAGGATAATTTCCGCGATATGGCAGGAATTTGTAGGTCGGATAAGGCAACGCCGCCATCCGGTAACTTGTGCGCTCTCGCCTGATGGCGCTGCGCTTATCAGGCCTACGAGTCTTAACCGTTGGCGGCAACTTTGCGCAGGTCGAACACCCGGCACGCCTTTCCTTCTGAGCGCGGGATGCTGCCGCAGTTAACAATGCTTACGTCCGTTGAAATACCGACCATCGACTTAATACGATGACGCAAATGATGGCAAATCTGGCAGCGCTGCTCATGGCTTAGCACCAGGCTACTCTCTTTAAGCTCCACGCGTACCGAAAGCGAATCAAGATGCCCTCGGCGATCCACTTCCAACTGGTAATGTGGAGCCAGATGTTCAATCTTGAGGATCTCTTCTTCCACCTGCGATGGGAAGACGTTGACGCCGCGAATAATCAGCATATCGTCGCTGCGCCCGCTAATGCGATCCATACGACGCATCGTGCGCGCGGTACCCGGCAGCAGGCGCGTCAGGTCGCGGGTACGATAACGAATGACCGGTAGCGCTTCTTTCGTCAGCGTGGTGAACAGCAGTTCGCCGTGCTCGCCGTCGGCCAGTGGCGTACCGTCATCCGGATTGACCACTTCCGGGAAGAAATGATCCTCCCATATTGTCGGACCATCACTCGTTTCGATGCACTCCATCGCCACGCCCGGCCCCATCACTTCCGAGAGGCCATAAATATCCAGCGCCGTAATACCCAGGCGACGTTCGATCTCCGCGCGCATCCCCGTTGTCCACGGCTCTGCGCCAAAGACACCGGTACGCAGCGAACAACCCCGCGCGTCACCGCCCATCTGGCGCTCCAGCTCTTCAATCAGGTTCAGACAGTAGGATGGCGTAACCATAATCATGTCAGGTTTGAAATCGCGAATCAGCTGCGCCTGTTTCTCGGTTTGACCGCCGGACATCGGGATAACCGTTGCCCCCAGGCGTTCCGCGCCGTAGTGCGCGCCCAGTCCGCCGGTGAAAAGGCCATAGCCATAAGCGACGTGGATTTTATCTTTCGCGGTACCGCCTGCGGCACGCAGCGAGCGGGCGACGATGTTAGCCCAGGTATCGATATCATTTTGCGTATAGCCCACCACCGTCGGTTTACCCGTGGTGCCGGATGATGCATGGATACGCACCACCTGCTCCATCGGTACCGCGAAGGTGTCGAAGGGATAGTTGTCACGCAGGTCCTGCTTGGTGGTGCAGGGAAACTTGCTCAGATCGCTCAGCTCACGGAAATCATCCGGGTGAACCCCCGCCGCGTCGAACTTACGGCGGTACATCGGGACATTTTCATAGGCGTGTTTTAACGTCCATTTCAGGCGCTCGGTTTGCAAAGCCTGTAATTCGTCACGCGATGCGGTTTCAATCGGATCTAATTTTGTTGTTGTCGTTGTCATTTTGTAGGGCACTCGCAGGTCAATTAGCTCACACTCGCTCAAGGATCATGGCAATGCCCTGACCCACGCCAATACACATCGTACACAGCGCATAACGTCCATTGCGTCGTTCCAGCTCCAGCGTTGCAGCCAGCGCTAACCGCACACCGCTCATCCCCAGCGGGTGACCTAAAGCGATAGCCCCCCCATTGGGATTCACGTGTTCTGCGTCATCTGCCAGTCCAAGCTGTCTCATCACACCCAACGCCTGGGCGGCAAAGGCTTCATTCAGCTCAATCACATCCATATCGTTGATATTCAGCCCGGCGCGCTCCAGCACTTTTCGTACCGCAGGAACTGGCCCAAGCCCCATAAACTTCGGCTCCACGCCCGCCGTCGCCATCGCGACAATGCGTGCACGCGGCGTTAAACCCTGCGCTGCGGCCTGCTGCTGGCTTGCGATAATCAGCGCTGCCGCCCCGTCGTTCACCCCAGAGGCATTGCCTGCGGTGACCACGCCGTTCTTACGAAACGGTGTTTTCAGTTGTGCGAGTTGCTCCAGCGTGGTTTCTGCACGCGGATGTTCATCTTCACGTACTGCGCTAACTGCCCCTTTCTTGCCAATGATTTGTACCGGTACAATTTCCTGCGCCAGAATGCCGTCACGCTGGGCTTTCGCCGTGCGCTGCTGGCTGCGATACGCAAAGGCGTCCTGGTCCTCTCGGCTTATATTTAACAATTCAGCTACATTCTCCGCCGTTTCCGGCATGCTGTCAGTTCCGAATTGTTGCTGCATGAGCGGGTTCACAAAACGCCAGCCAATGGTGGTATCAAACATCTCTGCCTGACGCTGAAACGGCACGGTCGCTTTGCCCATTACAAACGGCGCGCGTGACATTGACTCAACACCACCAGCGATCAGCAGGTCGGCATCACCGGCTTTGATCGTGCGAGCAGCGAAGCCGATCGCATCAAGCCCGGAGCCGCACAGACGGTTGATGGTCGTGCCGGCAACGCTGTGCGGATACCCCGCCAGCAAGGTCGCCATATGCGCCACGTTGCGGTTATCCTCGCCCGCCTGGTTGGCGCAACCGAAGATCACATCGTCAATAGCGCTGGGATCCAGGCGTGGGTTGCGGTTGAGTAATTCACGCAACGGGATGGCCGCCAGATCGTCGGCACGCACGCCTGCCAGCGCCCCGCCGTAGCGACCAATCGGGGTACGAATACCGTCACAAATAAATGCGTCACGCATTAGACTTCTCCTGTAATCGTGCCACCGATGCGGTGGGATTTGCCGCGAAACAGAGCCACGGTTTTGTGTTGCTGATTGGCAATTTCAATGTCGTAAACGCCAGTGAGTTTGCCTTGCTGCTTAACCCGCGCGGTGGCGGTCAGTTTGTCACCTGCAAAAGCCGGACGCAGAAAGTCGATACTGGCCGCTGAGGCTACTGCTGCCAGTCCCTGACTGTTGCAGGCGTAAGCAAAGGCGGTATCCGCCAGCGAGAACAGTTGCCCACCGTGACAGGTCTGATGTCCATTCAGCTGCGACGGCGACACGGTCATGGTCATCTGCGAATAACCGTCGTCCATCTCAATAATTTCAATCCCCAGCGCCTGCGCGCAGGTGTCTTTCACATACATGGCGCGGGCGTTGCGCCAGGCTTCATTACTCATGACGCATCTCCATCAGCGCTTTCTGGCGCAGCAGCGCACTCGGGCGATAGCGTTCTTCGCCGTAGTGCTGTTGTAGATTTTCCAGCAGACGCAGCACACGTCCCCAGCCGAGCGATTCGCCCCAGGCCAGCGGCCCGTGCGGGTAGTTGACCCCCAAGCGCATGGCGGTATCGATATCCTCGGCGCTGGCGACTCCTTTTTGCAGCGCATCCAGCGCTTCGTTCGCCAGCATCGCTACCGTGCGCCATACCAGCAGCCCTGGATAGTCGGCAATACGCAGCACTTTTTTGCCCTGCTGCTGGAAGTAGTACACCGCTTTGTCGGTGGCTGAAGCCGGGTTGGTTGGTGCGCTTGCCAGAACGACGGTGTCGCCCGCAGCATGGTCATACACCACCACCGGGCGCTGGTGCTGCGCGCTTAAGGCCAGCGCGGTTTCACCGGTAGTTTCAAGGAGCAGCACATCATCCAGTTCAGTGACAACGTCACGCTTGATATTTTTTGCTGCATTTTCAGGCGCTACCGCTGCAACAGCCAGTTCAGGCGATACCTCAGCAGGCCAGCAATAGACGCCGTGGCCACTCTTCTTGCCCAGACGCCCCGCCAGAGCGAGCTCCTGTTGCAGCAAAGACGGTAGAAAACGGCGGTCCTGCCAGAAGGCGTCAAACACCGAACAGGTCACGGCAAAGTTGACGTCCTGACCAATCAAGTCGGTCAGCGCCAGCGGTCCCATCGGGAAGCCGCCGCCGTCACGCAGCGCCGCATCAATCACTTCCGCTGACGCAACCTGTTCTTCCAACGCGCGCCAGGCTTCAGCGTAGTACGGACGCGCCACGCGGTTGACAATAAAACCCGGCGTTGAGCGGCAGCGCACCGGCTGCTTGCCCCAGGCAGTCACGCACTGGCAAAGCTGCTCGACCACTTCCGTTGAGGTGGCAAGCCCGCTCACCACTTCCACCAGTTTCATCACCGGTGCCGGGTTAAAGAAATGCAGCCCAGCCACGCGTTCTGGGTGTTTAATGCCCGCCGCAATCGCGGTAATTGAGATCGACGAGGTATTACTGGTTAGCAGCGTTGACGGCAAACAGATCTCCGCCAACTGACTAAACAGCGCTTTTTTAATTTCCAGCTGCTCGGAAGCGGCTTCAATCACCAGTTGTGCATCGGCAAGCTGATTCAGTTCAGTCGCGGGGGCGATCCGTGCCAGCAGCTCACTAGCCTGTTCCGCACTGATTTTTCCACGACCAACACGAACGTCGAGTCGCTGGCGAATACCCTGAATGGCGCGAGTAATCGCCTCAGCGGAAATGTCATACAGCAGGACCGAATGTCCGGCGCTGGCAGCCACCTCGGCAATGCCTGCACCCATTGTTCCGCCGCCGATCACGGCAACGCGGTGAAGAGTTTGCGTCATGGCTTATTTCCCGCTGAACTGTGGTGGACGTTTGGCGAGGAAGGCGCTGACCCCTTCGCGATAGTCGTCGCTGCGACCGGCCATGCGCTGGTAGTCGCGCTCAAGCTCAAGCTGCTGATCCAGCGTGTTGGTTTCGGAAAGCTGCAAGGCTTTCTTAATCAGCCCCAGGCCATAGGTCGGCTGCGTCGCGAAATGGCGCGCCATGGTCAACGCGGTATCTTTCAACTCGGCATCGTCGACCACTTGCCAGATCATGCCCCACTGCGCGGCCTGTTCGGCGCTGAGGTTATCGCCAAGCATCAGCAAACCCACGGCGCGAGCGCGACCGACTACGCGCGGCAGCACCCAGCTTCCGCCGCAGTCCGGCACCAGACCGAGCTTGCTGAAGGCCATGACAAACTTCGCCGAGCGCGCGGCGAGGACGATGTCGCAGCCCATTGCCAGCGTGGCACCAGCACCAGCGGCAACGCCGTTGACGGCGCAGATAACCGGCTTCGGCAGCGCGGCTAAGCGGCGCACCAGCGGGTTGTAGAAGCGTTCCACCGACATGCCCAGATCCGGCGCGGGGCCGCTCGGGTCAACGTTACGGTCGTTCAGATCCTGTCCGGCGCAAAATCCGCGTCCGGCGCCGGTGATCAGCAGGCAACGAATGGTGTCGTCGCGCTCGGCCTGTTTCAGGCAGTCGGCAAGCTGCTGGTGCATCACGTCGTTAAAGCTGTTGAGTCGGTCCGGTCGGTTCAGGGTGATAGTCATCACGCCCTGCTCCACTTCGCTGAGAATAAATGCGTCCACGATTAGCGTCCTTTAAATTCCGGTGTGCGTTTTTCTAAAAAGGCGCTGACGCCTTCACAACGATCTTCGGTGCCGCTCAGCAGCGTAAACAGCTGACGTTCCTGCACCAGACCGGCCTGGAGACCCACTTCTTGCGCAGCGCGTAGAGACTGTTTTGCCGCCCGCAGCGCCAGCGGTGAGTGACGGGCGATGGTCGCCGCCAGCTTGAGCGCGTATTCATCGGAGAGGTTCGCCGGGTGAATGTCACTCACCAGCCCGGCCCATTGTGCTCGTTCTGCATCAATACTTTCACCGCTCAGCACCATTCGGCTGGCCAGCGCTTTGCCAACACAACGGATAAGCCGCTGCGTACCGCCCGCCCCTGGCATGGTGCCGAGAGTAATCTCCGGCAGACCAAAGCGGGCGTTATCCCCGGCAATCACCAGGTCGCACAGCAGAGCCAGCTCGCACCCGGCTCCCAGCGCGTAACCGTTAACCACCGCGATCAACGGCTTGTTGAAGGCATCAATACGTGCCCACAGGCGAGGACGAATATCGTCGAAAGTGGCGGGCAGATCTTTTTCCGCCATTTCATTAAGATCGGCCCCGGCGGCGAAATAGCGCGGGTTGCCGCCAATCACGCAAACGCTGATGCTGGCGTCCGCCGCCGCGCTTTCCAGCGCATCAGCAATCTGCGTTAGCAGCGCATTGTTCAGGGCGTTACGCGCCTGCGGACGGTTCAGGGTCAGTTGCAGTACACGGTCGTGACGGGAAATCAGCAGTTCGCTCATGCCATCCCCCGCGCATCGAAGTCGACCACTACGTCACCGCTGGTTGGCAGCGCCTGGCAGCTCAGCACATAGCCCGCCGCCAGTTCATCGGCTTCAAGGCTGTAGTTGGCGGCCATCGCCACCTCGCCGCTGACCACCTTGCATTTGCAGGTGGCGCACACGCCGCCTTTACAGGCGAACGGCAGGTCAGCGCCCTGGCGCAACGCGGCGTCGAGAATGCTGTCATCTTCCGCACTCAGTGAAATCAGGCGATCGCGCCCATCCTGACGAAGGGTGACCGTGCGGCCTTCCGCCTGCACGCCGGTGGCGCGTTTCACGCTGGTCCCCGGCGTATTGAAACGCTCAAGGTGAATGGATTTTTCCGCTATGCCCAGTTCGCGCAGTGCCACTTCGGCTTCATCCATCATTGCCGATGGGCCACAGATAAAGGCGTCGTCAAAGCGGCTGAAATCGAGCAGGTTTTTGCCCAGCGCACGCAGTTTGTCGCCGTCGATACGACCCTGTAGCAGATCGCTGTCCATCGACTCCTGACTGAACAGGTGCACCACCTGTAAACGCTGCGGATAGCGGTCTTTCAGATCGGCCAGCGCCTGACGGAACATCATGCTGTGGCTGCTGCGGTTGCCGTAGATCAGGGTGAACTGGCTGGCCGGTTCGGTCGTCAGCGTCGCTTCAATAATCGCCATCATCGGCGTAATGCCGGACCCGGCGGCAATCGCCAGATATTCGGCTTCGCGCTCGGCCTGCGGCTGGTAGCCGAAGTGCCCCTGCGGCACCATCACTTCCAGCGCCATACCCTGCTGGATATCCTGCTGGGCATAGCGGGAGAAACGCCCACCGTCAATAGCTTTAACCGCGACGCTAATTTCCGACGGCGAGCGGCTGCGACAAATGGAGTAACACCGACGCAGCTCTTCTCCACCGAGGTGAGCTTTCAGCGTCAAATGCTGGCCCGGTCGAAAGGCGTAGTCATTACGCAGCGCGTCAGGAATGGTGAAAGTGATGGTCACCGCATCGCGCGTTTCCGCTTCGACGTTGGCCACGGTAAGCGAATGAAATGTTGTCATCGCAACCTCAAATACATTTAAAGTAATCAAAGGGTTCACGGCAGCTGTCGCAGCGATACAACGCTTTACAGGCCGTGGATCCGAATTCGCTAATCAGCGAGGTATGGGTGCTGGCGCAGCGCGGGCACTGTACGTCAGTTGGCATTTCGGCATGGCAGGCGTGGGCCTGCGGCGGGCTGATACCATACTGGCGCAGGCGTTCGCGGGCGTCCGGGCTCATCCAGTCAGTGGTCCACGGTGGGTCAAGCTGCAAGACGATATGTACTGGCGTATAGCCGTGCTCCGCCATCATCATGCGAATTTCACCCAGTAGATGCTCGGTGGCCGGGCAGCCGGAGTATGTCGGCGTAAAGCCGATTACCCAGCCGTCGCCGCAGCGCTCAACGCTGCGTACCATGCCGAGATCGGTGATGGTCAGCACCGGCACTTCCGGATCGGAAATCGCACTTAACAGCCCCCAAACGGTGTGCACCTCTGGCGGTGCGACCGCGGTAAGACGTTGCATAGCCACCCCCTGCTACCACTGCTGACCAGGATACGCACGCTGCAAGTACTGCATCTCGGCCAACATCGGCCCGAGATGTTCGCTGTGTAGCCCCTGCTTACCGCCGTTGCGAAACGCCGCCTCTTGCGGAACGTGTAAACCAGAATCAATCAGCGCAGTGTGTACCGTCGTCTGCCATTCGGTTTGCAGTTCGCGCGGATCGACGGCAATGCCCTGCCTGGCCAGAGCGATCTCCAGTTCGTCGGCAAGGAACAATTCGCCGGTGTAACGCCACAGATTGTCCACCGCCTTCTGCATCAGTTGCGCGGAGTAGTCAGTACCATTCCCCAGTCGCTCCAGCCAGCCGCGGCTGAAGCGCAGGTGATAACGCACTTCTTTCAGTCCTTTGGCAGCGATAGCCGCAATCTGCTTATCGCGGCTGTTAACCAAATGAGTGAACAGCGCCACATGCCAGACGTCGATAAAGAACTGGCGAGCGATCGTGTCGGCAAAGTTGCCGTTAGGCTGTTCCACCAGCAACAGATTGCGGAACTGACGCTCGTCACGACCAAAAGCCAGCGTGTCTTCGTCGCCTTTACCCGCCAGTTCGGCGGCGTAGCTGAGGAAGTTGCGCGCCTGCCCCAGCAGGTCGAGGCCGATATTAGCCAGCGCCAGATCAATTTCCAGCTCCGGCGCATAACCGCACCAGGCACCCAGACGCTGAGCCAGCACCAGGCCGTTATCGCCCAGACGCAGGGCATAGGTTGCAACGGGATTCAGGTTATTCATCGTTGCCTCACATATGTTCCATGCCGTCCGGCACGGTGTAGAACGTGGGATGGCGATAGACTTTGCTCTCCGCCGGGTCAAAGAATTCACCGCGTTCTTCCGGCTGTGACGCAACAATTTCGCTGGCTTTCACCACCCAGATGGAGCAGCCTTCGCTGCGGCGTGTATAGGCATCGCGTGCATTTTCCAGCGCCATCTGGTCATCGGCGGCATGCAGACTGCCAACGTGACGGTGTGATAACCCCTGTTTGCTGCGGACAAAAACTTCGTATAACGGCCAGTATGTTTTGCTCATGACTCTCTCCTTACGCCGCGTCGCGGGCCTGTTGCTTTTCGGCGTGCGCCAGTGCGGCCTCGCGCACCCATGCCCCTTCTTCCCAGGCCTTACGCTTTGCGCCCAGACGTTCGTGGTTGCAGACACCACGACCGTTGATGACCTCATTAAATTCCTGCCAGTCGATCTCACCGAATCGATATTTCCCCGTCGCTTCATCAAGCTGTAGGTCGGCGTCCGGCACGGTCATACCGAGGATTTCTACCTGCGGGACCGTGTTATCAACAAAGCGCTGACGCAGTTCGTCGTTGGAGTGCAGTTTGATTTTCCACGCCATGCTGCGGGCACTGTTCGGTGAGTTGTCGTCGTTCGGGCCAAACATCATCAACGCAGGCCACCAGAAACGGTTGATGGCGTCCTGCAGCATCTGACGCTGTTCCTCGCTACCAGTAGCCAGCGCCATACACGCTTCGAAGCCCTGACGCTGATGGAAGCTCTCTTCTTTGCAGATTTTGACCATCGCCCTGGCATACGGGCCGTAGGAGGTACGACACAGCGCCACCTGGTTAACAATCGCCGCGCCATCGACCAGCCAGCCGATCACACCGATATCCGCCCAGCTCAGGGTTGGGTAGTTGAAGATGGAGGAGTATTTCATCTGGCCGTCGAGCATCTTCTGGTACAGATCTTCACGCGCGCAGCCCAGTGTTTCCGCCGCGCTGTAGAGGTACAGACCGTGTCCGGCCTCGTCCTGTACTTTTGCGAGCAGAATGGCCTTACGCCGCAGCGTGGGTGCGCGGGTTATCCAGTTGCCTTCCGGCAACATGCCGACAATTTCCGAGTGCGCATGCTGGCCAATCTGGCGGATCAGCGTCTTACGGTATGCGTCCGGCATCCAGTCCTGCGGCTCGATGGCCGTTTCCTGCGCGATGCGCTGGTCAAAGCGTTGTTCTTCTGTCACGTCATCACCTTATGATTCCGATAATTTCAACAAATCAATATTTGTGAATCACTTTGTTTTATAAAAGTTACATCTTGGTTAAATAAAACCACAAATTTTGTTTGCTGGTTTTGCGATGCTTGTCGCAAATGGTTTTTGTTTATCCTTTAATAACAGATAGATAACCAATTAAGGTAAAGTGTTCGCGATCGCATTGTTAATAAATTATTAAAATCTCGCTTGCATTTTGTGATTCATAAAAGAACTATTTAAAGAGATATTACGGAACACATCTGGAGATTAACGATGCAGCAGTTAGCCAGTTATTTATCCGGTGCCTGGCAGACAGGCCGGGGCCGCACCCGCACCATCCACCACGCCCTTACCGGTGAAGCGCTTTGGGAAGTGACAAGCGTTGGACTGGATATGGCGCAAGCGCGCCGCTTTGCTATTGAGCACGGCGGCAAAGCGTTACAGGCAATGAGTTTTATTGAGCGCAGCGCGATGCTAAAAGCGGTGGCGAAGCATTTAATGGAACTGAAAGCCGATTTCTATGCCATATCCGCGCAAACCGGAGCAACGCGCGGTGACAGCTGGGTCGATATCGAAGGCGGCATTGGCACGCTTTTCACTTATGCCAGTCTCGGTGGCCGCGAGCTGCCGGACGATACGCTGTGGCCGGAAGACGAACTGATCCCGCTGTCCAAACAGGGCGGTTTTGCCGCACGCCACGTGCTGACCTCCAAATCCGGTGTTGCGGTGCATATCAACGCCTTTAACTTCCCCTGCTGGGGTATGCTGGAGAAGCTGGCGCCAACCTGGCTTGCCGGGATGCCAGCCATTATCAAACCTGCAACCGCCACCGCGCAGCTCACTCAGGCAATGGTGAAAGCGATTATCGACAGTGGCCTGGTACCGAACGGCGCAATTAGCCTTATCTGCGGCGGCGCGGGTGACCTGCTCGATCACCTCGACAGCCAGGATGTGGTGACCTTTACCGGTTCTGCTCATACCGGGCAACAGTTGCGCGTGCACCCCAATCTGGTGGCTAAATCGGTTCCTTTCACCATGGAAGCGGATTCACTCAACTGCTGCGTGCTGGGTGATGACGTCACCCCAGAACAGCCTGAGTTTGCATTGTTTGTACGTGAAGTAGTGCGCGAGATGACGACCAAAGCCGGGCAGAAATGTACCGCTATCCGCCGCATTATCGTGCCACAGGCGCAGGTGAAAGCGGTCAGCGAGGCGCTGATTACCCGTCTGCAAAAAGTGGTAGTGGGCGATCCGGCGCAGGAAGGCGTGAAGATGGGGTCGCTGGTGAATAACGATCAGCGTCAGGACGTGCAGGATAATGTGAATCGTCTGGTTGAAGCCGGGTGTGAGGTGCTGCTGGGTGGAAAAGCAGATCTGAGCACGGCTGGGGCTTTCTTCCCGCCAACGCTGCTGTTTTGTCCGCAGCCGGATGAAATTGCCGCGGTACATGCAATTGAAGCCTTTGGTCCGGTCGCCACGCTGATGCCGTATCAAAATACCGAGCATGCCATGACGCTGGCGCGCGCCGGTGAAGGCAGTCTGGCAGGAACACTGGTGACGGCAAGCGGCGAACTGGCGCGAGAGTTTGTCCTCGGTGCGGCCCGCGCCCACGGGCGTATTCAGGTGCTGAACGAAGAGTCCTCGGCGGAATCGACCGGTCACGGCTCTCCGCTGCCACAGCTGGTCCACGGCGGGCCTGGACGTGCAGGCGGCGGTGAAGAGCTGGGTGGTCTGCGCGCGGTGAAACACTACATGCAACGCACCGCCATTCAGGGCAGCCCAACCATGCTCGCGGCGGTAAGCCAACAGTGGGTGCGTGGCGCTCGGGTGGAGGAAGATCGTATTCACCCGTTCCGTAAATACTTCGAAGAGATCCAGCCGGGCGACAGCCTGCTGACGCCACGTCGTACACTGACCGAAGCGGATATCGTTAACTTTGCCTGCCTCAGCGGTGACCACTTCTACGCCCATATGGACAAGATTGCAGCAGCCGATTCCATTTTCGGCGAGCGTGTGGTGCACGGTTACTTCCTGATTTCCGCCGCAGCCGGTCTGTTTGTCGACGCGGGCGTCGGTCCGGTGATTGCTAACTATGGCATGGAAAACCTGCGCTTTATCGAGCCGGTTAAGCCGGGCGACACTATCCAGGTGCGTTTAACCTGCAAACGCAAAACGGTGAAACGTCAGCGCAATGCCGAAGAAAAAGCGACCGGCGTGGTGGAGTGGTCAGTGGAGATCTTTAATCAGCACCAGCAGGCGGTGGCGCTGTATTCCATTCTGACGTTGGTTGCGCGTCAGCATGGGGATTTCCCGGCCTAAGATTCCGGTGTAGGTTCGCTCGATCAGGTTTGAAACAAAAAGCAAAAAGCCTGCTTAGTTTCCTAAGCAGGCTTCTTAAATATGGCTCCTCTGACTGGACTCGAACCAGTGACATACGGATTAACAGTCCGCCGTTCTACCGACTGAACTACAGAGGAATCGTTGTGGAGGCTTATCTTAGCGGCGAAAAAAATTTTGTCAAACCCCATTTCCTCGAATGCGAATCAATTGATGCTTCTCTCGACAGTTTGTTGCATTTACAGACATTTTAAATAGAAAAAACTTTGCAGCTTTTTTGATTCTCCCTCATCATTTGAAATGAGGTTTCAACTTTCTTCGTTAAGGTCCACTTTGAACGTCTCCGCTGCCTTACGCCAGGTCGCTTCCCGCACGCCCTGGTATGCCAAACGCAAGAGTTATAAGGTTCTCTTTTGGCGCGAAATCACTCCGCTGGCTGTCCCCATTTTTCTGGAAAACACCTGTGTGCTATTGATGGGTGTTCTCAGTACCTTCCTGGTCAGCTGGTTGGGAAAAGAAGCGATGGCCGGTGTCGGACTCGCCGACAGCTTTAATATGGTCATCATGGCATTTTTCGCCGCCATCGATCTGGGCACCACCGTGGTTGTAGCATTTAGCCTCGGGAAACGAGATCGTCGACGGGCCAGAGCCGCGGCCAGACAATCACTGGTGATCATGACAATTTTTGCTACCGTTCTGGCAGCGGTCATTCACTATTTTGGTCAACAGATTATTGACGTTGTCGCAGGTGAAGCAACGCCAGACGTTAAAGCTTTGGCACTCACCTATCTGGAGCTGACGGTGCTCAGCTACCCGGCAGCAGCCATTGCGCTGATTGGCAGTGGCGCACTACGTGGAGCCGGAAATACAAAAATACCGTTGTTGATTAACGGCGGCATGAACATCCTGAATATCATCATCAGTAGCATCCTGATTTACGGGATCTTTTCCTGGCAAGGTCTGGGATTTGTGGGAGCAGGCCTGGGACTGACCATTTCGCGCTACATCGGGGCGATTGCCATCATCTGGGTACTGATGATTGGTTTTAACCCCGCGCTGCGAATTCCCTTCAAAAGCTATTTTAAGCCACTCAATCTCGCCATTATCTGGGAGGTGATGGGGATCGGCATTCCGGCAAGTATCGAGTCAGTGCTGTTCAATGGCGGTAAACTTTTGACGCAGATGTTTGTTTCAGGCATGGGAACCAGCGTTATCGCCGGGAACTTTATTGCATTTTCTATCGCCGCGCTTATCAACTTACCGGGGAATGCTTTAGGTTCCGCGTCGACAATCATTACCGGCAGGCGTCTGGGAAATGGCCAGATTGCCCAGGCTGAAATCCAGCTACGGCATGTATTTTGGCTGTCGACGATCGGCCTGACGGCAATTGCCTGGTTAACCGCTCCTTTCGCCGGGGTAATGGCCTCATTTTATACCCACGATCAGGATGTAAAAGAGGTCATAGTCATCCTGATTTGGCTCAACGCAGCATTTATGCCGATATGGGCAGCCTCCTGGGTGTTACCAGCAGGCTTTAAAGGTGCGCGAGATGCACGTTTTGCTATGTGGGTATCGATGCTGGGCATGTGGGGCTGCCGCGTAGTCGCGGGTTACACCCTGGGTATTGTATTAGGATGGGGAGTTGTCGGCGTTTGGTTAGGTATGTTCTTCGACTGGGCCGTACGCGCTGCGTTATTTTACTGGCGTATGGTCACCGGCCGCTGGTTGTGGAAATACCCGCGCCCCGAACGCGAAAAGTGCATAAAACAACCGGTTGCGTCTGAATAAGCGGCGAAATGGGGAATATTTCAGCAAACGATCGCATTTATCTATTCAGGCTTTGACAACGCTGAGCGGCATCGCTAATATTCGCCTCGTTCACACGATTCCTCTGTAGTTCAGTCGGTAGAACGGCGGACTGTTAATCCGTATGTCACTGGTTCGAGTCCAGTCAGAGGAGCCATATTTTAGGGAAGCAGACGTTCACTGACGTCTGCTTTCTGCATTTCTATCAGTTGGTTATCCCCTTCTTCAGGATCGCATCATCTCTTCACTTCTTCTCACTCTGTTCAGTGACGGCACGCCATGGACGATGGGCTGGATAATTGCGTTGTTTACAGCTGCCAGCACCATGATGGCACTGACCGTTCATCTATAAAAATAACCACCACATATCCACAACGCTTATGAATTTAACTCATAGCGCCTATCTAATCAGCGTAATTATCTTTAACCGCAACATCGTTAATCTGGGTATATCGCGTGAATACGCAATTTGAATTGCAGCGGCAAGTGACTACAACTGAAAGGCATACCCCAGCCTGCTGCGGCTGGGGCATCATCTGTGGCTAACTAGATATTTTTATCAAAGAAGACGTCTAACTTTTGCAAAGCCTTATCAACATATTTAGGCACCCAATATGTCTCGATATGGGTAGCGTCGTCGATCAGGAAAAGCTCTTTGTCCTTCGTACCGGATGCTTTCGCGAACGCATCTTCAGTCATATAGAGTGTATCCGCTTTTGTACCGGCAATCATCAGCAGCGGTTTATTGATGAGATTGATATGGTCCGTCACGTCAAAGCTCATCAAATCCAGAAGACTGCTGGTGGTGTATTTAAACGTGGAGTTCGGGTGCGCGTGGGTTTTCCAGTAGTACTCGTAGCCCTGGCGATACAAGGCAAAAGGTAATTTAGCAATCTGTTCATCAGTCAGGTTGGCATCGCCGGAGTAAAGCACTTCTCCTCCGGCTGCTTCCTGAGCACGTGCGTCAGACGCCTGCTGAAGACGCTGCTGGATTGTATCTAGCTGTGAATCCTGCATACCGTTGCGGCGCACAAGGCCTGAATTAAACATGCTGATGGTTGCTATCGATTTAAACCGCTTGTCAGTTTCAGCCGCAACAAGTGAATAACCGCCGCCACCGCAAATACCCAGCAGACCAAGGCGGGCGGAATCTACACCAGGATACTGGCTAATGTAGTCAGCCATACCGTGGATATCCTCAATGCGATTAGCGGGTTTATCCACGCTGCGCGGCATCCCACCGCTAGCGCCCTGATAAGCCGCATCGGCGGTAATGGTGATGTAGCCCTGCTCGGCAAGGCGCTGGGCATACAACCCGGCGACCTGTTCTTTTACGCCGCCATTAGGATGCGCGACCACCACAGCAGGGTATTTTTTGGCGGGATCGTAGTGAGCAGGGGTATAGACATTAGCAGCAATCTGGATGCCATGTAGATCGTATTTCACGGGGTGAATATTGACCTTGCCTTTAACGTTCTCGGTGATGGCACCTTCATAGACGAGTGTGAATGGATTCTTTTTGTAATCAGCTGCATTGGCTGAGGTCACTCCAGCCATTGCCGTGAGTAGCATTGCACTGATAAGCGTGAATTTCATGGTCTCTCCCGATGAGTGTCGGCCTGGTTACTCAGGCTCGCGGATTTAAATATGCTGACCCAGATTAGGGCGAGAGGACTGTCAGCCAGGTGACAGGGAAATAACATTTTTGTCAGGAAACGGGCTGGGAAGGCTAAGCGATTCTGACAATGCTGTCAGGTAACTGTCAGCTTTATGTTGGCAACCGGGAGGCAAAATGGTCTCAGTCACAGGGTTGTTCAGGTATTGAAGCACCGTTGAAAAGTTAAGAGGAAGTCCCGTTATGCGCCTGTTGTTAGTCGAAGATGAAGAAAAAACGTCAACCTATCTCTCCCGTGCGCTGGGTGAGTCCGGGTTTACAGTAGATGTTTCTGCAGACGGAGCTGAAGGTCTTCATTACGCGCTGGAGTTCGACTACGACGCGATAATACTGGATGTGATGCTACCGGGGATGGACGGCTACCGGGTACTTGAGGGGGTGCGAGCAGCCAAACAAACGCCTGTGCTGATGCTCTCGGCACGGGGTTCGGTTGATGAGCGCGTTAAAGGGCTTCGCCTTGGCGCGGATGATTATCTGCCCAAGCCCTTCTCGCTGATTGAGCTGGTGGCGCGAATTCAGGCACTGGTGCGCCGCCGCTCTACGGATGGCGCAGACATCACCCAACTACAAATTCACGATTTGCATCTCGACCTACTGGCTCGCCGCGTATTTCGAGCCGGAACGCGCCTGGAGCTGACCGCAAAAGAGTTTTCCCTGTTGAGCCTTCTGGCCCGGCATCAGGGGGAGATTCTGTCAAAAATGATGATTGCGGAGCAGATATGGGACATGAATTTTGACAGCGATGCCAACGTGGTTGAAGTGGCCATTAAACGTCTGCGGGCCAAAGTGGACGCCCCATTCGATATCAAACTGCTGCATACCGTTCGTGGCATGGGGTATGTCCTTGAAGTCCGGTCCGAATAAATGAAGGGGATAAGCATGTTTAAGCGTTCCATCTCCGTTCACCTGGCGCTGATGTTTGCCTTATCCGCGCTACTGATAGTGTCCATTATCGGTATCCTGCTTAGAAGCTCCTTGCATGACTCTTTGCAAAAGCAGATGCACAACGAATTGTTATTCCGTGAATCATTAATGAGCCCGTGGATCACCGCCCGAACTTCGGCTGACGGCTGGTCACTGCTTGCCAATAAATTCACCGTGTTAACCAATTCTGAAGGTGAACGCGTTCGCTACTGGATAGTGAGCGATGACCCACGCTTTAGCATGGGGGGAACACCACCGGTGGGTGTTCAGTGGTCTTCTTTGCGGGAAGGGTTTAATAAAGTGCCCGGCGCATCAGAAGGTGCCTGCTCGCTGTTTTTGTTAGTGAAAACGATTCCCGCCAACGGTGAAAGGCCTGAGCTTCGCTATGTGGTTGCCATCGACTCCACGCCGTACATGGGCACACTCGATGCGTTCACCCGTACATTGTTGATCATTACCGCACTGGGCGTCGTGATTGTCGCCTTACTGGGGTACGTCGTTTCAAGGATCGGTCTTCGTCCCGTTGGGGCGCTCAGTAAACAGGCCCGGCATCTCGCTCCCGGGGACCATGGTCAGCGCCTGAATACCGAAGCATTACCTGACGAATTACAGCAATTAGCATCATCTTTTAATGGCGTGCTGGAACGGCAAGAGGTCGCCTGGCGACAACTCGAAAGCTTTAATGCTGATGTTGCGCATGAACTTCGAACCCCACTGACTAATCTGATCGGCCAGACGCAGCTGGGTCTCTCACGCCGACGTTCACATGATGAACTGGAAGAGTTATTGGGTTCCAATCTGGAAGAACTTGAACGCATGACGTCGATAGTTAACGACATGCTGTTCCTGTCCCATGCTCATGCGGGTGAGCATGCTTCCCAGCTTACGCAGGTGTCCCTGCGGGAAGAAACCCTGAAAACAGCGGAGTACGTTGAACCCTCTTTTGCTGAAAAACAGCTTTCTCTGTATGTGGAAGGCGACGTCACCGCGCACATCGACCGACGGCTGTTCCACCGCTCACTGGCTAATTTACTGGAAAACAGCGCAAGGCATTCACCCTCCAATAGTACGGTTACGGTACGCTTAAGCGAAAAAGGTCATCAAGCCTGTGTTGAAGTGTCAAACCCGGGCGATCCAATAGCACCAGAGCACTTACACCGACTTTTCGAGCGGTTCTATCGCGTTGACACCTCCCGGGCCAGGAGTGATACCCATCATGGACTGGGCCTGTCGATCGTGCGTGCCGTCGCCATTATGCACCGAGGAGATGTCTTTGCCCGTAGTGAAGCTGGCATCAATACATTTGGCCTCACCTTTGCGATGCAAGACGATAAAGCTTCGGGCAACGCTCACTCCGGCACTGAGCCGGAACCCGGGTTAACTGACAGAATTGTCAGGGGGGCGTCAGCCTGACGTCATTACCCCCTCGATAAAATCATCGCAGGCAATCCCCTCTTCATTGATAAGGACGCTTTGCATGATCGGACATTTACGTTACCTCGGGCTGTTACTGCCCTTCTTCACATTTTCATCCTGGGCAGCGGAACAAAATCCCTCTGTCCATATCGCCCCCGCAGGAAGTCAGAACGCAGTGTATGGGCCCGCCGAGAATTTTACCGGTCACGTCCGGGTTGCTCCTCTCTTCAAACCGGATAACGACATCCCTGTTTCCGGGGCTTATGTCACCTTTGAACCCGGTGCTCGTTCCGCCTGGCATACGCATCCGGCAGGCCAGCGGCTGATTGTGACCTCGGGCGTTGGGCTCACCCAACAAGAAGGCCAGCCGGTGCAGGTTATCCGCGCCGGTGACGTTGTCTCTTGCCCGGCGGGGGTCAAACACTGGCACGGAGCGGCACCCGGCAGCGCGATGACGCATCTGGCGATAACCGGGAGTGTGGATGGCAAAAGCGTTAACTGGAAGGAGTTAGTGACAGATGAACAATACCACGCCCATTAAAGCATTAGCGGCAGCGGTACTGCTGACCTTTGGTTTTGGTCTCGCGGCACATGCTGCGCCCGTCAATCAAGGAGCCTCAGAAATGAGCCACCAACAAACCGTTTCAGATACGCTGTCAGCCCGCCAACAGGCCATCCCGTTGATTGCGGCATCGATGGCCAGCAGCCAGATGGATAAGCTGAATGCCGCCCTGAATCAGGGTCTTGACGCAGGGCTCTCAATAAACGAAACCAAAGAGATTCTCGTCCAGCTTTATGCCTATACGGGCTTCCCCCGTAGCCTGAATGCGCTTAGCGAGCTGATGAAGGTCGTCGAAGCACGTAAACAACGTGGCATCAAAGACGTCGAGGGTAAAGAGCCGGTTGCCCCGATCCCTGTCGGGGATGAGCTTCGCCGTGTCGGTACCGCAAACCAGACAAAAATCTCAGGCGCGCCCGTCCAGGGCCCGCTGTTTGATTTTGCCCCGGTCATTAACCAGTTCCTGCAAGCGCACCTTTTCGGTGACATTTTCGCCCGCGATAACCTCGACTTGCAAAGCCGCGAGCTGGCAACGGTTGGCGCTTTAGCGGCCACGCCGGGCGTTGAATCACAACTGCTGTCACATATGCGAGCCAGCATGCGGGTCGGCCTGACGGCAGCGCAGCTGCGCCAGCTGGCACAGCTTCTGCGTGAACATGGCGAAAATGATGCAGCAACGCGGGCTGAAAAGGCGCTGCAACAGGCGCTCGGTAGCAAATAAGGTCAGTTGGTTAGAGGCGATACGCATTAATCGTCCGCATTCATGAGTCTGCCAAATAAGGGCAATCAGGGGTGCTAAATAATTAACGCTGATAACTCAGATATTATTGAACGGCAAACATAACAGAGGATGTAATCTTGAAGACAATCTTAAAAACGCTGGCCATCTGCGTAATAGCGGGTGGCCTGGTGGCTCAGTCGGTCTATGCCGAGCCGCTGGTCATTCAGGAACAGGGAAGCTTTTCTGCGGGTGGCACTATCATCACCGCACCAGGAACATTTGATGCGAAAAAGCCGCTGGATTCAGCTGGCCAAACCTATCATGGCGATCATGCCTCAGTGTTCTACCAAATCCCCGAGAATTCGCATAAATACCCTATCGTCATGCTGCACGGCGCAGGTCAGTTCTCCCGTACCTGGGAAAGTACCCCGGATGGTCGTGAAGGTTTCCAGAACATATTCCTGCGTCGAGGGTTCTCAACCTATCTTGTCGATCAGCCGCGTCGGGGCAGCGCCGGGCGCACGACGGTAGAAGGTACTGTTACGCCTAAACCGGATGAACAGATGTGGTTCAACCAGTTCCGCGTAGGCGTGTGGCCAGAGTATTTTAAAGGCGTTCAGTTCTCTCACGACAAAGAAGCACTGAATCAGTATTTCCGTCAGATGACCCCAAATACCGGGCCGTTTGATATCGATGTTATCTCTGATGCGATGTCCGCCGTCGTGGATAAATCCGGCCCGGCAATCCTCTTCACCCACTCTCAGGGTGGCGGACCAGGCTGGTACACGGCGATGAAAAACGACAAGGTCAAAGCCATTGTCGCCTTTGAGCCCGGCAGCAGCTTTGTCTTCCCGGAAAAAGAACTCCCTGCCCCGATGCCAAGCGCGTTCGACACGTTGAAGGGTGAACCTGTGCCAATGGCGCAGTTTATGGCTCTGACCAAAATCCCGATTCTGATTATTTACGGCGATAACATACCTGATAAGCCTGTCACCATGCCCGCGCAGGACAGCTGGCGCGTACGTCTGGCGATGGCTCGTGAGTGGCGTGACGTGGTGAATAAGCATGGCGGGGATGTGACGGTGACGCATCTGCCTGAAGTGGGAATCAAAGGGAATACCCACTTCCCGTTCTCTGATCTCAATAATGTGCAGATTGCTGACCTGGTGAGTCAGTTTTTGAAAGAGAAAAATCTGCAGTAGCCGTTTTAGAAAATCACCTAAATCGTTTAAAAGAGCACCCAACCCATAGTGGGCGCTCATCGCCTTGGGTAACTTATTCAAGTACCGGCAAAATATAATCTTTACGCGCACTTTGCCACGCAAGAACAGCCAGGCCCAACGCAATGAAGGACAGAATCGCGCCCGCCCAGTTCGGAGAAGCCAGTCCAAAACCCGCAGCAATGGTTACCCCGCCAGCCCATGCCCCCAGTGCATTTCCCAGATTAAACATGCCGATATTGACCGAGGCCGCCATTGTCGGGGCTCCCGCATGGCTGGCACGCTCCATCACCAGTTTCTGAATCGGTGAGACCGTCGCGAAGCCGAAGGCCGCCATCAGGAAGACTGAGATGCTGGCAACCCACTGGCTTTCAACACCCGCCCAGAAAACCAGCAGCACCAGCCCCTGAGCCGCGAGGGTGACGAACAGCGTGCCAAACAGAGAGCGGTCAGCGAAGCGCCCACCAATCCAGTTACCGACGGCAAGTCCCAGACCAAACAGCACCATTAATCCAGCCACGCCGCCTGCGGAGAAACCGGCCTCCTGCACCATCATTGGCGCAATGTAGGTAATCGAGGTGAAAAAGGCAGCCGGGCCGAAAATCGTGATCCCCATGACCAGCAGCACCTGCGGGTCAACAAAGGCTCTCAGTTCGTTACGTAAAGCAATCGCTTTGCCTTTCGCAATATGCGGAACCAGCACGGCTATGCTTGCCATCGTCAGCAGCCCGATACCGGCAATGATCCAGAATACCAGCCGCCAGCTAAAGGTTTGCGCAAGCCAGGTCCCCGCCGGAACGCCAAGCAGATTGGCTAATGTCAGCCCCGAAAACATAAAGGCAATGGCGCTTGCCTGGCGTCCGGGCGCCACCAGCGATGCGGCTATAATCGAGCCGATACCAAAAAAGGCCCCATGATTAAATGAGGTGATAATACGGCCGATAATCGCTATCTCCATTGTCGGCGCGATGGCCGTCATGATATTACCGATCGTAAAGATACCCGCCAGCGCAATCAGCATGGCCTTGCGGGGGATCTTCGCGCCGACAATCGTTAACAGCGGTGCACCAATAAATACGCCCAGCGCGTATGACGTCGCCATCATTCCCGCCTTCGGGATACTGACGCTAAATTCTGCTGCGATTTGTGGCAGGATCCCGGCGATGACAAATTCCGTCAGGCCGATACCAAATGCGCCCACAGCGAGGGCGAAAAGTGCGATAGGCATTGCAACTCCATTATCTGTTTTGTGAGTTAATAATATTAGGTAAAATTAAGTATATTCATATTTTCATTCAGAATGAGAAGCCCAATGAGCGCATTTGATAAAGAAAAAGATGGTATTCGGCAGACAAGACATAAACCGGCGGAATTGGATGCTATTGACCGAAAAATATTAAGTGCCCTCGCAGAGGACGCAGGACGCAGCTACACGGAATTGAGTGAAATTGTGAATTTATCAGCCCCGGCAGTTCACGATCGCGTAAAACGACTGAAGCGTGACGGGGTGATTAAGGGTACCGTGGCGGTCCTGGATGGCTGCAAGCTGGGACGGACGCTGTTAACGTTTCTGGTTATCGACACCAGTAGCTATCAGGCGACGCGCGCCCTTTTGCAGTTCACCAGCCGCAAGGAGGTGGAAGAATTGCATACCGTTGCCGGCGACGGCTGCGTCTTTATCAAAGTACGCGCCGCCGATACCGAATCGCTGGAAAATTTCCTGATGGAGATTCAGAGCCTTGAGGGCGTACGTTCCGTACGCAGCTATATTGCGCTTTCCACTTTTCTGGAGCGCGGGCCCTCGCCGGATTAACGCGCACCGGCCTTCTGGCGGGCGGTGAAAAAGGTCAGTACGCCCGCGCAAAGGAGCAGTACGCTGCTCATGGCAAATGTGCTCTGCCAACCAAGGTGGTCAAACACGATGCCTCCTGCCGTTGATCCAAGGGCGATGGAGAGCTGAATCACCGCGACCATGAGCCCGCCTCCGGCTTCAGCGTTATCAGGCAACGTACGCGCAATCCATGTCCACCATCCGGTTGGGGCGGCGGTGGCCAGCATGCCCCAGAGCCCTAACAACAGCGTAACCGTCCAGACATGATGCCCGGTCAGCATCAGGCCGATGGCAATGACGCCCATCAACCCAGGTATGGCCATCAGCGTAGGGTAGAATTTTCTGTTGAGGAATGTCGAAACAACCAGCGTGCCGATAAAACCGGCTACGCCGATAATCAGCAAAATCAACGACAAGCCTGAGGAATCAACCCGCGTCACGGTCTCCAGGAACGGGCGCACATAGGTAAATAGCGTAAACTGGCCCATGAAAAACAGGCCGCAGGCCAGCATGCCAACCGCAACCACGCGGCGGCTAAGTATGCGGAATACATCGCCAGGTGACGTGCGGCTTTTATTCGCATCCATACTGGGCAGGCTGATGCACTGCCAGATAAAGGCGACCACCGCGATGGGCACCAGGCACAAGAAAGCGCCTCGCCATCCGACCGTGGCACCCAGATAGCTTCCCAGCGGCGCGGCCACGACCGTCGCCAGCGCATTACCGGCATTGAAAATCGCCAGCGCACGCGTGACCTGTTGCTGCGGCACCAGACGAATCGCCGTTGCCGCAGACATCGACCAGAATCCGCCAATCGCCACACCAATCATCGCACGACCGACCATATACACCAGATAACTGGAAGCCAGCGCAATAATAAGCCCCGATACGGCCATCAGGACCGTCATTCCCAATAGCAGGAACTTACGATTCATCTTTCCAGCTAGCGTTGAAAGCGTCAGGCTGGTCAGAACCGCCAGTGCGCCGGAGATAGCAATCCCCTGCCCAGCCAACCCCTCCGTCACGCCTAAATCGCGGGCAATCGGCGTGAGCAGGCTGACGGGCATAAATTCAGAAGCAATCAGCACAAACACGCACAGGGTCATGGCAAAAATACCGCCCCAGTATGCGCGCTGATGATGAGGTGATGGTGTTTGGTTTAGCGTCGACATAGTGAAATTTCACGAAGATCAGGATAAAAGCCACCGGCCATAGATCGATGGCTTTGCATCAATTCAGGAGAGGATTTATTTCAGTTTGGTCTGGAAAAATTGTTCGAATTTCGCGAAAGGTATTTTTCCGGCCACGTTATCGTACAGGTCCACGTGATTTGCCCCTGGTACCACCACCAGCTCTTTGTCTTTACTGCCGACCGCCTTGAAAGCATCTTCAGCAAAATAGCGTGAATGCGCTTTCTCACCGGTCACAATCAGCGTCGGGATGGTGATTTCACTGGCGTAGCTCAGCAGCGGCATATTCATAAACGACAGCGGCATCGTTGCCGTCCACGCCCCGGTCGAGTTAACGGAACGTTCGTGGAAGCCGCGCGGCATGCGATAGTAGTCAAAGAACTCTTTCAGTACCGGATGTGGATTTACCGGCAGCGTTTCTGGCAGAACGCGCTCGCCCGCGCTGACCTTGCCGTTGCTGTCGACGCTAATATCATGAGCACCGTGTGCGAACGTGCCGCTCTGCGCATCCTTCCAGCGCTGTTCGCTCAGATACTGCAGAACAGCACGACGGTCGGCGGTGGAATAACGGTCTTTGCCATCCCCCACACCATGGCCCATCGCCCGGCTCATGTCGTACATCACGCTGGTAGCCACCGCTTTAACGCGGGTATCCATCGCGGCATCATTCAGCGCCATGCCGCCCCAGCCACAAATACCGAGCAGCCCGATACGGTTGCGATCCACCTCTTTTTGCAGCCCTAAGAAATCCACCGCCGCGCTGAAATCTTCCGTGTTGATATCCGGAGAGGCGACGTTTCGCGGATAGCCGCCGCTTTCCCCGGTGTAAGAAGGATCGAACGCCAGGGTAACAAACCCTTGTTCCGCCAGCGTCTGCGCATACAGGCCGCTGGATTGCTCTTTCACCGCGCCAAATGGCCCACTGACCGCAATCGCCGCCAGCTTGCGATCGCCACGGTCTTTAGGCAGGTAAAGATCACCCACTAAGGTGATGCCATATCGGTTCGGGAACGAGACTTTACGATGTTCGACTTTCTGGCTCTCGGCGAACGTTTTATCCCATGTATCTGTCATGGACACAGGGGCATTAGGATTGGTTGAATCAGCATAACTCATTATCGTGACTCCACTTAATGATGCGAATAACAGCATGGCCGGCATCGCGGTTTTTAGCGTTCGGGTGAAGGCATTCATAAAAATCCCCATAAAAAACAACAGACAGATACAGTTTTCCGACGGACAACGCTGCGGTGCTTTGCTTTGATGGGGTCATTATAGTGAGCAGAATTAGTGCTGATTAGGGGGCGATTACTGCTAAGATTGATACCATATTGTTATAAATTAATGCTGAGATTGCTGGCATGAAGGGGGGATTTTTCAATGGCGAAAAGGGAGAACTACAACGAGCTGTACCTGTTTATGCAGGTGGTACGGGAAGGCAGCTTTACCGCAGCGGCTCAGCGGCTGGGTCTTGCTCAGTCAGGGGTCAGCCGCTCTGTTCGCGAGCTTGAAGAAAGGCTGGGCGTCCAGTTGCTGGTGCGCACCACGCGTAAGCTGTCGCTGACGCAGGCAGGCGAGCAGCTCTACCAGAAGACGGCATCTGCATTTGATATGTTAGATCTTGGGCTTGCCACGCTGGCGCATTATCGGGAGACGCCCTCCGGCACGGTGCGTATCAATGCCAGCCAGCACGCGATTGATAAATGCCTGCTGCCGAAGCTGGCGGTATTTAAACAGCGCTATCCTGATATCAGGCTGGAACTGATGAATGAGAGCCGGTTCGTCGATATCATCGAGGAAAGATTCGATGCAGGCGTCCGTCTGGGGCCTGAAGTCGGCCAGGGTATGGTCGCGGTACGCATCACGCCCGATATGGAGATGGCGATTGTGGGTACTCCGGAACATTTTCGTCGCTACGGTTTTCCACAAACCCCGGCAGATTTAAAGACGCATCCCTGTATCGCCTATCAGTTTGCCGACGGCAGCGTATACCAGTGGGAACTCACTCAGGATGATAAAAAAATCACTCATCAACCCGAAGGCCAATGGGCCTTATCCGACAGCTATATGGAAGCAGAGGCCGCCCGACTGGGCCTCGGATTGGCCTATGTTCCTGTTGAACTGGTCGCGGATGATTTAGAACGCGGTAAGCTTATCAGGGTGTTGCAGCGTTACAGCCTGCGAATGGAAGGATTGTTTCTCTATTATCCCCATCGCAACATCTCTCCCGCCCTGCGGATGGTCATTGATACATTGAAAATCTGAACGTTAACAACGCCCGACTCTTCACTGTACAAAATTGTGTCAGGTAGTCCCTCTGCTTTCAATTCCAAGGTCTGCTTTGAGCGAAGAACGGACATAGCAATGGTTGGGTTGTAGCTCAAGGTTTGCCCTGGCTGGGCGATTTTGTCCGTCGAGGCCTTCAACTGGCTGGAGACAGAAAAGTTGTACATTTGCGCACCGAGAACAATCATCTCCCTTTCAAGAAATTCTGAGACCAGAGCGTCTGATAATTGTCGCTCAGATTCCAGCTCGGCTGTAACTATCGGCCGTCCGGCAACAGGCTTGTATCCTGAAGCGATCTCACCGGGAAGATGACTGAAATAGAATTCAGCTGCAATCTATTTCCGGGTATGCTTGAAACACCCTAAGCAATGCATTTACCCTCACGGAGATTATCGACATGACGAAGCACGCCCCTTTGTTCCTCGACGACCTTGTGGTCGGCGCGGAATACCGTAGTGCAGAACAACATCTCAATGTGGAGCAGATCATCGCTTTTGCCCGCCAGTTCGATCCTCAGTCCTTCCACCTTGATGAGGAAGCCGCAAAGAACACACTGTTTCAGGGGCTCGCGCGAGTGGCTGGCATACGGCTGCGATCACAATGAAGCTGTTGGTGGCCAGCGTGCCGCTGGGCAGCGGCATTATCGGCACGGGTGGAGACATTGAATGGCCTCGGCCAACCCGGTCGGGTGATACCCTTCACGTAGTCAGCAAGATTCTCGACATCGTTCCATCCCGCTCCAAACCGGATCGTGGAATCGTATCGCTGGAATGCCGCACGGTGAATCAGAATGGCGAAACCTGCCAACGCCTGGTTACCAAGTTGGTCGTCATGCGCAAGAAGGGGTAACAGATAGGTAGAGCATCGAGAGAACAGGCCGAACGCAATCGTAAGCGTGTACCCTCGTCACAAATTCTTTGCCTTCAGTAAACCAAAACTGTCTTAACTTTCTCTTTACTTAAATAGATTACGATCATAATCTATTTTTACATTAACGGTGTCCGCACCATTGAATTGAGAGGTAAGACATGACTAACCCGGTATATGAACCCGAAATCACTGCATTGCTGTGCATCGATCTGTATAACGATTTTCTGGCCGAGGGCGGAAAGCTATTTCCCTGGGTGAAAGATATCGCTGAAGAAAACAACATGCATGAGAACCTGCGTAAAATCGTGGCGGCTGCACGTGAAGCTGGAATTACCGTTTACCATGTCCCACACCATCGTTGGGAGCCGGGTGACTATGAAGACTGGAAATATCCGTCACCTTACCAACTAGGTGCCGGGCAACGTCAGGCATTCGCAAAAGGAACCTGGGGGGGGACTTTTCATGACGATTTCCAGGTACATGAAGGGGATGTGGTCGCAACCGAACACTGGGGATCAAGCGGCTTTCCGAACACTGATCTTGAACACAAACTGAAGCGCTATGGTAAGGAAAAAATCATCTGTGTAGGTCTTTTAGCCAACACCTGTCTTGAAGCTACTGCCCGTATTGGTATGGAACTTGGCTTCCACGTTACTCTGGTAAGAGACGCAACATCTGCCCGTTCTCACGAAGCCCTGCATGCCGCAATGGACATTGACGGCCCGACATATGCAACTGAAGTTCTCACCACCGAAGAGTTGGTAAACGCTATCAAAAAATCCGCCACCTCACAGTTACCTATAGCTTGAGTACATACGGGAGGACTGCTGGTTTCCCGTATTCATTGATTGGAGATCACAACAGGTCGAGAACAGCATTTCTGATTCGCGTTGAAAATTCAGGGTCACTACTCAGCTCACTTAAATAATTTGCCCCAATCATTGCTGCAAACATTGCGAGATCCCGGTCGCCGCCTTTGTTAGATGTAACTTGCTCCGCAAAAACCTGAAAAAGTTCTTTAATGCCTGCAGTACATTTATTGGCAAGTACCGGATCGTCCCGTTTCATTAAGTCATTACCAAAAGCCAGCATTGGACAGCGTTTATCTGTAGGTTTTGGCGTGAAATAATATTGGGCTATCTGTTGTTGCTTATTGCCATTCTTCTCTGAGGGAACATTGCCCCAGCTGGCAGTGGATGTTTCAAATGCCAGGCTAGCGGCTTCCCGTGCCAGACTCTCTTTGGATTCGAAATGCTTATAAAACCCGCCCGCCGTCATTCCCGCCGCTTTCATGATGTCTGAGACGCTAACATTCGCTATGCCATGTGCCCTGAAAAGGCCACTGGCCTTTTCTACAATCAGTGCCCGGTTAGCTTCGGCCTGCAGCTTACTTGAACGCCCCATCATCACTCCATAATAGATTTTAATCGTAATCTATTTTAACACGACATCTCTAAATTCTCGCGTATAAATGACCTATCAAGGGTTCTTGAATGTCCGCTTCTGGCACAAAGCCGACCTTCCTTCCCCCTCTAAATTAATGAACACATCTAATAAACCCTAGCTAATTACCCCATCTAATCGAATAAATCACTTTGCGTTATGCTTTTCCAACACAACAGCTGAAGGATAACGTCATGCAAACTGTAAAACTGAACAACGGGATTGAAATGCCCCTGCTGGGCTTTGGTGTCTTCCAGATGACGGATGCTGCGGAATGCGAAAGAGCCGTTATTGATGCCATCGATACGGGATACCGTCTGATCGATACCGCCGCGTCTTACCAGAATGAAACCCAGGTCGGGAACGCGCTGAAACAGACCGGCATCGCCCGTGATGAACTGTTTGTCACCACCAAACTGTGGCTGCATGATACTAATTATGAAGGCGCGAAAGCCCAGTTCGAACGCTCTCTGAACCGACTGCAGCTTGATTACGTTGACCTGTATCTGATTCACCAGCCTTACGGCGATGTCCATGGGGCATGGCGTGCGATGGAAGAACTGCAGCAGGCTGGCAAAATCCGCGCCATTGGCGTTAGCAATTTCCATCCTGACCGACTGGCCGACCTTATCGCCTTCAACAACGTTGCCCCTGCGGTGAACCAGATTGAAGTTAACCCCTTCAACCAGCAGCTGCATGCCGTTCCATGGAATCAAAGCCGTGGCATTCAGCCGGAAGCCTGGGCACCGTTTGCAGAGGGTAAAAATGGTCTGTTCCAGCATCCCGTGCTAACAGCAATTGGCCAGAAGTACGGTAAAAGCGTGGGCCAGGTTGTGCTGCGTTGGATCTTCCAGCGAGGCATCGTTTCACTGGCGAAATCGGTCCGCAAAGAACGCATGGCTGAGAACATCAATATTCTCGATTTTGAACTCAGCGCTGAGGATATGCTGCAAATTGCCGCCCTCGATACCGCTACCAGCGCCTTCTTCTCCCACCGTGACCCGGCGATGGTGGAATGGCTGACTGGCCGCAAACTTGATGTTTAAGTCGCGATAAGAGAGGTTTCATTCAATGCAAAAACGTTATCTGGGTAAATCCCGACTCGAAGTTTCCGCGCTTGGGCTCGGTTGCATGGGCTTAAGCCACGGCTACGGCCCGGCGACCGATACCCGACAGGCTATCGAGCTCATTCGCGCAGCGGTTGAACGTGGCGTCACCTTCTTCGATACCGCTGAAGTGTATGGCCCCTTCCTTAATGAAGAGGTTGTTGGCGAAGCCTTAAAACCGTTTCGTGACCGCGTGGTCATCGCCACTAAGTTTGGATTTACTTTTGGCGACGACAACAAGCAGCAGATTTTAAACAGCCGTCCGGAGCATATCCGTGAAGCGGTGGAAGGGTCACTGCGTCGTCTTAAGACTGATGTTATTGACCTGCTATACCAACACCGTGTCGATCCGGATGTCCCGATTGAAGATGTTGCAGGAACGGTGAAAGACCTGATCGCTGAAGGCAAAGTTAAACATTTCGGTCTGTCCGAGGCGGGTGCGCAAACCATTCGTCGTGCGCATGCCGTACAACCGGTCACTGCGCTGCAAAGCGAATACTCCCTGTGGTGGCGCGAGCCTGAGCAGGAGATCCTGCCATTGCTGGAGGAACTGGGCATCGGTTTTGTGCCCTTCAGCCCATTAGGTAAAGGCTTCCTGACGGGATCGATTAAGCCTGGAACGACGTTTGGGAAGGATGATTACCGTAGCACAGTGCCACGTTTCGCCGAGCAGGCGATTGAAGCCAATGAAAAGCTGGTCTCATTACTGGGGGAACTGGCGGCGGAGAAAGGCGTGACGTCTGCGCAAATCGCGCTGGCATGGCTGCTGGCACAAAAGCCGTGGATTGTTCCTATCCCTGGAACCACGAAACTGCACCGGCTGGAAGAAAACCTGGGGGCCGCCGATATCATTCTGTCGCAGGATGACTCACGGCAGATAACCCAGGCGCTTGAAACTATTAAAGTCGTCGGCAAGCGTTACTCCCCTGAACATCAGGCCCGCGTAGGCCGTTAATATCCGGAAGGGTCCGCTGAGATTGGCAGACCCGTTATTCCTGGTAGCGAAGTGCATCGATCATCAGCGCAAAAGCGGGCGGATGCTGCTTACGGCTCGGGTAGTAGAGGTAATATCCGGGGAAAGATGGGCACCAGTCCTGCAGAACCTGAATAAGCTCTCCTGACTTTATATAATCCTGCACCCTGTCTTCAGGTATACAGGCGATACCAAAACCGGATAACGCCGCATCAATCCTTTCCGCTTGCAGATTAAACGTGACCTGCCCTTCCACTCTGACCCGTAACGGTTTCCCATCCTTCTCAAACTCCCAGTGGTAAAGCCCACCGGCAGTCGGCAGGCGCATATTGATGCACCGGTGATTTTGTAGCTTGTGCGGCGTTTCAGGGGCAGGATTTGCAGCGAAATAAGACGGTGCTCCCACCACAGCCATTCTCATGTCCGGCCCAATTCTTACCGCAATCATGTCCTTATCGACGCTTTCGCCCAAGCGGATCCCGGCATCAAAACGCCCCTCAACAATATCGACAAAGCCGTTATCAACGACCAGTTCAACATTGATTTCCGGGTATTCCCTGAGAAAGGGTTTTAACTTCGGCCATACCAGACTTCGTACGGCATGCTCCCCGGCAGATAAACGAATATTGCCAGAGGCAGTGCCGTTCAGTTGAACAAGCGATTCCAGTTCCTGTTCAAGATCGGCAATGCGAGGTTCGAGGCAGGCAATAATTCTCTCACCGGCTTCCGTAGGGGCAACGCTTCGGGTCGTACGGGTCAGAAGACGGATATTCAGCCTTTCCTCCAGGGCCTTCATCGCGTGGCTGAGTGCAGACTGAGAAACGCCCAGTTTACCCGCTGCTTTGGTAAAACTTCGCTCCCTTGCCACCACCAGAAAGATTTGCAGTTCGTTGAAGTTTTCTTTGAGCATCGGCGATTTCCTTATGGAGGCATTCCCTTCATCGCGCACTCATGAAGGGTGTTCATAGACACAATCATTTTAGCCCCATTACTGACAATAATGATAATTGATATTCTGACCGTATCGAAAATAAGTCACAATTATCAGAAGGTTTATAATGAAAATACTCATTGCAGGGGCGACAGGAAGTATTGGTCTTCATGTCGTGAATACCGCTATTGAAATGGGCCATCAGCCCGTCGCTCTGGTCAGAAATAAACGCAAAGTAAAATTACTTCCTCGTGGAACTGATGTTTTTTATGGCGATGTTTCAATGCCTGAAACACTCACCGATTTGCCGAAAGATATTGATGGCATAATCTTCACGCTCGGTTCCGATGGCCAGGGGCGTATTGGTGCCAGAGCGATAGATTACGGCGGAGTGCGCAATATTTTACGAATATTCAGGGATACACCTATTCGTATCGGCCTGATGACCACGATTGGCGTGACTGAGCGGCTCAGCACCTGGAATCAACGAACTGAAGTTCATGACTGGAAAAGACGTGCCGAGCGTCTGGTCAGGGCCAGCGGTCATCCCTATACCATCGTCAGGCCCGGCTGGTTTGATTACAACAATGATGATGAGCACAGAATCGTTATGCTTCAGGGAGACAGGCGTCATGCCGTAACACCGGAAGATGGTGTGATATCCCGGGAGCAAATCGCAGAGGTTCTGGTCAGTGCCCTGACCCACAACGAGGCAAAAAATAAAACGTTCGAGCTGGTGGCTGAACAAGGTGAAGCACCACAGGATCTTACTCCACTGTTTGCAGACCTGCAGACTGATGACCCACAGAAAAATGATGGAGTTCTGGACATAGACAATATGCCTCTCAGAGAAGAACCGGAGTGCATTATTAACGAGATGAACCTGTATTCAAAAAATAGCTAATTTATAACCCTGACAATTTTGTCAATTAGCGGTCAGCATCATGACAGCTTGGGTCTGTATATTTGAATATACCGACGGGGATAGTTCTCCTGATACGAATCCAGTTTCAAACATAGATTTTAAAAGAGGTATTAGATATGAAAGCACTACTTATTACTACATTAGTCATGGGGTTTATTTCAGTGAATGCCGCCTCTGCTGCTCAGGAAATTAACCATGCAGACGGGAAAGAAAAGATCGGCGTAGTCTCAGCCAGCAATGCCTATACCCTTGATGAGTTATCAAATGCACTCTCTCGTAAGGCTGATGAGCAAGGAGCAACATCGTTCAAAATTCTGTCAACCACGGGGCATAACCGTCTGCACGGGGTTGCAGAGGTCTATAAATAAATTATAAAACACTAATATTATTGTTAACGAAGGCAGCTAACTGATTGGCACCCTGCACCACCCATAACCTTTTCTATACATCTACCATTGACGCCCGTTTTTGACGTTAAGCAGACGATCCGTATGAATATGATCTTAATAACGAGCACAAAATACATGAGACCTTTCACCAGCTACTCGTGGTGCTCATTTTTATGGTCTTGACAAGACTGAACTTCTTATTTAGCTTAATATTCAGCCAATTAATAGCTAAGGCGATCCCAGTCAGAGGAGCCATATTTAAGAAGCCTGCTTAGGAAACTAAGCAGGCTTTTTGCTTTTATGCGATCCCATTCGCCAGGTAGAGCGCTTCACTCCACACCAGGTTTTTCCATACTGCCGACGGGAGAATGTCCGTCTGCTTATGCAAAATGTCTCTATGATCCAATTCATTAACGTCATGGTTAAGTATCTTATCGTGCAACGACATCAGAATGAGACCCATACTTGCCCATGCCGATACTGCTGAAAGCAGCGCTAACCGCTTTATTAGTAATTCCACTGAGTACAATAGCCGGTGAGAAAGTCACGCTACGTTGCCCGGACAGAGGCTGGGCGGAGGTGACATTTCATTTGTTCCAGCATGTTAGCGTGCTGTGGGAAAACAATAGTTTTTATGTTTCCGATGCCCGGCGTAGTCAGAGTAATAAATTCTATACGTTTACCAATCGAGATGTTCTTTCGGTGAAGAATGGATTTCAGTTTATTTATGCGGATTCGGGACGGGCGGTGTCTTGTTCGATATTGTCGCGGGTGCCGACGCAGGATCTGAGGCTGGAGACCTTGAGGTAACGCAGCTTTCTACCCGCCATTCAGCAACGTCAGAGAAGCCCGTTCGCTCACGGGCTTTTGTAGTTAAATCTGATAATCAATCACCGCCTCATCTGGCTCCATCGCCTGACGCTTAATTTCATCGACGGATAGCCCTGCATTGCATAACTCGATGAATCGCCAGACGTAGTTGCGCTGCAGCTGTCCGCGTTTAAGCCCTAGCCAAACGGTATTTGCATCAAACAAATGCCGGGTATCCAGACGGGTTAAGGTCCCCTCTTCCTGCTCGCCGCTGGATTGCTCTGCCACCAGCCCAATCCCCAACCCCAGCGACACGTAAGTTTTAATCACATCCGAGTCCTGGGCGCTGAGAATAATATCCGGTATCAGCCCTTTGCGAGCAAATGCTTCATCGATGCGGGAACGCCCTGTAATCCCCTGACGATAGGTAATTAACGGCCAGTGAGCAATAGACTCCAGCGTGAGCGGAGAAGCTTTCACTAATGGATGGTCGTGAGGAACAAGCAGGCTGTGGTGCCAACGAAACCAGGGAAAAGCCACCAACAATGGATCGCTGCTCAGCCGCTCACTGGCAATTCCGATATCTGCCCCGCCATTTTGTAGCAGGACATCAATCTCCTGTGGCGTACCCTGAATAAGTTCCAGACGCACCTCAGGGAACAGCTCACGAAAGGCTTTTATCACCGCAGGCAAGCTATAGCGTGCCTGGGTATGCGTGGTGGCAATCGTCAGAACGCCGGACGTGTCATTGGTAAACAGATCCGCCAGTCGACGAACATTACTGGCCTCATTCAGAATACGCTCGGCAATAACCAGCAAGGCTTTACCCGGTTCGGTCATGCCCAACAGGCGTTTACCGCGACGGATAAAAATCTCGATGCCAAGTTCATCTTCAAGTTCACGAATGTGTCGGCTGACGCCCGACTGCGAGGTGTACAGTATATTCGCGACCTCTGTCAGGTTGTAATCCTGACGGGCCGCCTCGCGGATTATTTTAAGTTGCTGGAAATTCACGTTTCGCTCCGGGCACATCAGACATTACGCTATTGTTAAAGTCTGATGCCCGGCATAACAAATAATAAAAACCTGCATCTTATTCCTTGTGGGAATAAGGTTTAGCTGACCAGCTGCAGCTCGCGATTTTCCAGCGCCGGACGGCTGACCAGCGACAACAGGATCTCCTTCACGGCCTGCGCCTGGGGCGATAAGCTCCCTCTGGCGGATACGTTCAACGATAATGGCAGATTCATCGACGGTGTTGTAATGCGCGCCATCCAGCCGTTAGCCGCATTGCATAATGAACGGGCGGCCGACTCAGGCAACACTGTGACACCCATACCACTGGCAATGGCGGCCGTTAGGGTGGAGATAGACTCAATTTCGCCAATCACTTTAGCCGTTAAGCGACGTAGCGAAAAAGCTTCATCCACGCGCAGGCGAACCGCGCTGTAATCCCGTGGCAAGAACAAATTCATCTGCGCCACTGCGGCTAAATCGACGCTTTGCCCCGGACACTCACGCGTGCCAACCAGGTACAGATCCTCTTTAAGCAACGGTTGACTGCTGATGCCCGCCACGGGTGAACGCTCATAGAGCACTGCCATATCTAATTGCCCGCTGAGCAGCTTGTCATTCAGCACTGCCCCACTGTTTTCATGCAAATAGACCAGCACATCAGGCAGTTCGGCACGTAGCGTCTGTAATAACGGCATGGTAATGGATGACGCGACTGTCCCCGGCGCAAGGCCGATAGAGACCTGTCCACTCAAGGTCTGGCCCACGTTATTAACCGCAAGTTGCGCCTGTTCGCACTGACGTAAAATCGTCCGGGCGTGGGTATATAGCACTTTTCCTGCTTCCGTCGGCGTGACGCCACGCTTGGTACGAATCAGCAATTGCTGATCCAGCTCACCTTCCAGCGTAGCGACCTGCTGGCTCAGCGCGGGTTGCGCAATGTGCAACACTTCCGCTGCCTGGGTCAGGCTACCAATATCGACGATTTTCACGAAATATTTCAGTCGTCTGAAGTTCATTTTGCCTCCTGTCGGAATACCAGAACCCGTGCTGGCAGTCATTAAATTCAGGATTGCAAGATGCTTGCCACTTTCGTCTAAAACGGTGTTTTACGGTTAAAGCCGCGTAAAGTCAGGAGTAAAAGCGAAGGGAGATCATTCTGCACACCTAAGTATCTCATTCAGGCTGCCCTGGAAGAGGTAGACACGCACCAGAATGGGGCAAAAGCATAAAAAGACGGAAAGATCGCCGCTTTGCTGATTTTGTCAGCAAACGAACACACAAATGTATTTACCCCTTTGACAAGCCTCACCACCCTCGCTAATATGCGCCTCGTTCAAACGATTCCTCTGTAGTTCAGTCGGTAGAACGGCGGACTGTTAATCCGTATGTCACTGGTTCGAGTCCAGTCAGAGGAGCCATATTTAAGAAGCCTGCTTAGGAAACTGAGCAGGCTTTTTGCTTTTATGCCATTGCTCAGTGCGCATATCAAAACCTCAACTTAGTCTGGCCAACACTTCATTCATAATAGCCGCAGGTATTTGTTCCAAACGCTTACCGTTCCGGGCTTCCATATCAATAGACAGGAACAACAATGAGTTGAGATGTCCACTCTTCGCTCACAGTAGACTTTAAACTCACCCAGTACCTTCGCTCTGTGCCAGCAGAGGACTTTTCTATCACTGCTGATATATTAATCAATGTAGAGCAGGCCATATTTATAATATAAATTGACGGGTACGCTGAATTTTACAGGAACATCTCCAATGAATATTGCCGCCTCAATTGCCCTTTTGGGCGCTTGCCCATTTGTGAGTCTGGCGGCAGTACCGGAGACCTTTTCCGAAACTGCCCTGGATGCCGCAGGGCCAAAAGGCCCTTTGAAAGGCACGTTACTCACCCCGAATTCAAAACCAACAGCCGTTGTTCTTATCGTTCCTGGCTCCGGGCCAACCGATCGGGATGGAAACAACCCGCTTGGTGTGAATGCATCGCCTTACCGACTTCTTGCTGAAGGCCTGGCTGCCAAAGGTTTTGCGACGCTTCGTATCGACAAACGTGGAATGTTCGCTAGCGCAATGGCCGTAGACGATGCCAATGCGGTGACGATTGCTGACTATGTTGACGACATTCGATCCTGGGTAGACGTGCTTAGACGTCACATGCACACTCCCTGTGTTTGGGTTTTAGGACACAGCGAAGGGGGCGTAGTCGCACTTGCCTCGGCTCAAGAAGAGAATGTGTGCGGTGTGGTTCTTATCGCAACGCCTGGGAGGCCGATGGGCGAGGTGTTGAGGGGGCAACTTAACGCTAATCCGGAAAATGAAATTCTATTAAAGCAGGCGCTGCCGATAATTGATGCTCTGGAGCATCGGCGGCGAGTCGATATTACGAATATTCACCCAGCACTGCAAAGTATCTTTAATCCTGCTGTTCAGGGGTTTTTGATCAATGCGTTTTCATATAATCCGGGTCATCTCATTTCGAGTATTGCCAAACCCGTGTTAGTGCTACAAGGGCAACGCGATCTCCAGGTGGAGGAAACGGATGCAAGACTGCTTAAGGCCGCGAATCCTCAAGCGTCCCTGGTTATACTGCCCAATATGAACCATGTTATGAAAGAGGTGACTTCGGACGATCGCAAAGCGAATATCGCGACATACGCTGAACCCGCGCTCCCCTTAGCTCCCGGTTTAATCGACTCGATTGAGCATTTCCTGATCCGCAACTCACTTTTTCCCGAAAAGTAACAGCTGCTCTGCTCTCGGTGTCCTCCCAAAAACGGTTTACTTTTAAAGAGTTCAGCATGCTTTAAAGCATTCGTCTGCTCCATGCTCACAGCAGACATGGTCAGATGTCATTCCAACCGTCACATGCCAGAAGCAGACTCCCCTTCCCCATCCGATATCCACCTCATTACATTTTTATAAATAACAACGCATTAAGAAGTTCAACGTAATACAATTATATTTCTAATTGTAATGATAACCATTCTCATATTACTATAATCGCGTGATAATTAACTTTTGATACATTCCACATGTCTGACCATGCCACTACCACTGCTTCCTTTACGCTCGAGTCGCTTTATGGCGCACATCACGGCTGGTTGAAAAGCTGGCTGACGCGCAAACTCCAGTCCGCCTTTGATGCAGATGACATTGCCCAGGACACTTTTCTACGGGTAATGGGCAGCGACTCGCTCTCGACGATCCGCGATCCGCGCTCCTTTCTGTGCACTCTCGCCAAACGGGTGATGGTCGACCTGTTTCGCCGAAACGCGCTGGAAAAAGCCTATCTGGAGATGTTGGCGCTTATGCCGGAGGCGCTCGCGCCTTCCCCCGAGGAACGCGAGAGTCAGCTCGAAACCCTGCAACTCATCGACAGCATGCTTGACGGGCTGAACGGAAAAACACGAGAAGCGTTTCTGCTTTCGCAACTGGATGGTCTGACATACAGCGAGATCGCGCTGAAGCTCGGTATCTCCGTCAGCTCGGTGAAAAAGTATATGGCAAAGGCTATCGAACATTGTCTGCTGTTTCGTCTGGAGCACGGCCTGTGAATTCTTCTATCACCGATTCTCGCCGCCAGGCATTGCGCTCGGCATCGCACTGGTATGCTGTATTGAGCGGCGAGCGTGTCAGCCCACAGCAAGAAGCGCGCTGGCAACAATGGTACGAAGAGGACAAAGATCATCAGTGGGCCTGGCAACAGGTTGAAAACCTGCGCAGCCAGCTCAGCCGCGTACCGGGCGATGTTGCCAGCCGGGCGCTGCACGATACGCGCCTTACCCGTCGTCATGTCATGAAAGGGCTACTGCTGCTGCTCGGTGTGGGCGGCGGCTGGCAGCTCTGGCAGTCTGAAGCCGGTGAAGGTCTGCGCGCGGATTACCGCACCGCCAAAGGCGCGGTGAGCCATCAGCGGCTGGAAGATGGTTCTCTGCTGACGCTCAACACACAAAGCGCCGCGGATGTTCGTTTTGATACGCGTCAACGCGCTGTCCATCTCTGGTACGGCGAAATTGCTATTACCACCGCAAAAGACGCGCAGCAGAGACCTTTCCGCGTTGTGACCCGCCAGGGCCAGCTCACCGCATTAGGCACAGAATTTACCGTCTACCAGCAGGACAACGTCACACGCGTTGTCGTTCAACAACACGCTGTAGAAGTCTTACTGGCAAATCGTCCGCAGGAAAAACGCATCGTCAGCGCTGGCGAGAGCCTGCAGTTTAGCGCGTCTGAATTTGGTGCAATAGCCTCAGCGGATGATGAAAGCGCCACCTGGACGCAGGGCATTCTGAGCTTCAGCGATAAACCTTTGGGTGAAGTGATTGCCACGCTGAGCCGTTATCGCAACGGCGTGCTGCGCTGCGATCCGGCTGTGGCCGGATTACGCCTGAGTGGAACTTTCCCGCTGAAAAATACTGATGCAATCCTGGATGTTATTGCCAAGACTCTTCCAGTGAAAATTCAGTCAGTTACGCGATACTGGGTAAATATTTCCGCACTGTAAGAAAAATAATTCTCATTTCGATTGTCCTTTTTCCCCTTCTCATTCGACTCATAGATGAACACAACAAAAATGATGATGGAGAAGGTATGACGCCTTTACGCGTTTTTCGCAAAACAACACCTTTGGTTAACGCCGTTCGCCTGAGCCTGCTGCCGCTGGCCGGGCTGTCGTTATCCGCCTTCGCAGCGCAGGTTGATATTGCACCGGGTTCGCTCGACAAAGCCCTTAATCAGTATGCCGCGCTTAGCGGAATTACCCTGTCGGTTGACGCCAGCCTGACTCGCGGCAAACAGAGTAACGGTCTTCACGGTGACTACGACGTCGAAACCGGCCTGCAACACCTGCTGAACGGTAGTGGCCTGCAGGTGAAATCGCTGGGTAATAATAGCTGGACGCTGGAGCCCGCACCAACACCGCAAGAAGATGCCCTGACCGTGGTGGGCGACTGGCTGGGGGATGCGCGCGAAAACGACGTTTTCGAACATGCTGGCGCACGTGACGTTATCCGCCGCGAGGATTTCGCCAAAACCGGCGCAACATCCATGCGCGAGGTACTGAACCGCATTCCTGGCGTTACCGCCCCAGAAAACAACGGCACCGGTAGCCACGATCTGGCAATGAACTTTGGTATTCGCGGCCTGAATCCGCGCCTGGCCAGCCGTTCAACAGTGCTGATGGACGGTATTCCCGTGCCGTTTGCCCCTTACGGCCAGCCGCAGCTTTCACTGGCGCCCGTCTCACTCGGAAATATGGACGCCATCGACGTGGTTCGCGGCGGTGGCGCGGTGCGTTACGGGCCACAGAGCGTGGGCGGGGTGGTGAACTTTGTTACCCGCGCTATTCCGCAAGACTTCGGCATGGAAGCCGGCGTGGAAGGCCAGCTCAGCCCAACATCTTCACAAAATAACCCAAAAGAAACGCACAACCTGATGGTGGGCGGCACGGCGGATAACGGTTTTGGTACCGCCCTGCTTTACTCCGGTACACGTGGAAGCGACTGGCGCGAACACAGCGCGACCCGCATCGACGACCTGATGCTGAAAAGCAAATATGCGCCAAACGAAGTGCATACCTTCAACAGTCTGTTGCAATACTACGACGGTGAAGCCGACATGCCCGGTGGCCTGTCTCGCGCGGATTACGACGCCGACCGCTGGCAATCCACGCGCCCTTACGATCGCTTCTGGGGGCGCCGCAAGCTGGCAAGCCTCGGCTATCAGTTCCAACCGGACAGCCAGCATAAATTCAATATTCAGGGCTTCTACACTGAAACCCTGCGCAGCGGCTACCTGGAACAGGGAAAACGCCTCACCCTTTCACCGCGTAACTACTGGGTACGCGGCATTGAACCACGCTACAGTCAGAGCTTTATGGTGGGTCCTTCCGCGCACGAAGTGGGCGTGGGATACCGTTATGTGAGCGAGTCGACGCATGAAATGCGTTACTACACGGCCACCAGCAGTGGACAACTGCCGTCCAGCGCCAGCCCTTACGATCGCGACACTCGTTCGGGCACCGAAGCGCACGCCTGGTATCTGGATGACAAAATCGACATTGGCAACTGGACTATCACACCGGGTATGCGCTTTGAACATATCGAGTCATACCAGAACAACGCCATCAAAGGCACACATGAGGAAGTAAGCTACAACGCCCCACTTCCGGCGCTAAATGTGCTTTATCACCTGACTGATAGCTGGAATCTTTATGCAAACACTGAAGGCTCATTCGGCACCGTACAGTACAGCCAAATTGGCAAGGCTGTGCAAAGCGGCAATGTGGAACCGGAAAAAGCGCGAACCTGGGAGCTCGGAACCCGATACGACGATGGCGCGCTGACGGCGGAAATGGGGCTGTTCCTGATTAACTTTAATAATCAGTACGATTCCAACCAAACCAACGACACCGTTACTGCACGCGGTAAAACGCGCCATACCGGACTGGAAACTCAGACTCGCTATGATCTCGGCACATTGACGCCAACGCTCGACAACGTTTCAGTCTACGCAAACTATGCGTATGTGAACGCTGAGATTCGCGAGAAAGGCGATACCTATGGCAATCAGGTGCCCTTCTCACCAAAACACAAAGGCACGTTGGGCGTGGACTATAAGCCGGGCAACTGGACCTTCAACCTGAATAGCGATTTCCAGTCCAGCCAGTTTGCGGATAACGCCAACACCGTTAAAGAGAGCGCTGACGGCAGTACCGGTCGCATCCCTGGCTTTATGCTCTGGGGCGCACGCGTAGCCTATGACTTCGGCCCGCAGATGGCAGACCTGAACCTGGCGTTCGGTGTGAAAAATATCTTCGACCAAGATTATTTCACCCGCTCTTACGACGACAACAACAAAGGCATCTACGCAGGCCAGCCGCGCACGCTGTATATGCAGGGTTCGTTGAAGTTCTAAACCCCCGTTTACCCGGCCTGCATGCTGTTTTTGTAGGTCGGGCAAACGAAACGCCACCCGACGCAGGCAATTTACATGTTCACACCATTACGCACGCTATTCGCCGCTCTGCTGCTCACCGGCCATGCTTTTGCCGCCACGGTTCATGACGAACATGGCACCTTTACGCTTGATAAAACGCCACAACGGATAGTGGTGCTGGAACTGTCGTTCGCGGACGCACTGGCTGCTGTCGATGTCAGTCCGGTCGGCATTGCCGACGATAACGATGCCACACGCATTCTTCCAGAGGTTCGTGCCCATCTGAAACCCTGGCAGTCTGTCGGCACGCGTGCGCAGCCGAGTTTAGAAGCCATCAGCGCGCTGAAACCGGATCTGATCATTGCCGACAGCAGCCGCCATGCGGGTATTTACATCGCCTTACAGCAAATAGCACCTGTGCTGCTGCTCAAGTCTCGCAATGAAACCTACGCTGAAAATCTGCAATCTGCGGCCATCATCGGTGAAATTGTGGGTAAGAAAGCACAGATGCAGTCACGCCTGGCGCAACACCAACAACAGATGTCAGCGTGGGCCAGCCAACTGCCAAAAGACACGATGGTGGTGTTTGGTACGTCCCGGGAGCAGCAGTTCAACCTGCATACTCAGGAGACCTGGACCGGGGGCGTCCTGACCTCTCTGGGGCTGACGGTGCCTGCAGCTATGGCGGGTTCGTCTATGCCGTCCATCGGTCTGGAACAGCTGCTGGCGCTCAATCCGGCATGGCTGCTGGTCGCGCACTATCGTGAAGAGAGCATCGTGAAACGCTGGCAACAAGACCCGCTGTGGCAGATGTTAACTGCGGCGCAAAAACAGCAGACGGCGTCGGTCGACAGTAACGCCTGGGCGCGGATGCGCGGCATTTTCGCAGCCGAACGCATTGCCAGCGACACGGTAAAAATCTTTCACCACCAGCCTTTATCCGATGTGAAATGACAATTTTCAAACATCCAGCGCTACAGTGGGGGCTCCCCCTTGTCGCGCTTATCGCTATCTTCTGGCTGAGTCTGTTTTGCTACTCGGCCATTCCTGTTTCCGGCGTTGACGCCATTCACGCCCTGCTACCAGGCCATACGCCGACGCTTCCACAAGCGCTGGTGCAAAACCTTCGTTTGCCGAGAAGCCTGGTCGCCATTTTGATCGGCGCAAGCCTGGCACTGGCGGGAACGCTGCTGCAGACCCTGACGCATAATGCAATGGCCTCCCCTTCACTACTCGGTATTAACAGTGGCGCAGCGCTGACGATGGCGCTTACCAGCGCTATCAGCCCTGCGCCCGTTACGGGTTACTCCATCGCCTTTATCGCCGCCTTCGGCGGTGGCGTAAGCTGGCTGATGGTGATGACCGCAGGTGGTGGATTTCGCCACACCCAGGACAGAAACAAACTGATCCTCGCGGGCATCGCGTTCTCGGCTTTCTGCATGGCCCTTACCCGCATCACTCTGCTGCTGACGGAAGATCACGCCTACGGCATTTTTTACTGGCTTGCGGGAGGCGTATCCCACGCACGTTGGCAGGAGTTCTGGCAGCTTTTCCCAATGGTAGTGGTTGCTGTACCGGTGGTATTGCTGCTGGCTAATCAACTGAACCTGCTTAACGTCAGTGACAGCACCGCCCGCACGCTGGGGGTGAATCTGCCGAAGCTCCGTTTGATCATCAATGTTCTGGTGCTGCTTCTGGTCGGTACCTGCGTCAGCGTGGCAGGTCCGGTGGCGTTTATCGGTCTGCTGATGCCGCATCTGGCTCGCTTCTGGGTAGGATTCGATCAGCGCAAGGTCCTGCCGATGAGCATGCTTATGGGCGCCACGCTGCTGCTGCTGGCTGATGTTCTGGCCCGAGCGCTGGCCTTCCCTGGCGAATTGCCCGCGGGGGCAGTAGTGGCGCTGATTGGTGCACCCTGTTTTGTCTGGCTGGTCAGGAGGCGTGGATGAAAATTGCGTTCATCATTTTCATCACCCTCGCGCTGGCAGGACTTTCGGCTTTGTCACTACAAATGGGGGTGATCGCCGTTCCCTGGCGTGCTCTGCTGAGCGACTGGCAGACCGGGCGCGAATATCATTACGTATTAACGGCGTACCGCCTGCCGCGACTGCTGCTGGCGCTGCTTGTCGGTGCAGCCCTCGCGGTGGCAGGCGTGCTGGTGCAAGGGATCGTGCGTAACCCTCTGGCATCACCGGATATCCTCGGCGTAAACCATGCCGCCAGCCTGGCCTCTGTGGGCGCGCTGCTTCTCTTACCGTCACTACCGGTGATTACTCTGCCGCTACTGGCCTTTGCCGGTGGCATGGCGGGCCTGATCCTGCTGAGAATACTGGCGAACACCAGCCAGCCGATGAAGCTGGCGCTCACGGGTGTTGCGCTCTCTGCCTGCTGGGCAAGCCTGACGGATTATCTGATGCTTTCGCGTCCGCAGGATGTGAACAACGCCCTGCTGTGGCTGACCGGCAGCTTATGGGGCCGTGACTGGAGCTTTGTGAAAATAGCCGCCCCACTGCTGATTTTGTTTCTGCCGCTGAGTCTGCGTTTTTGCCGCGATCTCGACCTCCTGGCATTGGGCGATGCGCGCGCCACCACGCTCGGTGTGTCGGTGCCGCGTATTCGGCTCCAGGCTTTGCTACTGGCCGTCGCCATGACATCGACCGGCGTGGCCGTCTGCGGCCCAATTAGCTTTATTGGTCTTGTGGTGCCGCATATGGTGCGCAGCATTACCGGTGGACGTCACCGCTGGCTGCTGCCCGTTTCAGCCATGACAGGTGCGTTACTGCTGGTGGTTGCCGACCTGCTGGCGCGAATTGTTCATCCTCCTCTGGAACTTCCGGCTGGCGTGCTGACCGCCATTATCGGTGCACCATGGTTTGTCTGGCTGCTTGTGAGAATGCGATAAATGACATTACGAACTGAAAATCTGACGGTCTGTTACGGTACAAACAAGGTGCTTGATGGCGTTTCACTCACCCTACCAGCGGGGAAGGCAATCGCCCTGCTCGGCCCTAACGGCTGCGGGAAGTCAACGTTGTTAAACTGTTTTTCACGACTGTTAACGCCGCAGTCCGGAGGCGTATTTCTCGGCGATAGTGCCATCAATACGCTCTCATCACGCCAGCTAGCCCGCAGGCTGGCGCTGCTGCCCCAGCACCATTTAACTCCCGAGGGGATCACCGTCCAGGAGCTTGTTTCGTACGGTCGCAACCCGTGGTTGTCACTCTGGGGGCGTCTCTCCGTTGAAGACAATACGCGGGTCCATGATGCTATGAACCAGACCCGGATCCAATATCTTGCCGACCGACGGTTAACCGATCTTTCTGGCGGTCAGCGACAGCGCGCATTTCTGGCGATGGTCCTGGCGCAGGATACGCCCGTTGTACTACTCGATGAGCCAACCACCTATCTCGATATCAATCATCAGGTGGAACTGATGCGGCTGATGGGCGAACTCCGGGCTCAGGGGAAAACGGTGGTCGCCGTGCTGCACGACCTTAATCAGGCCAGCCGGTACTGCGACCATCTGGTGGTCATGGCGAAGGGACATGTTATGGCGCAAGGCACACCAGAAGAGGTGATGAACCCTGGATTGCTGAGAACCGTATTCAGCGTGGATACGGAGATACACCCCGAACCAGTATCTGGCAGGCCGATGTGTGTAGTGAGGTAGATGATACAGTCTGTAATGGTACCATGGCTTCAACAGGTCGCCTGTCATATCACTCACGCTGCGATGACTTTACTCTGCCCTATGAGTTCAATCGGTCGATGCAACACTATCCTTAATCGAAGGGGGACGTTGGACGTTCACTAGAATACGGCAGATTCCGGTGTGATGATTAACCATTACGCGTGGTTGTCGTTGTATCAACGTACTATCCTGGAAAGGATAAAATCCACACATCCCTCTACAGAAACGCATAGCAATTCATAAGAAAATCTGTCGGTGCATCACCACTGATTTTTTTATGAAAATTATTTGACTGATCGTTCCATAATCAATACTATGCCGCCTCAACTCATTTCAAGTCCCACATCCCTATGAGTGCTGAAAAACCAACCTTTCCAGGTCGTCCACGAAAGTTCGAAGATCAGGATGTCATTGATGCTGCCGTCGCTGTTTTCAGCGCCAATGGTTATGCAGGCACCTCTGCGCAAGATTTATGCAATGGTACGGGATTAGGGCGGGGAAGCCTATACAATGCCTTTGGAAGCAAGCAAGCCCTGTACGAGCAAGCTTTGTTGCGCAGCCACGAACAAACTATGTCAGCACAGTTAACAATACTCACACAGCCAGGTCTGGTAAAAGAGCGATTGCACACCCTTCTGCTCTGGGGTATTGCCGAAGATCTTTCTCAGCCAGAGCAGCATGATGCGATGGTCTTATTTTCAGCCCTGGAGATGGGCAGTAAAGATGAAGCCGTTGCGAGCCTGAATAATGAATATCGTCAGCATTTAGAAAAAACGCTGGTGTCGGTATTCATCGAAGGCCAACGAAGCGGCGAACTGAACAATAAAGCATCAGCCGTCGAAATGGCGAGAGGCTTTATGGCAGGCTATTACGGTTTACGTGTACTGAATAAAAACATTACAGATAGAAAAATCCTCGAAGATGTCGTCGCTGGTCTGTTAATCAATTTATAAATTTAAGCGAAAAAATTCATTATTTACTCGCACTCATTTTTGTAACGATCATTCCAATACAAGGAAAAATAAAAAAACATGCCATTAGTCGTTTATATTTTAGGGTTAGCCATTTTTTCATTAGGTACAGCAGAGTTAATGGTGGCGGGTATGATGACCACGCTATCGGAAGCATTTGGTGTTACAGTCGGCGAAGTCGGGCATTTGATTTCATATTATGCATTCGGTGTAATGCTAGGTGGCCCGGTATTAACCTACACCTTTCTTAAGTTTAAAGCGCCCTATCGCTCAACATTATTATGGCTGTTAGGGTTATATGTTATCGTACAAGGATTAAGCGTCTTTGCCTCTGATTACAATGTGCTAGTTGCCATTCGCATCGTGACAGGTATTTTATGTGCAGGGTGTTTAAGTCTTTCACTCGCGACAAGTATGGCTCTTGTATCTGTAGAAAATCGCCCTCGTGCCGCATCAATAGTGATAGCAGGTTTTATGGTATCCAATGTCTTTGGTGTACCTATCGCGACAATCATTGACCAGCACTGGGGCTGGAAAATGAGTTTTGGGCTGGTCGCGGTCCTGGTTTTCATATGCCTGCTAGCATTAGTACGTTTATTGCCACATATGAGCGGCGGCGGTGCTATCAAGATGGCTGAAGAGATTAAGGCATTTAAAAATAAAGCCTATTGGAAAGCCTGTGCAACCAGCTGTTTGATTTTGGGAGCAAGTTTTGCGGCATTCAGTTATTTTGTCCCCGTGCTGACGGATGTCAGTGAATTTACAATGCAGACGGTTCCCTTCATTCTGATGCTTTATGGACTAGCCAATATCATCGGGAATATGGTAACGGGACGTCTTGCATATCGCCATAGTTTAACTGTTATGGTTGTCGGCTTAACAATATTGAGTATTTCTTTGCTCGGCATGGCGCTATTTGTTCAATATCAGGTCATTGCTATTCTGGCTGTTATACTTATCGGTTTATCTGGCGTGCCAATGAATCCGGCAATGATGGCAAGAATTGTCAGCGTGGCACATCCAGGGCCAATGGTCAATGCCGTTCATACTTCCGTGATCAATATTGGATTAGGTGGCGGTTCTTATTTAGGTGGAATGGCAATTTCATCTGGATTCGGTTTACGTTCAGCTCTATGGATTGGAATGGTATTAGCGGTTCTGGCTTTATTATCCGTATTACCTTATATCCGTCGTAGTAAACAAGGCTGGAGTTAATAGGTTCTGAAGATAAAAATGCCCCACTTATAAAAATCACGGGGCGTCGATTTAGCCGTTAAATTTTATTCAAAGCTAACTGGCCGCATATCGCTCAAAGTTGCTCCTCAGCTCCACGTCAGGCGCGGAGTAAACGCATCCGTGTAAGAGCATAATTTTCATGTGCCACTAAAGCAGCGTGTTCCCTTCGACATTCAGTCAGCTTTATACGCCTGCCACTCGCGCCAGACATTCTCAGGATCAATATCGCGGTAGCCGCGCTCTCTGATTATATCCTCGGCTGCTTCGGCCGGCAGGCGGATGGCTGTAGCGCCATCGCGGATGGACTCAACCTCATCGCGGGTCAATTCCCGTCCCATGTCCTGTTCTTTATCAATCAGGACGGCGATCAACGCAGGGATAAAAACAATCTTCATACTGATAAGCCTCTGAAATATTCGCATACCACTGTATCACTGACAGTTTTGATATAGTTCAGTAATCGTTAATTTATTACCAGGACAGGAATCATTCATGACATTACAAATCCGTGAAGCTACACCGGCGACGCGATGTTGCTTAATGCGCTGGGCCACCGCATCTACCGCGCACACTTTGAACAAAAGGCAACAATTTTTGAACACCCTGCTTTCGAGCGGTTTTTTTGCTTTTCTGTTTTCTCATTCATCTTATTTTTCATGTTGCCCTCAGATGAGGGAGATAATCGTTTTCACTTCCCGTCTGTCGCGGTAATCTCATAACGGTCGTTAATATTGCGACTGCAATGTGTGTAACCCAACTCAAATACTAATAACTAAAAAACAGTACAGACAGGATAACTATGGATTCCTCCCTCACCTCCACGGGTCCCCAACAGGACGCCTCTTCACTTAACCGCGCCCGACGCGCTGCGCTTGGTAGCTTCGCGGGTGCCGTGGTCGACTGGTATGATTTTCTGCTTTACGGCATCACTGCCGCACTGGTCTTTAACCGCGAGTTCTTCCCGCAGGTCAGCCCGGCGATGGGGACACTTGCCGCATTTGCTACCTTTGGCGTTGGATTTTTGTTCCGTCCGTTAGGCGGGGTGATCTTCGGCCACTTCGGCGATCGCCTGGGGCGTAAACGTATGCTGATGCTCACCGTCTGGATGATGGGGATCGCCACTGCACTGATAGGGATTATTCCTTCCTTTGACACCATTGGCTGGTGGGCACCTGTGCTGCTGGTGACGCTGCGCGCTATCCAGGGGTTTGCCGTTGGCGGTGAATGGGGCGGGGCGGCGTTGCTCTCGGTCGAAAGCGCGCCGAAAAATAAAAAAGCCTTCTACAGCAGCGGTGTTCAGGTCGGTTATGGCGTCGGGCTACTGCTTTCTACCGGTCTGGTCTCGCTGATTAGCTCGCAAACCACCGATGAGCAGTTCCTGAGTTGGGGCTGGCGTATTCCATTCCTGTTCAGCATCGTGCTGGTATTGGGCGCGTTGTGGATGCGTAACCGAATGGATGAATCGGCCGAATTCGAACAGCAGCAACAGGCGCCGCAACCAGAGAAAAAGAGACTACCGGTAGTCGAGGCGTTAATCCGTCATCCAGGTGCCTTTTTGAAAATTATCGCTCTGCGCCTGTGTGAACTGCTGACGATGTATATCGTCACTGCGTTTGCCCTAAATTACTCCACGCAGAATCTGGGCTTACCCCGTGAACTGTTTCTGAATATCGGCTTGTTGGTGGGTGGGCTGAGCTGTCTGACCATCCCCTGCTTCGCCTGGCTCGCCGACCGTTTTGGTCGCCGGCGCGTTTACATTACCGGCGCACTGGTCGGGACGCTCAGCGCATTCCCGTTCTTTATGGCGTTAGAAGCGCAATCCATTTTCTGGATCGTTTTCTTCGCGATTATGTTGGCCAACATTGCACACGATATGGTGGTCTGCGTGCAGCAACCTATGTTTACCGGTTTGTTTGGCGCAAGCTATCGCTACAGCGGCGCAGGCGTTGGTTATCAGGTAGCAAGCGTGGTTGGCGGCGGTTTTACCCCCTTCATTGCTGCTGCGCTGGTAACATTCTCCGGCGGAGACTGGCACAGTGTGGCCATTTATCTGATGGCGGGTTGTCTTATTTCCGCCACTACAGCATTGCTGATGCGGGATAAGCAGCACGGTTAAGCCCGGGTGCGGAGGCCGTCCGGTCTTCGCACAATCTTCCTCAACGTCTGACTTTTGTTTCACATTCCTGTGACATACTATCGGGAGAGCAGTACATCTGTGGAACAAGGAGACAGACATGAACAATAAGGGCTCCAGCCTGACCCCGGCTCAGGCACTGGATAAACTGGACGCGCTGTACGAGCAGTCGGTAAAAGCACTGCGTAGCGCCATTGGTAAGTATATTGAAACAGGGACGCTCCCTGACGTAATCGCCCGCCATAACGGTCTTTTTGTTTACCCATCACTGTGTGTCACCTGGGATGGCAGCGCCACCAATCCCCCTAAAACCCGCGCCTATGGTCGTTTTACCCATGCGGGCTGCTACACCACTACGATTACCCGTCCGTCGCTTTTTCGTCCGTATCTTGAAGAACAACTCACGCTGCTGTATCAGGATTATGATGCGCATATCTCAGTTGAGCCGTCGCAGCATGAAATTCCCTATCCGTATGTCATTGACGGTTCTGAACTGACGCTCGACCGCTCGATGAGCGCCGGCCTAACGCGCCATTTCCCCACAACCGAGTTGTCACAGATTGGCGATGAAACAGCCGACGGTACCTATCATCCGGCGGAATTCTCCCCGTTGTCGCACTTCGACGCCCGACGAGTAGATTTTTCGCTGGCTCGACTACGCCACTACACGGGAACACCGGTTGAACATTTTCAGCCTTTTGTGCTGTTCACCAACTACACCCGCTATGTCGATGAGTTTGTGCGTTGGGGTTGCAGCCAGATCCTCGACCCGGACAGCCCGTATATCGCGCTTTCTTGTGCGGGTGGGATCTGGATCACCGCTGAAACTGAAGCGCCTGAAGAAGCCATCTCCGATCTCGCCTGGAAGAAACACCAGATGCCCGCCTGGCATTTAATCACCGCCGACGGTCAGGGGATCACACTGGTCAATATCGGCGTTGGCCCGTCTAACGCCAAAACCATTTGCGATCATCTGGCCGTACTGCGTCCTGACGTCTGGCTGATGATTGGTCACTGTGGCGGACTGCGTGAAAGCCAGGCGATTGGCGACTATGTTCTGGCCCACGCTTATCTGCGTGACGACCACGTGCTGGATGCAGTTCTACCGCCAGATATTCCAATTCCGAGCATCGCGGAAGTGCAGCGCGCACTGTATGACGCTACCAAAGAAGTCAGCGGTATGCCCGGCGAAGAGGTTAAACAACGCCTGCGTACCGGTACCGTCGTCACCACTGACGATCGCAACTGGGAGCTACGCTATTCCGCTTCTGCGCTACGCTTTAACCTCAGCCGCGCGGTGGCTATCGATATGGAAAGTGCCACCATCGCCGCCCAAGGATATCGTTTCCGCGTTCCGTACGGCACGCTGCTGTGCGTTTCCGACAAGCCGCTGCACGGTGAGATCAAACTGCCTGGTCAGGCCAACCGTTTTTATGAAGGTGCCATTTCTGAGCATCTGCAAATAGGTATCCGGGCTATCGATCGTTTGCGTGCTGAAGGCGACCGACTGCACTCCCGTAAATTACGTACATTCAACGAACCGCCGTTCCGTTAAGACCTGAAGGTAACTATGCACAACTCAACTCCTCTTTCCGCCCTGCGCAACCTGCTGATAGCGCAGGGGCTGGATGGCATGATTGTTCCGCGCGCCGATGCTCATCAAAGTGAAGATTGTACGCCGCATGACAATAAACTAGCCTGGCTGACCGGTTTTAGCGGCTCTGCTGGCCTCGCGTTGGTCCTTCGGGATCGCGCGTTAATGTTTGTCGATGGACGCTATCAGGTCCAGGTACGCAATGAAGTCTCGCTGGATGATTTTGAAATTCATCATTTACACGATGAGCCGCTGGCCGACTATTTGCAGTCTCATGTTGCAGCAGGTAAACGTATCGGCTTTGAACCAATGCTGATGGTCAATAGTCAGTTTGAAGCACTGTCGGCAACCCACTGCGAGCTGGTGCCTCTTGAGCAAGATCCTTTTGACCAGGTATGGCTAGACCGCCCGGCAGCACCCTGCGGCATCATTCGTGAAATGCCCATTGAAATCAGCGGGGAAAGCAGCACGCAAAAGCGTGCCCGCGTCGTGGAACAACTCGCTCAACACCAGGCTGACGTGCTGGCAATTACCCTGCCGGATAACATTGCCTGGTTATTGAATGTGCGTGGTTCGGATCTGGCCATGGTACCAGTGCCGTTTTCGTTTGCCCTGCTCCATCGCAGCGGTGAGCTGGAATGGTTTGTGGATAGCAATAAAACGCAACAGCTCCCCGCATCACTGCTGGATACGCTTACTCTGGCCCCGCAAGATAATTTTCTGACTCGCTGCCAGCAATTAGCTAATGGGAAGCGTTTCCTGGTCGATAAAGACTACGCCCCGGTCGCATTGCGTTTTGCCATTGAAGAACACGGTGGCAACGTCTTATGGGCGCCCGATCCCATCACTCTGATGAAATCCCACAAAAATGACGTTGAACTGGCAGGCTATCGGGAATGCCATGAACAAGATGGCGCAGCCTGGGTAAACTTCCTTGCCTGGCTGGCCCATGAAGTTCCTTTGCGCGAAGCGGCAGGCAATCCGGTCACCGAGCTGGAAGCGCAGGCCAAGCAACTGGAATTTCGCCAGCAGCAGCCGGGATTTATCGAGCAAAGTTTCAGCACGATTTCGGCCTCTGCCAGCAATGCCGCAATGTGCCATTACCACTCCAGTGAAAAAACCAATACGCCAATTACCTCACAGGCCATGTATCTGAATGATTCCGGTGGCCAGTACCACAATGGTACGACGGATACGACGCGTACCCTCGCGTTTGGCCCACAGGATCCGCAACGTCGCCTGCATTACACTGCCGTGTTGAAAGGCTTTTTGTCGCTTATTTCGCTGCAGTTTCCCAGCGGGACTCAGGGCCATCAACTGGATGCTTTTAGCCGCCGGGCGTTGTGGGAGCTGGGACTGGATTTTGATCATGGCACGGGACACGGCGTGGGTCACCAGTTGCTTATTCATGAGCAACCCCATCGCATCGCCAAAAAAGTAAACCCGTGGCCACTGGTCGCAGGCAACATCATCACCATCGAGCCGGGTTATTATCTGGCCGGACAATATGGGATCCGTATTGAGAATCAGGTGGAGATTATCAACAGTCGTCCTGGTTTCTGTCGTTTCTCAACGCTGACGCTGGTACCGATTGATTTGAATCTGGTCGAACTGCATCTGCTGAGTGATGCTGAGAAACAGTGGATTGATGATTACCACCAGCAGGTCAGAGAGACACTATCCCCGCGCGTGAACGCAGAGGCTCGTCCCTGGCTGTTCGCTGCCACCGCACCGATTCGCGTTCAGGCTAATTAATGCAATAAAAAAGGCAGCCCGCAGGCTGCCTTAGTTCTCCCCAACTTCTTACTGCTTAGCTGTTACGGATGTACTCATCCATTTCAGTTTTCAGGTTATCGGACTTAGTCCCGAAGATAGCCTGAACACCGGAACCAGCTACCACAACGCCTGCCGCACCCAGTTTCTTCAGGCCAGCCTGATCCACTTTAGCAACGTCAGCCACGCTGACACGCAGACGAGTGATGCACGCATCCAGGTTAGTGATGTTTTCTTTACCGCCGAATGCAGCAACCAGAGCCGGAGCCATTTCACCGGTCGCACCTGCTTTGCTGTCTTCGGTAGCATCTTCACGACCTGGCGTTTTCAGGTCCAGCGCTTTGATCAGCACACGGAAGATGGTGTAGTAAACAATCGCATAACCGATACCGACAATCGGGAACAGCCACAGTTTGCTGCTGTTACCGGACAGAACGATAAAGTCGATCAGACCGTGGGAGAACGACGTACCGTCGCGCATACCCAGCAGGATACAGATCGGGAATGCCAGACCAGCCAGAATCGCGTGGATGATGTACAGGATCGGCGCCACGAACATGAAGGAGAACTCGATCGGCTCGGTAATACCGGTCAGGAACGAGGTCAGCGCCGCGGAGATCATGATACCGCCCACTTTCGCGCGGTTTTCTGGTTTAGCAGAGTGCCAGATAGCGATAGCAGCAGCCGGCAGACCGTACATTTTGAACAGGAAGCCACCGGACAGTTTGCCCGCAGTCGGGTCACCCGCCATATAGCGAGGAATATCACCGTGGAACACCTGACCCGCAGCGTTGGTGTATTCACCGATCTGCATCTGGAATGGAACGTTCCAGATATGGTGCAGACCAAACGGTACCAGGCAGCGCTCAATGAAGCCATAGATACCGAACGCCACGACCGGGTTCTGGTATGCAGCCCACTGAGAGAACGTCTGAATAGCAGTACCAATCGGCGGCCAAATGAAGGACAGAACCACACCTGTGAAGATGGCAGCCAGACCAGAAATGATAGGAACGAAGCGCTTACCCGCAAAGAAGCCAAGATACTCAGGCAATTTGATACGGTAGAAACGGTTGAACATATACGCTGCAATCGCACCGGAGATAATCCCCCCGAGAACACCCGTATCAGCAAGGTGTTTAGCGGCGATCTCTTCAGCAGGTAAATGCAGAACCAGCGGCGCAACAACAGCCATGGTCTTAACCATGATGCCGTAAGCAACAACGGATGCCAGTGCAGATACACCGTCATTATTAGTGAAGCCTAACGCAACACCGATAGCAAAAATCAGCGGCATGTTCGCAAAAACAGAACCGCCTGCTTCTGCCATTACGTGCGATACAACGGCTGGCAGCCAGCTGAAGTTAGCGGAACCGACGCCCAGCAGGATACCTGCAATCGGGAGTACGGATACCGGCAGCATCAGCGATTTACCGACCTTTTGCAGGTTAGCAAATGCATTCTTAAACATAATTAGGAGTGCTCCTGAGTATTTGTGCTTATACACTTCATCCTTCAAACCGCCTCAGGGTGGGCTGCGCTCGTTCATCCCAGTCACTTACTCTAGTAAGCTCCTGCAATTCACTCACTTGCCGCCTTGATGCAGCTTGATTGACTTTATGTATTCTACGTTCTCACGCATTGGCGAGGGGGGAGAACCTCGCCGTGTACAGGGCATCTAAGTACCCTTTATTTATTACACAGAGTAAAATAATTCAGTTTGTTTTTGTTTGACGGCTATCACAGTTCAGTCGTGAATGGCCGCAAAATCCGCACATTCCGATAAAATGCGTTTCTGAATGTGTCAAACTGATTATTCACCGCCCATTTTGTGGCGGTGAACTTTACTCGCATTAGTGATTAATTACGAGCTTTAAAAAAAGTCAGTTAACGAACAGATTGCAGGCGAGAAGCGTCGATGTGAAACAGGCGGGCAAAGTTATCAGTGGTTGCCTGCGCCAGTTCTTCAACGGCAACACCTTTCACTACGGCCATGTACTCTGCAACGTCACGAGTCATGGCGGGCTGGTTCTCTTTTCCACGATGCGGTACAGGCGCAAGGTAGGGAGAATCCGTCTCGACCAATAACCGGTCCAGAGGAACATAGCGGGCGGCATCACGGAGCTGCTCTGCATTTCGGAACGTGACGATGCCGGAAAACGAGATATAGAATCCAAGGTCCAGTAATTTGCCCGCCGTTTCTCTGTCCTCTGTAAAACAGTGTAGTACGCCGCCACAATCCGTCACTTTTTCTTCGCGCAGAATAGACAGCGTATCGGCTCGCGCATCGCGGGTATGCACGATAACCGGCTTCTGTAACTCACGGCCGATCTGAATATGGTGGATAAAAGATTCCTGCTGGCGCACCTTTGTTTCCGGCGTGTAAAAATAGTCCAGCCCGGTTTCTCCCATCGCCACAACCCCCTCTTCGGCGGCAAAGCGACGCAGGTCCTCAACATCATAGGTTTCATCCTGATTTAACGGATGCACGCCGCAGGAGAAAACCACATTGTCACGCTCACCGACCAGTTCGCGCATACTGCGATATCCTGGCAGAGTTGTCGCAACGGCAAGACAGAACTTCACATCACGTGCGGCCGCTTTCGCCAGCACGTCATCCACGTCCTTATGCAGAGATTGATAATCCAGGCCATCAAGATGGCAGTGTGAGTCGACTAAAAACATAATGTCTCTCTCAAAGATGGGGAACAGGCAGTACGGTGCCCGGTTGCAGGTAATGCTCAATACGAAGAATAAGATCGGTTAACACCAGTTCACGGTTTACGCCCGTTACGTTCAGCAGTTGCTGACGACAATGACAAACGTCACCGAGTATCGCCTGTATCTGGGCAACGGATAACCGTTCTGCGATAGAAGATATCAGGTCCAACGCATCAGGATTCGTTAAATGGGAAACGCCATACGGACGTTTCAACGCATCGGTCAACAACGTTGCCAGCCAGTGTAAACGGGCGGTAGCCTGATCGTGATTTAACGCCGCGAGCAAGATATACCAGTCGCCTGTGTTTAATGTGTTCACCAGCGCCGCACAAAAATCTGTGCGGTGCGCCCAGCTTTCAGCCTGTAACAACGTAAGTGCCGCGCCTGGCGAACCAGCACTCAGGCGTAACGCGCTAAGCAGCGCTTCTGACGATGCAGTCACCTCACGAGCGAGCCAGGAGATCGCATACGACTCCGGAGGTGGCGCAAGATGATGTAACCGGCAACGACTGCGTAATGTCGCCAGCAAGCGAGCTGGCTCTGTGCTGGCGAGGAAAAACCAGGTTTGTGACGGGGGTTCTTCCAGCGTTTTCAGCAAGGCGTTGGCGGCGGCATCGGTTAACTGGGCAGCATCCGGGATCCACACGACCTTTGCACCGCCGAGACGCGAATGCTCGTACAGCTTTTCACTGACTTCGCGTACCGCATCAACCCCCAGCGTGCTTTTGCCTTTTTCCGGCAGCAACGAATAGTAGTCAGGGTGCGTCCCCGCCTGCATTAGCTGACAGCCGCGGCACTGTCCGCAGCTTTTATGCCCTTCCGGCTGCTGGCACATTAAATAGCGGCTGAGGGCGTAAATCAGCGCGTCGTCGCCCATTCCGGGTAACGCCTGAATCAGTAACGCATGGTGACCACGACCCGTCTGGTAGCTGGCTACCAGTTTTTCAAAATCCGGTCGTAACCATGGGTACCATTTCATGCGCCCTGCTCCTTCACCCATTGGGTGATGGTATGACGGATATCAGCCATCACAGCCTCCAACGGCTGCGTAGCGTCTATAGTACGAATGCTGGTGTCTTTGGCAGCCAGCTCAAGATAGCGCGCGCGAGTACGATTAAAGAAGTCGAAAGATTCCTGCTCAATACGATCCAGCTCGCCGCGGGCACGGGCACGCTTCAACCCGACTTCTGGCGTCACATCCAGATAGATCGTCAGGTCCGGGCGAAAATCACCAAGCACCGCATCGCGCAGGGTTGCCAGCATGTTTTGATCGATACCGCGTCCGCCGCCCTGATACGCCTGGGTCGACAGATCGTGACGATCGCCAATTACCCACGCGCCTTTCGCCAGTGCAGGTTTAATAACGGTTTCGACCAACTGTACACGCGCCGCGTAAAACATCAGAACTTCGGCTTTATCGGTAATGACCTCGTCACCGACCGATTTAATATCCAGCACCAGACTTCTTAGTTTCTCAGCCAGCTGCGTTCCACCAGGTTCACGGGTGAAAACCATGTCACGAATACCGAGTTGCTCAAGTGTCTCCACCACCACGTTACGCGCGGTGGTTTTTCCGGCGCCTTCCAGGCCTTCAATGACGATATAGTTACTGCCCATTTTTTTCCTTAAGCACTTTCAGGTAATCCTGCACGGACCGGTTATGGCTGGCAAGATTGGTGTTAAACGTGTGGCCGCCTTTACCGTCAGCCACAAAATAGAGATACGGCGTTTTTGCCGGATGCGCCGCGGCCTGCAATGAAGCCTCTCCCGGCATGGCAATCGGGCCTGGCGGCAGTCCCGTGATGGTATAGGTGTTATAGGCGGTCGGGGTGTCTAAATCCACACGCGACAATTTGCCATTATACCGTGTACCCATCCCGTAAATCACGGTCGGATCGGTTTGTAAACGCATACCGATACGTAAGCGGTTAATAAAGACCGAAGCCACCTGGTCGCGCTCGCTGGCAACCGCAGTTTCTTTTTCAATAATAGAAGCCATGGTTACCAGCTGATTTTTGTCCTGATAAGGCAGGCCATCAGCGCGCCCCTCCCAGACAGTATCCACCGCTTTAACCATTTTCTGATGCGCGCGTTTTAGCAACGCTACGTCAGTAGTATTGGCGGTATACATCCAGGTATCTGGCCAGAACCAGCCTTCTACCCATTGCGGGTTTTCCAGCTTAAGTTCCTCGGCCACGGTCTCATAGCTATCGTCGCTTAACGTATGTTTGATATACGGGGCATCACGCAGCTGTTTGAGGTAATCGCTCAGGCGCATCCCTTCAACCAGACGTAACGGGAACTGCGCCTCTTTGCCGCTTTCCAGCAGTTGCAGCATGTCCCGCACCGTCATGTCAGGCGTGAAGCGATATGTTCCGGCCTTAAAATGCGACAACTCGGGCTCCACACGCAGCAGCCACTGGAACACGCGCGGACGATTGATAACTTTGTCTGCATACAGCTGTTCGCCGAGAGCCAGACGGCCCGTCCCCGCTTTCAGCGTAAAAATCGTTTCTTCTTTAATCAATAATTTGCTGTCCGCCAGATGGCGAACTTTCCACATTCCCACTCCAGCGGCAATGCCCAGCACAACCAGCAATAACAGGACAACAAGTAACAGTTTTTTCATGACTAATTCGGGTGCTCACAAAGTGGGGCTAAATAATCGAATAACAAACGTGAAGACAACAACGTGTCGCCACAGGCACGCACGGGAATAATGGGCATTAACGCGTTACAGACGACGATTTCATCAGCCTGCATTACCTCCTCCAACCCGGCATACACTTCGACAATACTGAATGGCGATTGTGCCAGCATCCGGATACAGAATTGTCGCATAATACCGTTCACTCCGGCCTGGTCCAGCCGGGGCGTGTAAACCACATCGCCTTTACGCCAGAACAAATTAGCCGCACAGCATTCCGTAACCCATCCCTCGCTGTCAAGAACCAGCGCTTCATCGGCGTCCGTCTGTTCAAGATGAGAGCGAATCAACACCTGCTCCAGTCGATTCAGGTGTTTAAGCCCGGCAAGCAGTGGATTACGTCCCAGCCGCACTGGGCTTAGCGCCAGCGTAATGCCTTCTTGCCGCCAACGATCGTAATGATCGGGCCAGGCTGAAACGGAGAGGATGCGTGTGGCACTATGACAATTTTTGCCACTGTAACCCCGGCCTCCACTGCCACGGCTGATAATCACTTTCAACACACCGCGTACGTGCCCTTTCGCCAGCATTTTCATTTCATTTTGCAGCTCGGACCAATCTTCAAAAGAGATCAGCAGTTTTTGGCAAGCGCCTTGTAAACGCTCAAGATGCGCTGCAAAGAGAGGTATTTCACCGTCGATAATACGGGCAGTGGTAAAACAGCCATCACCAAATTGGGTCGCTCGATCGCTTGCGGCCAGCATATCTTGCTCGTAGCCATTAATTAAGAACATGGTGGCTCCTTATTTCTGGTCCGCTAGTTTGGCAGGATGAGTAACACAGGACAAGGGCGGAAAACCGAATAAAAAAAGGCCCGACAAGCGGACCTTTTCAATTTGCTATCGATGCTAGCGCATCACCTGACGGACTTAAATCTTTTTAAAGATCAAAGAGCCGTTGGTACCACCGAAGCCAAAGGAGTTACACAGCGCATACTCCAGACCACTAACCTGACGCGCTTCGTGAGGTACGAAGTCCAGGTCACAACCTTCATCCGGGTTATCCAGGTTGATGGTTGGCGGAATAGCCTGATCGCGCAACGCCAGGATAGAGAAAATTGACTCTACCGCGCCCGCCGCACCCAACAGGTGTCCGGTCATGGATTTAGTGGAGCTTACCATTACACGGCTTGCCGCATCGCCAAAGACAGATTTCACTGCCTGGGTTTCCGCTTTATCGCCCGCTGGGGTGGACGTACCATGTGCGTTGACATAGCCAATCTGACCCGCTTCGATAGCCGCATCGCGCAGTGCGTTGACCATTGCCAGCGCAGCGCCTGCACCGTTTTCCGGTGGCGACGTCATGTGGTAAGCATCGCTGCTCATACCGAAACCAACGACTTCAGCATAGATTTTTGCACCGCGCGCTTTCGCATGCTCGTACTCTTCCAGTACCACCATGCCAGCACCGTCGCCCAGCACAAAGCCGTCACGCTCTTTGTCCCATGGGCGGCTTGCCGCTTGCGGATTATCATTACGCGTAGACAGTGCACGTGCCGCGCCAAAGCCACCCACACCCAACGGCGTACTGGCTTTTTCAGCACCACCCGCAACCATCGCGTCTGCGTCGCCGTATGCAATGATACGTGCGGCATGACCGATGTTATGCACGCCTGAAGTACAGGCGGTCGCGATGGAGATGCTTGGCCCTTGCAGGCCGTACATGATGGTCAGGTGACCAGCCACCATGTTAACAATCGTCGACGGAACGAAGAACGGGCTGATCTTACGCGGTCCACCGTTTACCAGTGAGGTATGGTTTTCTTCGATAAGACCGAGACCGCCAATACCAGAGCCGATAGCGGCGCCAATACGATGAGCGTTCTCTTCCGTAATTTCGAGGCCAGAATCCTGCATGGCCTGAACGCCAGCGACAATTCCATATTGAATGAAGGCATCCATCTTGCGCTGTTCTTTGCGCGAGATAATGTCTTCACAGTTAAAATCCTTTACTAAGCCAGCAAATTTCGTTGCATAGGCGCTAGTATCGAAATGGTCGATCAGGCTGATGCCACTCTGACCGGCAAGGAGAGCTTTCCAGGTAGACTCTACGGTATTGCCGACAGGAGACAACATGCCCAGTCCGGTCACAACTACACGACGCTTAGACACGGTTGTCCTCCAGGGAGGGAAAATAATTCAAGTGGGATAAAAAGATAAAACTCAGGCGGTCGAATGACCGCCTGGAGATGTTCACTTACGCCTGGTGGCCGTTGATGTAATCAATGGCAGCCTGAACGGTAGTGATTTTCTCAGCTTCTTCGTCCGGAATCTCAGTATCAAACTCTTCTTCCAGAGCCATTACCAGCTCAACGGTGTCAAGAGAATCTGCGCCCAGGTCTTCAACGAAGGAAGCATTGTTGGTTACTTCTTCCTGCTTAACGCCCAGCTGTTCGCCGATAATTTTCTTAACGCGTTCTTCGATAGTGCTCATACTCTTAAATTTCCTATCAAAACTCGCTTTCGCGATGGTTTTCGTAGTGTATAAAATGTTGAAAAATTTGCAACTAAATCCCGGCAGGTCTTACCACGATTTTACGTTATTTTGAGGCCAAGACCTACAATAACGCAAATATTTTTCATCGTGGTTAAACCATGTACATCCCGCCGTTGACGTGCAAAGTCTCACCTGTGATGTAACTTGCTTCGTCAGAAGCTAAAAATGCAACCGCACTGGCGATTTCCTGAGCGCCGCCAAGGCGACCCGCAGGAACCTGCGCCAGAATACCCGCACGCTGAACATCAGACAGCGCACGCGTCATGTCCGTTTCAATAAAGCCCGGAGCAACAACGTTTACAGTAATGCCACGAGACGCAACTTCGCGCGCCAGTGATTTACTGAAGCCGATCAGACCCGCTTTCGCCGCAGCGTAGTTAGCCTGACCCGCATTTCCCATGGTACCAACCACAGAACCGATAGTGATAATACGCCCATGACGCTTTTTCATCATAGCTCGCATTACCGCTTTTGACAGACGGAAAACAGATGACAGGTTGGTTTCGATGATATCGTTCCACTCGTCATCTTTCATGCGCATTAACAGGTTATCACGAGTAATCCCGGCATTATTGACCAGGATATCGACTTCACCAAATTCTGCGCGAATATTTTCCAGAACAGATTCGATAGATGCCGGATCGGTCACATTCAACATCAGACCTTTACCATTTGCACCTAAGTAATCGCTAATGGCCTGCGCGCCGCTTTCGCTGGTAGCAGTACCGATAACTTTCGCGCCACGGGCAACAAGTGTCTCAGCAATTGCGCGGCCAATGCCACGGCTTGCACCGGTAACCAGCGCGATTTTTCCTTCAAAACTCATGGTCTTCCTCTTTTATTGCTCTAGCGCCGCAGACAATGCCGCCGGCTCATTCAGTGCCGAAGCAGTCAGGGTGTCAACAATACGTTTCGTCAGACCGGTCAGAACTTTACCCGGACCGACTTCATACAGGTGCTCTACGCCCTGGGATGCCATAAATTCAACGGTTTTAGTCCACTGAACCGGGCTATACAGCTGACGAACCAGCGCATCGCGAATTGCGTCTGCCGTGGTCTCGCACTTCACGTCGACGTTGTTCACAACCGGAACAGTCGGCGCGTTAAAGGTGATTTTCTGCAGCTCAACGGCCAGTTTCTCAGCGGCAGGCTTCATCAGCGCGCAGTGAGAAGGAACGCTGACCGGCAGCGGCAGCGCACGCTTAGCGCCCGCGGCTTTACAGGCAGCACCAGCACGTTCTACGGCTTCTTTATGCCCGGCAATAACCACCTGACCCGGTGAGTTAAAGTTTACCGGTGAAACCACCTGGCCTTCGGCAGACTCTTCGCACGCTTTAGCGATAGCGGCATCGTCCAGACCGATAATAGCAGACATGCCGCCAGTGCCTTCCGGAACCGCTTCCTGCATGAATTTGCCACGCAGTTCAACCAGACGTACGGCATCGGCAAAACCGATAACACCCGCACATACCAGAGCAGAATATTCGCCCAGGCTATGACCCGCCATCAGCGCAGGTGTTTTACCCCCCTGCTGCTGCCATACGCGATAAAGCGCAACGGATGCGGTCAACAGCGCGGGCTGCGTCTGCCAGGTTTTATTCAGTTCTTCAGCCGGACCTTGCTGAGTCAACGCCCACAGATCATAGCCCAGTGCAGCTGATGCTTCAGCAAATGTTTCTTCAACAATTGGGTAGTTTGCTGCCATTTCAGACAACATCCCAACGGTCTGGGAACCCTGCCCCGGAAACACAAATGCAAATTGCGTCATGTTTAAATCCTTATACTAGAAACGAACCAGCGCGGAGCCCCAGGTGAATCCACCCCCGAAGGCTTCAAGCAATATCAACTGCCCAGCTTTAATACGCCCGTCGCGGACGGCTTCGTCCAGCGCGCACGGTACGGAGGCAGCAGAGGTATTACCATGTCTGTCGAGCGTCACGACAACATTATCCATCGACATACCCAGCTTTTTAGCTGTCGCGCTGATAATGCGCAGGTTAGCCTGATGCGGCACCAGCCAGTCCAGCGCAGAACGGTCGAGATTATTGGCTTCCAGCGTTTCATCAACGATGTGCGCAAGCTCGGTCACCGCGACTTTAAATACTTCGTTACCCGCCATCGTCAGGTGGATCGGGTTTTCCGGGTTCACGCGATCGGCGTTAGGCAGCGTCAACAGTTCGCCGTAGCGACCGTCAGCGTGCAGATGCGTGGAGAGAATACCTGGCTCTTCTGATGCGCTCAGTACAACCGCACCAGCCCCATCACCGAAAATGATGATCGTTCCGCGATCGGTTGGATCGCAGGTACGGGCCAGGACATCGGAGCCAACGACCAGAGCATGCTTAACTGCGCCAGATTTAACGTACTGGTCGGCAACGCTCAGGGCGTAAGTGAAGCCAGCACAAGCGGCTGCAACGTCAAACGCCGGACAGCCTTTGATCCCCAGCATACTTTGGATCTGGCACGCCGCGCTTGGAAATGCGTGAGTGGATGATGTGGTAGCAACCACAATCAGACCAATTTGTTCTTTGTCGATGCCCGCCATTTCAATCGCACGGTTTGCGGCGGCAAAGCCCATCGTCGCAACTGTTTCATTTGGCGCTGCAATATGGCGTTCACGGATACCTGTACGAGTGACGATCCACTCATCAGATGTCTCAACCATTTTTTCCAAATCGGCGTTAGTACGCACTTGTTCAGGCAGATAGCTGCCAGTACCAATAATCTTCGTATACATGTACGCTCAGTCACTTTTTGGTTATATACCGCTACGAGCAAATCGCTGATACGTTGGCCACATTCACAAACGCACCGTTATCTGTGTGCTCGTGATTTTGCGCTTTCGCCACCGTCCAGCAGTTCGAATCCAGCTGGGTATACAGATTCCAGGCGAGCGGCAATTCGCTGAGGAACTTGTCGCTGCACCGCCTGCACTGCCTGTTCAATCGCGACTTCAAATGCTCGCTGATTGGCCGCACCATGACTCTTAATCACCGTGCCGCGCAATCCTAACAGACAGGCGCCATTATACTGGTCGGGGTTGAGGTGACTAAATCGCCTTGTCAGGCTTTTTTGTAACCAACGTTTTAATAACAGAAGCCACCACGACCGTTTTTTGCCCTCACCCTGAGATTTCAGCAGTGAAAGGAACATTCTGACAACACCTTCCATCGTCTTTAATGTGACATTACCTGTAAAACCGTCACAGACCAACACATCGGTTTTGCCAGTCAGTAACTCATTGGCTTCAAGATAGCCGATATAATTAATGGAAGGGATTGTTTTTAGCACAGCTGAAGCATCTCGAATACTGTCGAGACCTTTCGTTTCTTCTTCGCCGATGTTGAGTAACGCTACGCGAGGATTGGCAATGCCAACAACCTCTTCTGCCAGCACGGAACCCATGACGGCAAATTGCACCAACATCGTGCTATCACAATCTACGTTGGCGCCCAAATCCAGCACCACCGTTTTGCCCTTTTGCTGATGGGGTAACACCGTCACCAACGCAGGACGCTCAATCCCCTCAAGAGGTTTGAGCAATAACTTCGCAAGTCCCATGAGTGCGCCCGTATTACCGGCGCTGACACAAGCTTGTGCCTGACCTTCTTTCACGAGCTCTAGGGCAACACGCATTGAGCTTCCACGACTGGCGCGAATAGCTTGCGAGGGCCGGGCATCACTGGCAATAACTGACTGAGCAGGGATAATCTGCAGACGCGAACGTTGTTCGAAGTCAGCTTTGGCAAGTAATGGCGTGATTGTATCGGGATCCCCGACTAAAAGAAGTGTGAGTTGCGAATTAGAATTCAGTGCCTGCAATGCTGCAGGCACTGTCACGGTAGGGCCAAAATCTCCCCCCATGACATCTAACGCCAGGGTTAGACGTGTCAAGGTATCGTCGCTGCCCGGTTAGGTGTTTCCCCAGTTACCCGGGGAAAGCCTCACTAAGCTTCATCACGCGTTCACTCTTTGTCTTTCTCACCAGAAGTGGGAAAGCCATTGAGTCATGCGTGATTACTTAGCGATTACCTTACGGCCACGGTAGAAACCGTCGGCAGTGATGTGGTGACGCAGGTGTTGTTCACCAGAAGTTTTGTCTACAGACAGGCTGGTGACTGCGGTCAGAGCGTCATGAGAACGACGCATGCCACGTTTGGAACGGGTTGGTTTATTCTGTTGTACGGCCATGGACCTTACTCCTCAATTACTTACGCTTTAAGCTGGCTAATACGGCAAATGGGTTTGGTTTTTGCGCTTCATCAGGCAATTCGCCAAAGACCATGTCCGCCTCGGACACTTCACAGTGTTCAGAATCATGCACCGGAACTACCGGCAAGGAGAGGATAATCTCATCTTCAACCATTGCAAGCAGATCGATTTCACCGAATTCGTTAACCTCAATCGGCTCATACGCTTCCGGGAGTGCTTCAGCCTGCTCGTCAGAACGGACAGGACTAAAACAATATGTTGTGTGAACATGAAGTGGGAACGGTTTCCCGCAACGCTGACATTCGAGCGTAACCGATACCTTCGCATCACCGGTTATAACGGCGAGACGCTGGTTATCGATAGCGAACGACATGGAGCATTCCACATCACTGTCCACACTGACTACAGAATCGGCGACGCGCTCAACCAGATCAGAAGTATAGATACCTTCATAATCGAGGCGTTTTTGAGCCGTACGAACCGGATCAAGAGTCAGGGGTAATTTTACCTTTTGCATAGGGCGCGCATATTAACTTTGTAACGTCATATAGTCAAAGAAAAAGGCAGCCTGTGGTTGCCTTTTGCCAATAATTCGCACACATTGCGGGTCATCGACTTAAAATCGCTCAAGACAAGCCACTACAGCCAGCTTGTAGGTCGAAGTCCATAGTTTAAAATGGCTCTCATCAATACGCTATATGCGAGGGAAAAAATATGCCTCAACTTATTCTTGCTTCTACCTCCCCCTGGCGTCGCGCTTTACTCGAAAAACTGGCAATCCCGTTTGAATGCGCTGCGCCAGAGGTTGATGAAACGCCGTTGCCCGGCGAAGCACCACGCCATTTAGTCTTGCGACTGGCGCAGAAAAAAGCGCAATCTCTCGCCCACCGTTACCCATCGCATCTGATTATTGGCTCCGATCAAATTTGTGTTCTTGATGGTGAAATAACCGGCAAACCATTAACTGAAGAAAATGCGCGCCAACAATTACTCAAAGCCCGTGGCAATATTGTGACGTTTTACACCGGACTGGCGCTGTATAATTCTGCGACCGGACATTTACAAACCGAAGTAGAACCTTTTGACGTCCATTTCCGTCATTTAAGCGAGGCGGAAATTGATGATTATCTGCGCAAAGAGCGCCCGCTCCATTGTGCAGGTAGTTTCAAAAGTGAAGGGTTAGGTATTGCACTCTTTGAACGCCTGGAGGGTCGTGACCCAAATACCCTGATCGGTTTGCCGCTTATCGCGTTGTGTCAAATGCTGCGGCGGGAAGAGATGAACCCGTTGAATGCCTGATTGATCTGCCTGATGGCGACGCGATGCGTCTTATCAGGCCTACGGTGCATCACACGGTTGTAGGCCTGATAAGCAACGCGCATCAGGCTTTACTGCGTAAAACCTCGAGGCAGCGCTTCAATTGCTTATCCATCGGCGCCTCAATACGCATCACTTCACCCGTTCCCGGATGGGTAAATTTCAACGCTGCGGCGTGCAGGAAAAGTCGATTCAACCCCGTATCCGCCAGTTGCTTATCGAACTCACGGTCACCGTAGCGATCGTCAAAAGCAATTGGATGACCGGCATACTGGGTATGCACACGAATCTGGTGCGTACGTCCGGTCACCGGGCTACAGCGCACAAGCGTGGCAAACGCATAGCGCTCTTCCACTTTAAAACGTGTTTCTGACGGTTTGCCTTCCTGGTTCACCCGTACGATACGCTCGCCGCTTTGCAGAATGTTCTTTAACAGCGGCGCCTGCACGGTTTTGACATGCGACTGCCATTGGCCTCGAACCAGCGCGAGATAGTCTTTCTGCATGCCTTTTTCACGCAGTTGTTCATGCAATGAACGCAAGGCTGAGCGTTTTTTGGCAACCAGCAGCACGCCAGAGGTATCCCGGTCGAGGCGATGCACCAGTTCAAGGAAACGCGCTTCCGGGCGCAGTGCTCGTAATCCTTCAATGACGCCAAAGCTTAACCCGCTTCCTCCATGTACGGCCGTACCTGAAGGTTTGTTAAGCACCAGAATGTGGTCATCTTCATATAAAATGACGTCGGTCAGCGCCGCGACCTTTTGCAGGTTCGGTGAAATGGCCTCTTCTTCACGTTCAGCGACACGCACAGGTGGAATACGCACAATATCCCCGTCTTCGAGTTTGTACTCGGGTTTAATGCGTTTTTTATTCACCCGCACTTCGCCTTTACGCAAAATGCGATAAATCATACTTTTCGGCACGCCCTTAAGCTGGGTGCGCAAAAAGTTATCGATGCGTTGCCCTGCTTCGTCGGCAGTAATGGCAACTGTTTTTACGGCTGGAGTCTCTGTTTTCATGGGGGCCGATTTTAAATAGCCATCAAGATTCGCGCCACACATTTTTCTATGCTTATATTAACTGCTATACCCTATTACTTAAGTTTGACATAGCCGATTTGGTGGTTATTAAAGCAATCACTACGCGGAAGTGAAAAAACTGTGAGTAACCGGGTGATAAATGGCAAAAGTCATCTTGCTATAACAAGGTTAGCAGTGGAATAATGAGGTTGTTTCCGTGTTGAATCTTGTTAAAACAAGAACTTTTCCGGAATGACCCAATTTTGCCCGACCGATCATCAACGCAGCAATGGCGTAAGACGTATTGATCTTTCAGGCAGTTAGCGGGCTGCGGGTTGCAGTCCTTACCGGTAATATGGAAGCTTTTCTGGAGAGTAACACCCAGACTGTTCCCCTGATAATTGCGCTGTGTTTCCGTATGAAATGCAGGCAACCGACACTCTGCGCCTCTTTGAGCTGACGATAACCGTGAGGTTGGCGACGCGAATAGACACGAGGCCATCGGTTCACACCCGGAAAGGCATTACTCTGCCCGCAGCTTAGTCGTCAATGTAAGAATAATGAGTAAGTTACGATGAAAAGAATGTTAATTAACGCAACTCAGCAGGAAGAGTTGCGTGTCGCCCTTGTAGATGGGCAACGTCTGTACGATCTGGATATCGAAAGTCCTGGACACGAACAGAAAAAAGCCAACATCTATAAAGGCAAAATTACCCGTATTGAACCGAGTCTGGAAGCTGCTTTTGTTGATTACGGCGCTGAACGTCACGGTTTCCTCCCGTTAAAAGAAATTGCCCGCGAATACTTCCCCGCTAACTACAACTCCCATGGTCGTCCCAACATTAAAGACGTGTTGCGCGAAGGTCAGGAAGTCATCGTTCAGATCGATAAAGAAGAACGCGGCAATAAAGGCGCTGCGCTGACTACCTTTATCAGCCTGGCGGGTAGTTATCTGGTTCTGATGCCGAACAACCCGCGCGCGGGCGGTATCTCCCGCCGCATTGAAGGCGACGACCGTACCGAATTAAAAGAAGCGCTGGCAAGCCTGGAACTGCCTGATGGCATGGGCCTTATCGTGCGTACCGCAGGGGTCGGCAAATCCGCCGAAGCGCTGCAGTGGGACCTGAGCTTCCGCCTGAAGCACTGGGAAGCGATTCAAAAAGCCGCAGACAGCCGCCCTGCTCCGTTCCTGATCCACCAGGAAAGCAACGTTATCGTTCGCGCTTTCCGTGACTACTTACGTCAGGACATCGGCGAAATCCTTATCGATAACCCGAAAGTGATGGAGATGGCGCGTCAGCACATCGCCGCATTGGGTCGTCCGGATTTCAGCAGCAAAATCAAACTGTACACCGGCGAAATCCCGCTGTTCAGCCACTATCAGATCGAGTCTCAGATTGAGTCCGCATTCCAGCGCGAAGTACGTCTGCCGTCCGGCGGCTCAATCGTTATTGACAGCACAGAGGCACTGACCGCTATCGATATCAACTCCGCACGCGCAACTCGCGGCGGCGACATCGAAGAAACAGCGTTCAACACTAACCTTGAAGCAGCCGATGAAATTGCCCGTCAGCTGCGTCTTCGCGACCTCGGCGGTCTGATTGTAATCGACTTCATTGATATGACGCCGGTTCGCCACCAGCGCGCGGTTGAAAACCGTCTGCGCGAGGCCGTACGCCAGGACAGAGCGCGTATTCAGATCAGCCATATTTCTCGCTTCGGTCTGCTGGAGATGTCTCGTCAGCGTCTGAGCCCGTCTCTGGGTGAATCCAGCCATCACGTGTGCCCGCGCTGCTCCGGCACCGGTACCGTACGTGATAACGAATCACTGTCGCTGTCTATTCTGCGTCTGATCGAAGAAGAAGCACTGAAAGAAAATACGCAAGAAGTTCACGCTATTGTTCCTGTGCCAATCGCCTCTTACCTGCTTAACGAAAAACGTACCGCGGTTAATGCTATCGAAACGCGTCAGAATGGCGTGCGCTGTGTGATTGTGCCAAACGATCAGATGGAAACCCCGCACTATTCTGTGCTGCGCGTACGCAAAGGGGAAGAAACACCGACCCTGAGCTACCTGCTGCCGAAACTGCATGAAGAGGCAATGGCATTGCCGACGGAAGAAGAGTACGTCGAGCGTAAACAGCCTGAGCAACCGGCGCTGGCCACCTTCGCTATGCCAGACGTTCCGCCAGCCCCTGCTCTGCAGGAACCTGCCGCGAAAGCCGCCGCGCCTAAAGCTGCAGCAGCAACCGCAGCCGTTGCCGCACAGCCCGGTTTGATTAGCCGTTTCTTTGGCGCACTGAAGTCCATCTTCGGTGGTAGCGAAGAAGTGAAACCGGTTGAACAACCTGCGCCGAAAGCTGAAGAGAAAACCGAACGCCAGCAGGATCGTCGTAAACCGCGTCAGAACAATCGTCGCGACCGTAACGATCGTCGTGATAACCGTGATAATCGCGGTGACCGTGACAACCGTAGCGAACGTTCAGAAAACGGCGAAAACCGTGAAGATAACCGCCGTAACCGTCGTCAGTCCCAGCAGCAAAATGCGGAAGCTCGCGATAACCGCCAGCAAACCACTGATGTTGCAGACAAAGCAAAATCCGGTGATGAACAGCAGGCGCCGCGTCGCGAACGTAACCGCCGTCGTAACGATGACAAGCGTCAGGCTCAGCAGGAAGTTAAAGAGCTGAACCAGGCTGAACAACCTGTGCAGGATACCGAGCAGGAAGAGCGCGTACGTCAGCCTCAAACCCGCCGCAAACAGCGTCAGTTGACTCAGAAAGTTCGTTTCACAGACAGCCCGGCGGTTGAAGCCGAAGTGGCTGCTGTTGCTGCAATCGCTGAAACTGCTGTTGCTCAACCAACAGAGCAGCCGGTACCGGCACAGCGCACCGAACTGGCGAAAGTTGATCTGCCAGCCGTCGTTGCGACTGAGCAGGAAGACAACAGCGAAGCTCGTGACTCCCACGGTATGCCGCGTCGTTCTCGCCGCTCTCCTCGCCATCTGCGCGTCAGTGGACAGCGTCGTCGTCGTTACCGTGACGAGCGTTATCCGGTTCAGTCGCCGATGCCGTTAACGGTCGCCTGCGCATCTCCTGAATTAGCGTCCGGTAAGGTTTGGATCCGCTACCCTGTTGCACGTCCTCAGGATCAGCAGGTTGAAGAACAGCGCGAACAGGAAATGGTCCCGCAGCAAGCTGCACCTGTCGCCGTAGAACCTCAGGTTGCTGCCGCTGCCGTTGAACACATTGTGGATACCCCTGCGCCGGTTGAAGCCGTGCAACCAGAGGTTGTCGTAGCTGAGCCTCAGGCCGCAGTTGTTGAAACCACACAGGTTGAAACCACGCATCCGGAAGTGATTGCGACCCCGGTCGAGGAACAACCGCAAATTATCGCTGCATCTGATGCGCCCGTAGCAGAAGAAATCGCCGCTGAAGCCGAACCTGTGGTTGACGTTGTGACTGCACCGGTTGCCGAAGAGCCTGCAGAGGTTGTTATTCCCCAGCCAGAAGTGGTTGAAGAGATTACTGAGGTTGTGGAAACAGCGCCAGTTGTTGAAGAGGTTGCAGCGCCGAAAGACGTTGTTGCCGCGCCTGTCGTCGAAACTGAAGTCGTTAAGGCTGAAGTTGTCGCAGCCAGCGCTGATGCTGAACACCTGCACAGCCATGCAACCGCGCCAATGACCCGCGCTCCGGCACCGGAATATGTGCCAGAAGCGCCGCGTCATAGCGACTGGCAGCGTCCGGCATTCGCCTTTGAAGGCAAAGGTGCCGCAGGTGGACACAGCGCAACGCATCAAGCGACTGCGCCAGCAACACGTCCACAGCCTGTTGAGTAAGCCATAATCAATATCAAAGCCGGCCTTCGGGTCGGCTTTTTTATATCTGATCTACACCTTTCATCCCCGTCAGCTGCGGCATAACATCCTTCATTAGGGCCAGAAACTTGCGTAAGCGGGTCGGATAGTAACGCGCCCACGGATAAACCAAATGTACAGGCAACGGCGCCGCATGCCACTCAGGTAGCAACGCAACCAGACGTCCATTGGCAATATCCTCCGCCACCATCCAGCTTGAAACAATTGTCACTCCCAACCCCGCCAGCGCGGCATTTCTTGCGACATAAATACTGTCTGTGCTTAATCTGGGTGAAATATTCAGCGTGACTGGCTCATTACGCAATTGGTGCAACAACGAAACGCTATGCTGATAAAACGTGTTCACGGCAATCCAGGGCAGCGCTGATAACTGCTCAGGATGAGAAAGCTCGCCATATTGCTCCAGCAGTCCTGGACTCACCACCATACTACGGGGAACTTCAGCCAGTAAGACGGAAACCGTGGCCGGATCCACCTCAGCACCAACCCTGATCGCGCAATCAATATTATCGCTCAGAAAATCAACGGTTTTATCGTTGAGCATCCACTCTACTGCCAACTGGGGATAGCGCGAAAGAAACTGCAAAAGCGGCTCAAGTAGTTGTTGTTGCCCGAACGCATGCGGTGCGCGGACTCGCAACGTCCCCACCGGTTCATCTTCTGTGACATTAAGTCCATCTTCCAGCGCCAGCCAGGCATCAATAATCTTCTTAGCATGCTGATAGCCTCTTTCGCCGTCGTCGGTCAATTTCATCGCATGCGTGGTACGCATAAGCAGTTTCACACCCAGCAGCGTCTCCAGCGATTGCAGCCGTCGGCTTACGGTCGCCTGCGTCGTCCCTATCTGTTTTGCCGCTGCCGAAAGCGATCCTGCTTCTACGATACGCACAAACGTGCGCATCAGCTCCACCCTATCTATACGTTCAGTTTTTATCATTATCAGTTTCTTCATACGTCTGGCGTATAACTGTTTTACCACTGCGCTCGCTACCGCACCACCCGCAGAAGGATAAAAATAGCCGCACATCCTGTGATTGAGGAATCATTTGTGAACACACATACCGCACTTTCCCGTTGGGTCATTTTTGTTCTGGCAATGGGCGCCGGATTCAGCGTGGCCGCTATCTACTACGCCCAGCCTCTTCTGCCTTTAATGGGTCAGGATCTGGCCTTAAGTCTCACCGGTATGGGGTTGGTCCCGACGCTGACCCAGGCGGGATATGCGTTAGGTATATTGTTTTTATTGCCATTAGGCGATCGTTATGACCGCCGGACATTAATCCTGCTGAAAAGCATCTCTCTTGCCGCGCTGCTGCTGGCCTGTAGCTTTACCGGTCAGTTGCATTCGCTATTACTGGTGAGCCTGCTGATGGGAATGGCGGCAACCATGGCACAAGATATTGTGCCTGCGGCGGCAATACTGGCGCCCGAAGGCAAGCAGGGAAAAACGGTGGGCACGGTGATGACGGGCCTTCTGCTGGGGATTTTACTCTCACGTACCGTCAGTGGACTAGTGGGCGAAGCGTTTGGCTGGCGCGAGATGTACCAACTCGCTGCCGTCAGCATTGCCGTAATTACCGCGATTATGTGGAAAGTACTGCCTCGCTTTACGGTCCATTCCACGTTGAGTTATCCATCATTAATGCTCTCAATGGCGCAACTTTGGCAACGATATTCCACCTTGCGCCGCGCAGCACTGGCACAAGGCTTTCTGTCCATTGCTTTTAGCGCCTTCTGGTCTACGCTGGCGGTAATGTTATCTGAGCATTACCACATGGGTAGCGCTATAGCGGGTGCTTTTGGTATCGCGGGAGCAGCCGGAGCGCTTGCCGCACCGATGGCGGGCCATCTTGCCGATAAAGTGGGTGCGGCAAAAGTAACGCAATTGGGTGCTTTGCTGGTAACGGTATCTTTCGCACTGATGTTTTTGTTACCCGCCCTGCCCGTTCAGGGGCAGTGGCTGCTCATCGCCCTTTCGGCGGTAGGTTTTGATCTCGGATTGCAATCCAGCCTAGTTGCTCACCAGAATCTGGTCTATAGCCTGGAGCCTCTGGCACGAGGACGATTGAACGCTCTGCTGTTTACGATGGTGTTTATCGGTATGGCGCTGGGTTCGGTTCTCGGAAGTCAGGTCTACGCCCTGGCCAATTGGGAAGGTGTCGTTGCGTTGGCTACCTTCAGCAGCGCAATTGCGTTGGTCATAAGACTGACGGGGAACCCGTCGCTTAGTAAGACGTCGGTTGCCTAAAAAAATGCCCGCTCCGGGGTGTTAAAGGAGCGGGCAGACAAACATACCCAGTTTCAAGATATGTTTCAAAACGAGGCGTTAACGATTGAGCTGGAACAACGACATTCCCTGCATATCGGTGAACGCTTTATAGGATGCCTGTAGTGCAGCCTGCTGCATGACATAAGACGAGATCGCGGCGTTCCAGTCGACATCCACCAGATTACTCATCTGCTGAGTTTGGCCTAATGCACGATCGGCACCCAGTGAATCCAGCGAGCTTAATTCACTCAGTTGCGTACCTAATTCTGCACGAACGGACAGGACGTTATTCAACGAGTTTTTCAGGCCACGGTTGGTTTTATCAATGGCAGCAGCGGCGGTAGCTTTTGCCACGTCATTACCCTCAATAGGGGTTTTGAGCGCATCAATAGCGGTATCCAGCATTTTGAACAGGTTCTTTTCCTGAGTGCCGCCACCAGGTTCCGGTACAGCGTTGCTGGTCAGGTTGGCGAATACTTTATCGCCAGTATGACCAATCACCATGGTTCGGGAGGCATCGACCTGTTGGGTAACGTTTGTTGTACCGCCGCTGTAAGCGCCATCTGTCTGGGCAAACGGTGCGGATTCTGTTTTATATCCACCGAAAATATAGCGACCATTACCGTCGGTACTGTTTGCCAGGTTCATCAGCTGATCGCGGATCCCCTGTAGGTCGGTGGCCAGCGATGCACGGTCATCATCACTTAACGTTCCGTTCCCGGCATAAACGATTTTTTCCTGTGCAGCCTGAATTGCCGTCGTCACCTGGCTCAGAACATTCTCTTCCAGCGACACCTTTTGCGTCGCGAATGAGCGTGCCAGCGTATATTGGCTGTTCTGCGCCTGAGCCTGAGAAAGTACCACGGCCTGCGAGGCGGCAATCGGATCGTCTGATGGGTTGATCACGCGTTTGCCCGTTGACATCTGCTCGCCGAACTTCATCCATTCAGCCTGAGAGTTAGTGATGCCACGCATATTCTGCTGGTACATCATCTGGGTGCTGATACGCATTGTGTCCCTCTCCCTTAGCGGATATTAATCAGTGCATCAAACAACGCATTCGCGGTCTGCAGCACTTGCGCGTTAGCCAGGTAATACTGCTGAAAACGCTGTAAATTACCGTACTCTTCGTCGAGGTTAACGCCGGAAATAGATTGTTGCTGCCGGTAAAGCTGTGTCACCACGTTGTTCTGGGTGGTGGCACTGGTTTTCAGCGTAGCGGTTTTGTTCCCGACATCGCTTACCAGCGTGGCATATGCATCGTTGAAGGTCTTATTGCCGACAGTCGCTTTGGTTTGCAGATCTAACAGTTTCTGACCGTTACGGTTGTCGCTCTTGCCTTTATCGATGGTGGGGTCCGTATCATTTTTAGACACTTGAGCCATGGCGATTTTCGACTCGTCGGTCACCATAACTTTCATATCAACGATAGCGTTACTCACGGGTTTTACAGTAAAACTGTCATTAGCTTTCGCGCCAGCATTAACGGTGATTTCCATCCCGTCAAAAGACATTTTTCCACCGGTAACGGTGGCTTTGAAGCTGGTATTATCCGCCAGGCGAGTAACCTGCCAGTCCGTCCCATCAAAAACGATTTTATAATCTGTCGCCTGCACAGCGGAGCTGTCAGTGATCTTAGCGCTTAACGATCCTGTGCCCGTATTTTTCGCGTTGTTGAAGACTTCCGGGCTGCCGATAGCAAAGAAATCCTTACCCTGATCGCCGTTGGCATCAAAACCTTCTTTATGCTGGGCGTTAAATGCACTGGCAAATGCAAGCGCCAGTTGGCCGAGGGTATTACGCGTCTGATCCAGCTCCTGAGAACGGAAGGTGAGCAGTCCACCCAATGAACCGGTATTCAGCAGTTTCTCCGGAATTTCAACAGCTCCGGCAACGCCATCAACGTAGGCCACGGTTGTACGATTAGGATCATCGCTGGAAGGCACTGCTGCCAGTTGACGTGCATTGCTGCCCTGCACCAGCGAATAGCCGTTGGCCATGGTCAGGTTGTAAGTGCCACCATCCTGAACGCTGACTTCAACACCGACAATCTGATTCAATTCACTGACCAGCTGATCGCGCTGGTCAAGCAGGTCGTTAGGAGACGCGCCTGCGCCGACGCCTGTCATACGAGAAATCTGGTCGTTGAGGCTGGCAATTTGTTTCGAATAGTTGTTGATCTGATCAACGCTGGCTTTAATCGCGGTGTTGACCTGCTTATCCTGATCGCGCAGATACTGGTCAGTCGTTTTAAACTGATTCACCAACCCATCAGCTTTACCGATTAGCGCCTGGCGTGCCGCCGGATCTTCGGCGTTGCTGACCAGCGTTTGCAGGCTGGTAAAAAAGTCCTGCATGGAGGTCGAAATAGAACTGGTTTTGCTGGAGAGCAGATTGTCGATTTTTGACATTTGCTCATAACGTGTCGTCAGACCGCTGCTCTGGTTCTGCGCTGCTCGCAACTGGTTAGTGATAAAGGAGTCATATTCACGTTGTACACCAGAAACATAGACACCATTGCCTACCCAGCCCCCCGCACCCAGCGTGCTGTTCGCTTGCGCCATAATTGTCGTCTGTCGGGTATATCCGGCAACGTTATAGCTGGAGATGTTGTTACTGGCAGTATTCAACGCGGCCTGCGCTGCGCTGAGTCCACTCATCGCGTTATTAATCAAGCTGGACATGGAGGTTCCTTGTAATCCTTCAATACTCGTTATTATCGGCAGCAGGTCGGTAGACTTGAGCTATTTAAAAGAGATTATCGATGTTCGTGCTGTAGGTTTTGCTCACTTTTTCACTCATCGATTTCAACTGCTGGATCATGCTGGTTAATTTTCGCGCATAGTTAGGGTCCGTGGCGTAACCCGCATTTTGCAATGCCTGCGCCCCTTGCTCGGCGGTCGCGGCAGCGGTCACTGCCGCATAGCGCGGGTTACGCGATATCAGACCGACATAATCCGACAACGCTTCAAGGTAAGAGCTATAGACACGGAATCTGGCTTTCACCTTTTTCGCCTCACCGTTCTCATATTCAGTCGTGGTGATTTCAGTGGTTGGACCTTTCCAGCTTCCCGAAGCCTTCACGCCAAAAATGTTAAAGCTTGGTTCACCGTTCTCACGGCGAATTTGTCGCTGCCCCCATCCGGATTCCAGCGCCGCCTGTGCCAGAATCAGATGATGCGGGACGCCGCTTTGCTGGCTGGCCAGCTTAGCCGGCAGCGATAGCTGGGCGAGGAAGTCTTTACTGTCACCTGACAGCGGCTCATCATTGCTTTCTGTCGCCCGGGGGATGGCTTTGCGGACCAGTTGCGTCAATGCCTGATTTTGATAGCTGGTCACCGTTTCCAGTGAAAACTTCATCGGCACCTGCGGCGCGTCATCCGCAGGTTGCGCTTGCCCTTCAGTCATCTGCTTGACCATCATTTCAGCCAGCCCCAGACCTTTGCCTGCGGTCATTTGCTGCGCAATTTGTTGGTCATACATACTGGTATACAAGCGCGTTGAATCGCTGCTAAACACGCCATCTTTCGGCAGCGCTTCACGCATGCTTTTCAGCATCATCTGCACGAACATCCCTTCAACCTGACGGGCGACCGGACGGATATTCGCCGCCGGGTCCTGGCCCGCTTTCGCTTTCAGTTCGTTCAGTGATTGCGCATCCCAGGCAGCGCTGGTCAACAGTTTGCTGTCACCAATCATTAGATGATTTCCAGTTTGGCGCGTAAGCAACCCGCGCTCTGCATCGATTGCAGAATGGACATCAGATCCATCGGCGTTGCCCCCAGCGCATTCAGCGCACGTACCACATTGTTCAGGTTGGCGCTGGAACGCACGCTCTGCAGCGAGCCACCGCTCTGGCGCAGGTCAATCTGGGTTTGAGGCGTCACCACGGTTTGTCCACCGCCAAACGGTGTGTCCGGCTGGCTGACGTTCGCCTGGCGGTTTACCGTAATCGACAAGTTGCCCTGTGCCACAGCACAGCTATCCAGCGTCACTTCACGGTTCATGACGACAGATCCGGTGCGCGAGTTGATAATCACTTTCGCATCCTGCGGCGTGACGTTCACCTCAATATTCTGGATATCAGCGAGGAAACGCACCTGCGAGCTGTTGCCGCTTGGCACGCGCACCTGAATGGTTCGGGCATCCAATGCTGTTGCGCTACCAAAGCCACGCGCGCGGTTGATGGTGTCGGTAATCTGCTGCGCCATCGTGAAATCTTCATTATTAAGCTGCAGATTAATGGTGTTACCACCGCCGAACTGGCTGGGTAATTCACGTTCGATAATCGCGCCGTTGGTAATGCGTCCACCATTGAGCTGGTTAACCTGCACGCTACTGCCACCTGCAGCCGCGCCCGCACCGCCCACCAAAATATTCCCCTGAGCCAGCGCATATACCTGACTATCGACCCCTTTTAACGGGGTCATCAGCAGCGTACCGCCGCGCAGGCTTTTGGCATTCCCCATAGAGGAGACCACTACGTCGATGGTTTGTCCCTGACGACCGAATGCAGGAAACGACGCGGTAACCATCACCGCCGCCACGTTTTTCAGCTGCATATTGGTGCCAGTTGGCACGGTTATCCCCAACTGCGAAAGCATGTTATTGAGCGTTTGCGTCGTAAACGGCGTCTGTGTGGTCTGGTCACCCGTTCCATCCAGACCCACCACCAGCCCATAACCTATCAACGAGTTTTCCCGCACGCCCTGAACGCTTGTCAGGTCACGAATACGGTCAGCATGCGCAAAGGTGGTTATCAGCACCAGTACCATTCCAACAAAAGATTTAAACACTGGGTACCTCGCTTACATCGGCGACAAGTTAAGGAAGAAACGCTGCAACCAGCCCATATTCTGCGCTTCATTGATGTAGCCGTTACCGACGTACTCAATACGCGCGTCCGCAACCTGGGTTGACGGTACGGAGTTGCTGCCACTGATGGTGCGCGGGTTAACAACCCCGGAGAAGCGGATGAATTCAGTGCCCTGATTTATAGCGATCTGTTTTTCACCCACGACATGTAAGTTGCCATTCACCAGTACCTGATCGACCGTTACGGTCAGCGTACCGCTGAAGGTATTTCTGGCGTTCGCGCCGCCTTTACCGTTAAAGGAGTTACCGCCGGAGGCTTCTACGTCTGCACGTTCGTTACCGAACAATCCTTCCAGATAGCGCGGTACGGTATCAAAGCCAAAGTTTGTCTTGCCGTCGCGACTGGCGTTCGCCGAAGAGCTTTTGCTCGCGCTGACGTTTTCCTGCAATACGATGGTCAGCGTATCGCCAATATTGCGTGGACGACGATCTTCAAAGAGTGGCTGATAACCATAGTTAATCGGTTGTGCCGACTGGAAGATTGAGCCATTCGCCACCGGCGTTGGACCTGGAACGGGCTGGGCAGACGTTGCGCCCTGCACGAGCGGCGTGGCCGGGATCCAGGCACATCCTGTTAGTGAAACCACCAGCAGGGCTAAAATTGGGTATGGGTGAAGCGCGTATTTTCGCATTGCGGTCATCTTCAAAATCAGTGTGCCGGTGAGGTTTTCACCCCACCGGGCTCCACTTTAGAGTTGCGTCAGTTTTTGCAGCATCTGATCGGTGGTCGATACCGCTTTACTGTTGATTTCGTAAGCGCGCTGAACCTGGATCATGTTTACCAGCTCTTCCGCCACGTTGACGTTAGAGGTTTCAACATAGCCCTGATACAGCAGACCCGCGCCGTTCAGCCCTGGCGTGCTCTCATTCGGCGCACCGGATGACTGCGTTTCGGTGTACAGATTCTCACCAATGCTTTCCAGACCGGTATCGTTCATGAAGGTTGTCAGGTTAAGCTGCCCGACCTGAACAGGCGCCGCCTGCCCCTGTTGGGTCACGCTGACAATACCGTCACGTCCAATGGTGATACTGAGCGAGTTAGCCGGAATGGTGATGGCAGGCTGAACCTGAAAACCACCCGCCGTCACCAACTGACCGTTCTGATCCACCTGGAAAGAACCGTCGCGGGTATAAGCGGACGTACCATCGGGCAACATGACCTGGAAAAAGCCCTGGCCTTTAATCGCCACATCTTTACTGTTGTTGGTCTGCGACAGGTTACCCTGGCTGTGTAAACGCTCGGTCGCAACCGGACGTACGCCGGTACCAATCTGCAAACCAGACGGCAGTGTGGTCTGCTCAGAAGACTGTGCGCCAGGCTGACGAATCGTCTGGTACAACAGATCTTCAAATACGGCACGTTGGCGCTTAAATCCGTTGGTGCTGACGTTTGCCAGGTTGTTGGCAATCACATCCATGTTGGTTTGCTGCGCATCCAGGCCGGTTTTGGCGATCCATAATGAACTGATCATAAAATGTCCTGTATTAACTCATCGACAGCAGTTGGTTGGCGCGGCCCGCGTTATCATCCACGCTACTGATAATTTTCATCTGCATTTCAAAGCGGCGGGCGTTGGCGATCATGTCGCTCATCGCAGCAACCGGTTTAACGTTACTGCCTTCCAGCACGCCCGACATCACGCGAATGCTGGGGTCAGCCTGTAACGTCGCACCACGGGTGGCCTGTGCGGCCTGGGTCAGACGGAACATACCGTCATCGCCACGTTGCACTTCAAGCCCTGTAGCCTTCACCAGCTTCAACCGCCCCACTGGCGCGACCGTATTAGCCGGATCGCCAGGGTTAAGTGCAGAAATGGTCCCGTCCGCCGCAATGGTGACTTCCGAGCCTTCTGGTACGGCGATCGGTCCGGCTTCGCCAATTACCGGGTGTCCCTGAATAGTCAGTTCACCCGTTGGGCTCACCTGAATAGCACCGTTACGGGTATATCCTTCGCTACCGTCAGCGGTCTGCACAGCCAACCAGCCATCCTGTTGCAGCGCCACATCCAGCGGGCGGGAGGTATAGTCCATCTGACCGGGCGTCATATCGGCCCCCGGCGTGGAGGCCACGACCAGCGTACGCGTCGGTAAAGACAATCCTTCTACAGGAACCGCGCGCAGTGCATTGAGCTGCGCACGAAACCCTGGCGTGGAGGCGTTTGCCAGGTTGCTGGCCGTCACCGCCTGTTGATTCAGCGTCTGACTGGCCGCGCCCATAGCGGTATAAATTGCGTGATCCATTAAGCCATCCCGTCAGGCGCTTAGCGCAGGTTGACCAGCGTGTTGAGGATCTGATCCTGGGTTTTGATGGTCTGCGCGTTCGACTGATAGTTACGCTGGGCGACAATCATATTCACCAGTTCTTTACTCAAATCCACGTTTGACGCTTCCAGCGCGCCGTTGGTCAGCTTGCCGAAGTTACCTTCGCCTGCGGTACCCAGCAGCGCCACGCCGGAAGACTGAGTCGCCGCCCAGACGTTGTCGCCCTGAGACGCCAGACCTTCGTTGTTGGCAAAGTTTGCCAGCACGATCTGCCCCAGAACCTGTTGCTGTTCGTTGGAGTAGTTACCGACCACCGTACCGTCATTATTAATCTGGTAGCTCACCAGATCGCCCGGCTTGTAGCCGTTCTGATTCGTGGCAACGATGTTGTTGGCACCGGTGTTCTGCTGCATGGAGTTCAGGAAGCTCAGAGAGAAGTTCGCCGGAACTGCGCCATTGATCGTACCGGTGGAGATCTGAATTTGCGGTTGAGGGTTGGCTGGTCCTTCCACGATATGTTTTGGTCCGGTTGGATCTAAGGGGTCTACTGGCTCTTCAACATAATTATTCACAGAAGTCAGCGTACCGTTAGCACTAAAGTTCATAACCGCATTCTTACTGGCAACTGAACCCGCAACGCTGGCGTCCTGGGTGTAGACATCCCATTTGTTAGGGCCTGTTTTGACATAAAAAATGTTCATGTCATGAGCGTTACCCTGGCTATCGAAAACGGTAACACTGCCTTTTTTGTTGTAGGAATCGGCATCGCTTGGGTTAAACGGGGTCTTGGTAGGGACCTTGTCAGTGGAGTTCAGGTTGACCTGCATTGACGCAGTGGTGGTTGATTTAGCCGCCATCAGCGTATTCGGGATAGTGATCGGTGCCGGGTTCGCACCCTGCTGAACTGTTGGCGGTGTACCGGTAGCCGGATAGCCCGTCAGCTGCAGCCCCTGCATGTTAACGATATTGCGGTTTTCATCGAGTTTGAACTGACCGTTACGGCTGTAGAAAACGGAACCGTTGCTGTCTACCATACGGAAAAAACCGTTCTGGCTGATAGCAACGTCCAGACCACGTCCGGTGTTGGTGGTAGTACCGTCGGTAAAGTCCTGAGTAATACCCGCAACTTTAACGCCCAAACCGACTTTCGAACCGGCAAACATATCGGCAAAAGATGCCGTGCCAGATTTAAAACCGTAGGTGGCGGAGTTGGCGATGTTGTTACCAATGACATCGAGGTTGGTCGCTGCAGCGTTCAGACCGCTGACCGCTTGAGAAAAGGCCATGACTTGCTCCTGATAAGTGTGAAGGCTTAAATTATCTGCCGTACTTCGTCGAGGGTGGTGGTTCCATAGGTGCCCAGATCCAGCGTATTACCGCCGTTACTGCGAATAACGCCCTGCACCAGCGCAAACTGAAGCGGCTGGGCCACCAGTTGCGTTCCGCCATTACTGGCAGCAATTGACACGTTGTAAGAACCGCTTGGTGCATCCGTGCCATCGGTCATGGTGCCGTCCCAGGTAAAGGTATGAACGCCCGCTTTCAATCCACCAATGTCAATGGTGCGTACCACTTTGCCGTCTTTATCGGTAATGGTTGCGGTAACCTTATCTGCCGGTTGCTGCAGCTCAACGCCAAATGGTGTTGTCGTAGTTTTGGCACCTTCTTCTGTCCCTTTACCGGTCAGAATGGTCGTACCCGGGATCATGACACCGTGGCCAATCAGCGTACTGGCCTGCAGCGACTGGCTGTTGTCGATCTGCCCAGAGATTGACCCTAACGTGGTGTTCAGCTTCTCAATCCCGCTCACGGTACTGATTTGCGCCAACTGGGTAGTCAGTTCGTTGTTTTGCAGCGGGTTGGTAGGGTCCTGGTTTTTCAGTTGTGCAACCAGCAGCGTAAGAAAGCTGCTTTGCAGGTCAGCGGCGTTGCTGCCCATCAGTGAGCTATTCCCCGTGGCGGCATTAACCCCCGTCGTGCTCGGGTCATTCATTTTTACAGCAATAGACATGTGCGCCTCCTTTACTGGCCTAGCGTCAGCGTTTTAAGCATCAAGCTTTTCACGGTGTTGAGCACTTCGACGTTTGCCTGGTAGCTACGTGAGGCAGACATGGTGTTGACCATCTCGCCAACAACGTCCACATTCGGCATTTTTACGTAGCCGTTCGCATCGGCCAGCGGATTACCGGGTTCATAAACCAGCTTATCCGGTGCCTGACTTTCAATGACGTCAGCGACTTTTACGCCACCGGTTGCCGCACCTGGCGCAGCATCTACCTGAAAAACAACCTGCTTCGCGCGATACGGCTGACCGTCGGGTCCGCTGACGCTATCCGCATTCGCCATGTTGCTGGCCGCGACGTTCAGGCGTTTAGACTGAGCCGTCAGCGCAGAACCTGCGATATCAAAAATATTTAACAGCGCCACGAATTAGTTCCCTCCTTGCAGCACGTTCATCATGCCTTTGATTTGTCCACCCAGCGCCGTCAGCCCCATTTGATATTTGAGGCTGTTGTCTGCAAATTGCGTGCGCTCCCGGTCCATATCTACCGTGTTGCCATCAAGAGATGGCTGGTCAGGAATACGGTAGAGCAGCTCCGTAGACGGCGCAGAAACGGTCTGGGCCGGAATGTGTTGTGCAGAGGTCAGCGTCAACGAAACGCCGCCGGTTTCTTCCCGTCCTCGCACCATGACTTTTTTTAATTCACTGGCGAAATCCAGGTCGCGCGCCTGATACCCCGGCGTGTCGGCATTGGCAATGTTGGCCGCCAATATTTCCTGGCGTTGGGCGCGCAAATTCAGCGCTTCCTGTTGAAAACGTAAGGCGGCGTCGAGCTTATCGAGCATATCTCCTCCGCAAATGACAAAATTCAGCCGACAGCTTAAATCCCATTACGCGCGCGTTATCGCCGGAATAAACGCAAAATGCGTCGCTATTTGTTGCGTTGATGACTGCGTCACACAGGTAAAATCCTGCCACTACCTGAAAAAGCGCGAGGTTTTGATGCAAACGTTTAAACGTGGAATAGTCGTGGCAGCACTGCTGTTCAGCCCTATGACGCTGGCGCAAGACCTGAATTCGCAGCTAACGGCATGGTTTTCCCAGCGCCTGGCCGGATTTAGCGATGAGGTGGTAGTCACTATCCGAACGTCACCAAACTTATTGCCCAACTGCGAACAACCGGCATTAAGCGTGTCCGGTAGCGCAAAACTGTGGGGCAATGTGAATGTGCTGGCCCGCTGTGCCAACGAAAAACGTTATCTGCAAGTGAACGTGCAGGCGACAGGAAACTACGTTGTTGCCGCTGCATCCGTAGCGCGAGGTAGCACCCTGACCCCAGCCAGCGTAACGCTGAAACGTGGTCGACTGGACCAACTACCGCCGCGCGCGGTGCTGGATATGAGTCAGGTGCAGGATGCAGTGAGCCTGCGCGATCTGGTGCCGGGCCAACCGATACAGCTTTCGATGTTACGCCAGGCATGGCGGATCAAGGCCGGTCAGCGCGTACTGGTTATTGCCAACGGAGATGGCTTTCGGGTCAATGCCGAAGGTAAAGCGCTGAACAACGCCGCTGTCGCACAGAATGCGCGAGTGCGGATGATTTCAGGCCAGGTGGTGAGCGGCGTCGTCGATTCTGATGGGAATATTCTTATTAACCTATAATAGGTTAAAGATTTTTTAGCGTGTGCCGATAGATAAACAACCAATGATTACAGCGGGCCGCTATAGCGTAACCCCTCGATGAGGAAAAATAAAATGAGCATTGATCGTACCTCACCATTGAAGCCAGTAAGCACCGTTCAGCCGCGTGAAACCAGCGATGCGCCGGTACAAAAAGCGCGGAAGGAAAAAACCACCGCGACCACCAGCACCAGCGTCATGCTGAGCGACGCCCAGGCCAAACTGATGCAGCCCGGCAGCAATGACATCAATATGGAACGCGTGGAAGCACTGAAAACCGCAATCCGTAACGGTGAATTGAAAATGGATACCGGAAAAATTGCCGACTCGCTGATTCGCGAGGCGCAGAGCTACCTACAGAGTAAATAAAGTATGACTCGTTTGTCAGAAATACTTGACCAGATGACGACCGTCCTCAATGACCTGAAAACGGTAATGGATGCTGAACAGCAGCAGCTTTCCGCAGGGCATATCAACGGCAGCCAGCTACAACGTATTACAGAAGAAAAAAGCTCCTTGCTGGCAACCCTTGATTATCTTGAGCAGCAGCGCCGCCTGGAACATGACGCCACGCGCAGCGCCAATGATGAGATTGCTGAACGCTGGCAGACTATCACCAAGAAAACACAGCATTTACGCGACCTCAACCAGCACAACGGTTGGCTGCTGGAAGGGCAGATCGAGCGTAATCAACAAGCAATACAAGTGCTGAAACCGCACCAGGAACCAGCGTTGTATGGCGCAAACGGTCAAACCTCTGCTGCGCACCGCGGCGGGAAAAAATTCTCTATTTGATGTCAGCCTGATAACGTTTTGCTTATCAGGCCTACGCCTTTTGTAGGCCGGATACGGCGTTATGCCGCCATCCGGCATTGATCCTTTACGCCGTCCGACGCACAAACTCTTTTACTTTAAAGCCCAGTACGGCGAGTGCTGCGAAGTAAGCGGCAATACCTGCCACCACGACCGCCATCAGACGCAGCAGACGCCACAACATCGTTCCCTGCGACCAATCCGGCATGATGTAGAGCATCCCAACCAGCACCGCAGACATCACCAGCACGGAAATCACCAGACGCGCCAGGAACCAGCTCCAGCCCGGTTGTGGGGTAAAGATTTTCTGTTTCCGCAGTTGCCAGTACAGCAGTGAAGCGTTCAGACATGCCGCCAGACCAATCGACAGCGACAGCCCGGCATGCTTTAACGGCCCGATAAACGCCAGGTTCATCACCTGGGTCATAATCAGCGTCACAATGGCAATCTTCACTGGCGTTTTAATATCCTGGCGCGAGTAAAAGCCCGGAGCCAACACTTTCACCACGATCAAGCCAATCAAACCTACCGAGTACGCCACCAGCGCACGCTGGGTCATCGCGGCATCAAAGGCGGTAAATTTACCGTACTGGAACAGAGACACCGTCAGCGGTTTGGCCAGAATACCCAACGCTACGGCACTCGGTAATGCCAACAGGAAACACAAGCGCAGGCCCCAGTCCATCAGGCGACAATATTCATCATGATTACCGCTGGAAAAGCTTTTGGACAGCGATGGCAGCAGGATAGTCCCCAGCGCCACGCCCAGAACACCGGACGGAAACTCCATCAGACGGTCGGCATAATACATCCATGAAACTGAGCCAGAGGCCAGAAACGAGGCGAAAATCGTATTGATGATCAGTGAAATCTGGCTGACCGATACCCCAAGGATCGCCGGGCCCATTTGCTTGACGACACGCATCGCCCCCGCATCACGGAAGTTCACGCGCGGCAGCACCAGCATGCCAATTTTCTTCAAGTGCGGAAGCTGATAAATCAGCTGTAGCACGCCGCCAACCGTAACGGCCCACGCCAGCGCCAGCACCGGCGGGTTAAAATAGGGTGCCGCAAATAGCGCGAAGCCGATCATGCTGATATTCAGAAAGGTCGGGGCAAACGCAGGAATGGAAAAGCGGTTCCAGGTATTAAGGATCGCACCAACCAGTGAGGCCAGTGAAATCAGTAGAATATAGGGAAAAGTGATCCGCAGCAGTTGAGTGGTCAGCGCAAATTTATCCGCTGTGTCGGCAAATCCCGGCGCGGTGACTAATATCACCCATGGCGCAGCCAACATCCCGGCTACCGTCACCACGGCCAGCGCCAGCGTCAACAGTCCGGAAACGTAGGCAACAAACACGCGGGTAGCATCTTCCCCCTGCTTGCTTTTGTACTCAGCAAGAATCGGCACAAATGCCTGCGAAAATGCGCCTTCGGCAAAAATTCGGCGCAACAGGTTAGGAAGTTTGAATGCCACAAAAAAGGCATCTGTCGCCATCCCTGCACCAAAGATTCTGGCGACAATCGCATCACGTGCAAAACCCAGCACACGTGAAAACATCGTCATCGAGCTGACGGCTGCCAGCGACTTTAATAAATTCATCTATGTTGTATTCCAGACTCTGAGGCAAAACCCCGACAAACCTGCCCGTAGGTCGGATAAGGCATTCTCGCCGCCATCCGACACTTTTGCTGTGCCTGATGGCGACACCCTGGCACCTTATCAGGCCGACAAACCAGCCTATGGTTGAAAAGAGGTGTTATTTTGAGTGGGCATATAGTACCTGGATTACAATGAATTACTACCGCCAGATGTTACAGGGGGTTATTCAGCCATCGCCTCCCGCCACAGCTTTTCAACAACACGCTGGGCCAGTAGCGCCTGCTCGCCTGCCGTCTGGGGAACCGTCTGATTTTGCACGCACTCAATGAAATGACGGGCACATCCGGCAAAACCACGCTGTTCTAAGGTCGTTTGCCAGCCCGCTATCGGCTTATGAACAACACCTTGCCCACGCTCTTCCCGCCATTCCCGCATATCAGTTACGTCAATCAGGCCGCCGTCCGTCACCGCCTGCACGCTCTCGCGCTGGCTACCGGCACGGCGATGCATACTGGTCGTTATCTGCATTTGACCGACAGAAAAATGATGCTCGGCGTAGAGCATCGCACCAGATTCATTGGTCAGCAGCGTGCCGTTTTTTAACTGCGCCTGCCCTCCCGCCAGCCACAAAGCGGTATCGACCACGTGCAGATAGTCGTCCAGCAGAGTGAAGCGCAGATCGTGCGGCCCAACGCTATCCGTACGGTGCTTATCCATACGTACAGACGCTGCGGTGCTCAACTGGGTTTTGAGATCCTGGTACAGCGGTGCAAATCGACGGTTAAACCCGACCATCAGCGTGAGTTTTTTCCGCGCGGCCAGCTCGACCAGTTGCTCAGCCTCGTGCAGATTTTCCGCCAGCGGTTTATCCACACACACGTGAACTCCGGCATTCAGCAATTCACTGACTACCGCATAGTGCGTCGCGGTACTGGAGTGGACGAAAACCGCGTCACAGGTTTGCGCCAGATTCTTCAATGAATCCACGTAGGGTATTCGCCAGGTATCACAGATACGCTGCGCTTTATCGCGTGAAGGTGAAAATGCGCCTTGCAGCGTCCAGTCCGCGGAGGTGCCTAGCACGGGTAGCCAGGCCTTTTGTGCAATACCGCCCAAGCCGACTACGCCGATACGTAATTTTTTCACGTTAGTCTCCCAGGTGCGCCAGCAAGGAATCAAGTCGCTGCTTAAGCTCTGCGACTTCCGTTTCCAGCGCTTCCACGCGCGCCTGCAGATCACCGGAGGCTACAGGGGGTTCATCTGCCGCGGCAATGGCTTCATCAACCTCACCACAAAACAGGTGCATATAGCGACTTTCACGTTTGCCCGGCTCACGCGCCAGGCGGATCACATAAGGCCCATCTTCCCGGTTCGCCAGATTTTCCAGCGTCGACTCCACTTCGGCCATATCGCTGAATTCGTACATACGGGATGCGCGGCTACGCAGTTCACCAGGCGTCTGAGCGCCCCGCAGCAGCAGTGTGGTGATTATGGCCACCTCTGCGGCACTAAGCTTCAGATTGCCAAATTCAGAGTTGCAGAAACGCTGCTCATATTTCGTGACGCGATTGCCAAAACCGCTCACCGTGCGCAGAAAATGTCGCTTAACCAGGTTATCCAACTGCTCCTGCACGTCCGATTCCGACAGGTTCATCACCGGTTCACGATTCGTTTTTTGATTGCAGGCTGTTACGACTCCATTAACGGAGAGTGGGTACTGTTCCGGCGTGGTCACTTGTTTTTCTAATAAACAGCCAATCACTCGCGCTTCGGTGGCGGTTAATTCGTATTTCATCGTCTTCTCCATTAATCATAGCTGCATCTGAAACTTAGCGGCCGGGGGTCCATTCTGATGTGGTCAACGCCGTCAGCACGTGATCGCGCCACTGCCCGTCAATCAGCAGGTAGTCTTTGGCATACCCTTCTTTTTCAAAACCCAGTCGCGCCAGCAGGTCACCGCTGCGCTTATTATGTGGCATGTAGTTAGCCATAATGCGGTGAATATGCTGCGTGCGCTGCATATAACGGATGGCCGAGGTTAAGGCTTCATACATTAGCCCCTGCCCCTGCCATTTCTGCGCAATGGAGTAGCCGAGATAACAGGCATGGAAGGATCCCCGCACTACGTTTGAGAAGTTCGCAACGCCGATAATCTCTTTTTCGTCCGGATCGAGCAGCGCAAAATAATAGGCGGTGCCCTGTTTATGAAACTCAGAGATCATGCTCAGACGCGCCTGCCAGCCGGACGGATAGCAGTGGCTTTCATCGCGAATAGGTTCCCAGGGTTTTAAGAAATGACGATTTTCTGCGTAATAATCTGCCAGACGCCAGGCATCACGCTCATGCACTAAACGCACGACCAGGCGGTCGGTGGTTAAGCGCACTTTTGGCACGTTACTGCGATAGCCAAACATTCTATACCTACTCCTTCCCGTAACGTCTTCAATACGCTATTCGCATTACTATACCTGTGCGAATACGCCCTGTGAAAAGAGCAAAATGCCATTTTTTGAATTATTCACACATTTTGATGAAAACTCTCTATCAAGACGGACTTTTGATAAAAAAATATTGTCCCGCGAAGGGTGGGAAAAGCGATGACGACACCGCAGAATAGGAGGTGCTTATCTTTTAAACTCTATCCAGAGTGACGAGTTTTTCCCTGGAGGGGAAATGTCGCAAGTCTCGCAGGCAAGGAACCTGGGTAAATACTTCCTTCTCATCGATAATATGCTGGTCGTGCTGGGTTTCTTCGTCGTTTTCCCGCTGATCTCAATTCGTTTCGTCGACCAAATGGGCTGGGCCGCCGTGATGGTCGGTATTGCACTAGGATTACGTCAATTTATCCAGCAGGGGTTGGGTATTTTCGGCGGTGCTATTGCGGACCGTTTCGGTGCAAAACCGATGATCGTCACCGGCATGCTGATGCGCGCTGCCGGGTTCGCCACCATGGGCATTGCCCATGAGCCGTGGCTGCTGTGGTTTTCCTGCTTTCTCTCCGGACTGGGCGGTACACTATTCGATCCACCCCGCTCGGCGCTGGTGGTTAAACTGATCCGCCCGGAAAAGCGCGGGCGCTTTTTCTCTATTCTGATGATGCAGGATAGCGCCGGGGCCGTGGTTGGCGCGTTGCTTGGCAGTTGGTTATTACAATATGATTTCCGTCTTGTCTGTGCCACCGGCGCAATTTTGTTCGTTCTGTGCGCGGCGTTTAACGCCTGGCTGCTCCCGGCATGGAAGCTGTCGACGGTGAAAATTCCAGTGCGCGAAGGGATGAGCCACGTGATGCATGACAAGCGCTTTGTCACCTATGTGCTGACGCTGGCGGGCTATTACATGCTGGCGGTACAGGTGATGCTGATGCTGCCAATCATGGTGAACGACATCGCAGGTTCACCGGCCGCTGTGAAATGGATGTATGCCATCGAGGCGTGCCTCTCATTGACGCTGCTCTACCCAATTGCCCGCTGGAGTGAAAAACGTTTTCGCCTTGAACATCGTCTGATGGCCGGTCTGCTGGTGATGTCTCTGAGCATGATGCCGATCGGTCTGGTGGGGAATTTGCAGCAGTTGTTCACCCTGATCTGTACGTTCTATATTGGCTCGATCATCGCCGAACCAGCGCGTGAAACCCTTAGCGCCTCACTGGCGAATGCACGTGCCCGAGGAAGCTATATGGGCTTCAGTCGACTGGGGCTCGCTATCGGTGGCGCAATTGGATATATCGGCGGCGGCTGGCTGTTTGACATGGGCAAGGCCCTGGCACAGCCAGAGTTGCCCTGGATGATGCTCGGTATTATCGGCCTCATCACCTTCCTGGCGCTGGGCTGGCAATTCAGTCTCAAACGCCCAACGAGAGGCATGCTGGAGCCAGACGCCTGATAGCCGAACCTGCGTCCGGGCGCTTTTCAGTTTTTTCTGCTGGCGTCCGGGGCGCTGGTACTCGATGATGCTTTGTGTCACGATTACGCCACATGCATCATGTTGAGGAACCCCATGAAAAAGTTTTTTTTTGCCGCTGCACTGATTGTCAGCGGCCTGTTGGTTGGTTGTAATCAACTCACGCAATACACGGTTAGCGAGCAAGAAATTAATCAGGCCCTGGCAAAGCATAATAACTTTTCTAAAGATATCGGCTTGCCCGGCGTTGCTGAAGCACACATCGTACTAAATAATCTCGCCAGTCAGATTGGCCGTGAAGAACCCAATAAAGTGACCCTGACCGGTGACGCCAACCTGGACATGAATTCCCTGTTTGGCAGCCAGAAAGCGACCATGAAGCTGAAGTTAAAAGCCTTACCGGTATTTAACAAAGAGAAAGGCGCAATTTATCTGCAAGAGATGGAAGTCGTGGATGCGACCGTGACACCAGAAAAAATGCAGTCGGTACTGCAAACGCTGATGCCTTATTTAAACCAGTCGCTGCGTAACTATTTCAACCAGCAGCCAGCCTACATTCTGCAGGATGACAGTAGCCAGGGTGAAGCACTGGCGAAAAAACTGGCGAAGGGAATTGAGGTGAAACCGGGGGAAATCATCATCCCGTTCACCGACTAATAAAACTGAGGGCGCCGATGCGCCCTTTTTTTTCGTGCAAACGAAAACGTTTCCGCTTATCCTTTGTTTCCGGCAAAAAAGACTATCCTCAGCCGGAGCATATTAATGACTGCACCATCCCAGGTTTTAAAGATCCGCCGCCCAGACGACTGGCATCTTCACTTTCGCGATGGCGACATGTTAAAAACTGTCGTGCCCTACACCAGTGAAATTTATGGTCGCGCCATTGTCATGCCGAACCTGGCACCGCCCGTCACCACGGTTGACGCGGCTATCGCTTATCGCCAACGCATTCTTGACGCGGTACCTGCCGGACACGACTTCACACCATTAATGACCTGCTACTTAACGGATACGCTGGATCCCAACGAGCTGGAACGTGGATTTAACGAAGGCGTATTCACCGCAGCAAAACTCTATCCGGCCAATGCCACCACCAACTCGACACATGGCGTAACCTCTATTGACGCCATCATGCCGGTGCTGGAGAGGATGGAAAAATTGGGTATGCCGCTGCTGGTGCACGGCGAAGTGACGCATGCAGATATCGATATTTTCGATCGCGAAGCGCGCTTTATTGAAACAGTGATGGAACCGCTGCGCCAGCGTTTGACCTCGCTGAAAGTAGTGTTCGAGCATATCACTACCAAAGATGCTGCCGAATACGTGCGCGACGGTAACGAGCTTCTGGCAGCGACTATTACGCCACAGCACCTGATGTTTAACCGCAACCACATGCTGGTTGGCGGGATTCGTCCTCACCTGTACTGCCTGCCGATCCTCAAACGTAACGTCCACCAACAGGCGCTGCGTGAACTGGTTGCCAGCGGGTTTACGCGCGCCTTCCTCGGTACCGACTCAGCGCCGCACGCACGTCATCGCAAAGAGTCAAGCTGTGGCTGTGCTGGATGCTTTAATGCACCGACCGCACTAGGCAGCTATGCCACCGTGTTTGAAGAGATGAATGCGCTGGACCATTTCGAAGCCTTCTGCTCACTCAACGGCCCACAGTTCTATGGTTTGCCGGTAAATGAGACCTTTATTGAGCTGGAACGCATGGAGCACCTTGTTCCTGAGAGCATAGCGTTGGAAGACGATACGCTGGTGCCTTTCCTGGGTGGCGAAACGGTACGCTGGTCAGTAAAAAGCTAAAAAAAGTGTAGCCAACCGATTCGAGTAACTGTATAAATAAACAGTATATTCCACAGGGGGCTACTATGCGTATTGAAGTCACTATTGCCAAAACTTCACCTTTACCTGCCGGTGCAATTGACGCACTGGCAGGTGAACTCTCCCGCCGTATTCAGCACCATTTTCCGGATAACGAAGGTAACGTTACCGTCCGTTATGCCGGCGCAAACAATCTGTCGGTTATTGGCGCGACCAAAGAGGACAAAGAGCGCATCAGCGAGATCCTACAGGAAACCTGGGAAAGCGCGGATGACTGGTTCATTAACGAATAAATAATGATATGCAGTGATGTTTGTTTGCCGGGTCGCCCCGGCTTTTTTATACACGCTATCTTGTAATCAATCGCACATTTCTTCTGACGAGCATTTAATTTAATATTAACCCACCGATTATCTTTTAACCAAAACAACAAAATAATTGTGCAACATACTAAAAAAAAATGAATAACATGTCGGTTTCTTAGTCAGATAACGCTGAAAACAAAAAATTTATGCCCTTCCCTCTTTAAATTTTCAATGAATACCCTTATTTATTGATATACTGAAGTTGCTTCAGAAAAAAACGCATTGAACCTCGAAAACCGTTGTCTAGTAACACGAATTAGGGGGCATGATGGAAAAGAATAATGAAGTCATTCAGACTCATCCGCTTGTAGGGTGGGACATCAGCACTGTTGATAGCTACGATGCGCTGATGCTGCGTTTGCACTACCAAACCCCGAACCGCCCTGACCCGGATGGGACTGAAGTTGGTCAAACGCTCTGGTTAACCACTGATGTTGCCAGGCAATTTATTTCGATATTAGAAGCAGGAATCGCCAAAATTGAATCTGGCGATTACCAGGTAAATGAGTATCAGCGACATTAAACCTGATACATCCAACCATCAAAAGGCACCTTAGCGGTGCCTTTCTTATTTCCAGGTTGAATATTCCAGGTCAGTTATTTACCCTTCTACTATCGCGATTGCAGAGAGAAGCGGATGAAATACGACTTAATCATTATTGGCAGCGGTTCGGTAGGCGCCGCAGCTGGATACTATGCCACTCGTGCCGGTCTGAAGGTTCTGATGATCGATGCGCATATGCCACCACATCAACAGGGCAGCCACCACGGCGATACTCGATTAATTCGTCATGCTTATGGCGAAGGCGAAAAATACGTTCCGCTGGTGCTACGTGCGCAAACATTGTGGGATGAACTGTCCCCCCATAATGAAGAACCGATTTTTGTTCGCTCCGGAGTTATCAACCTCGGTCCGGCAGAGTCAACCTTCTTAGCAACTGCAGCGCAAAGCGCAAAACAGTGGCAACTTAACGTTGAACAATTAGATGCAGCGGCCATCATGGCTCGCTGGCCGGAAATTCGCGTACCTGACAACTATATCGGTCTGTTTGAAGCGGAGTCCGGTTTTTTACGCAGTGAGTTAGCAATTAAAACCTGGATCCGTCTGGCGGAAGAAGCAGGCTGTGCGCAACTGTTTAAATGCCCGGTCAGCGCAATTCATCACGGTGATGATGGCATCACGGTAGAAACGGTTGACGGTGACTACCACGCGAAGAAAGCAGTGATCAGCGCCGGTACCTGGGTGCAGGCTTTAGTCCCTGAACTACCGATACAACCTGTGCGCAAAGTGTTCGCCTGGTATCAGGCCGATGGGCGCTACAGCGTTAAGAATAACTTCCCGGCCTTCACCGGCGAACTGCCAAATGGCGATCAATACTACGGTTTCCCGGCTGAAAACGACGAGCTGAAAATTGGTAAGCACAATGGCGGACAGGTAATTCACTCTGCAGAAGAGCGTAAGCCATTTGCCGCTGTAGCCAGCGACGGTTCTGAAGCCTTCCCATTCCTGCGCACAATTCTGCCTGGCGTTGGCTGTTGCCTGCACGGCGCATCCTGCACTTACGATAATTCTCCGGATGAGGACTTTATCATTGATACTCTGCCGGAACATGACAACACGCTGATCATTACCGGACTGAGCGGACATGGCTTTAAGTTTGCCTCTGTACTGGGAGAGATTGCGGCAGACTTCGCTCAGGACAAACCGTCTGAATTTGACCTGACCCCCTTCAGGCTAAGCCGTTTTAAGTGATAATAAATGAATGGCCTCGTTGGTGAGGCCATTTTTAATGACAGGAATAACGTCAATGCGCCGTATCTTTCACTATCTGGTTAATAATATTCGCGAGCACCTTATGCTCTACATTATTTTATGGTCGCTGCTGGCCATTATGGATGTAATATATATTATGTTTTTCTAATTCCTGCGCGCTGACAATAGTTGACAAAAATTGAGATTAGCTTAATTTTCATTGCAATAAACTGAACAATAACAAAAACCATAACATCCCATAGACTAAGCCCCGCCACATATTTTCGCACTAATCTCTTGATGATTACCTCAACAATCAGTCAACTTTATTGAACAAAAAATAAATATCATCACTATTGTTATTTATTAGTTGCATTAATGTCTTTTACACGCCATTTTCATTCACTTCTGAAATATCAATCGGTGTGCTTATGCAATTCAATAATACTCCACAGCGCTATGGCGTAGTGTCAGCCACATTACATTGGCTGGTTGCGATTGCTGTATATGGCATGTTTGCGTTGGGGTTATGGATGGTCACGCTTAGCTACTATGATGGCTGGTATCACCAGGCCCCCGAACTGCATAAAAGCATCGGCATCCTACTCATGATGGGACTGGTTATCCGCGTTATCTGGCGGTTGTTCTCCCCTCCGCCTGCTGCGTTGGCAAGCTACTCCCGTTTAACCCGTATCGCCGCGGCAATGGGTCACCTCGCACTTTATTTGCTGCTCTTTTCAATAGTCATCAGCGGATATCTGATTTCCACCGCAGATGGCAAAGCGATAGGCGTCTTTGGCTGGTTCGACATTCCCGCCACCCTGGCCAATGCGGGTTCCCAGGCCGACCTCGCCGGTAGCTTGCACCTGTGGCTTGCGTGGACCGTGGTGGTTTTATCCCTACTACACGGACTGATGGCCCTGAAACATCACTTTATTGATAACGACGATACCCTCAATCGCATGTTGGGAAAATCGTCATCTGACTATGGAGCTTAAAATGAAAAAAAACCTGCTGGGACTTACACTCGCTTCTCTTTTATTCACCACCGGGTCGGCCGTGGCGGCAGATTACAAAATTGACAAGGAAGGACAGCATGCCTTTGTTAATTTCCGTATTCAGCATCTGGGTTACAGCTGGCTGTACGGCACTTTCAAAGATTTCGACGGTACGTTTACCTTTGATGAGAAAAATCCCGCAGCCGATAAGGTTAACGTAACCATCAACACCAACAGCGTTGACACTAATCACGCCGAACGCGACAAGCATCTGCGCAGTGCAGATTTCCTTAACGTGGCAAAATTCCCGCAGGCTACCTTCAGCTCCACCAGCGTGAAAAAAGAGGGGAATGACCTGGATATCAGCGGTAATTTGACCCTGAACGGCGTTACCAAACCGGTTACGCTGGACGCGAAGCTCATCGGTCAGGGTGGCGATCCCTGGGGCGGTACGCGCGCTGGTTTTGAAGCGCAAGGTAAGATTAAGCTGAAGGATTTCAACATCACCACCGATCTCGGACCTGCATCGCAGGAAGTCGATTTGATCATCTCAGTGGAAGGTGTTCAGCAGAAGTAACGCATGAATTACCGGATGAGGTTCTGCCCCTCATCCGGCATCATGTTATTGCGCAGGGTCTGGAATACCCAGTTTGGTATTCAGGTGACCGCGTGATTTATTGAAGATTTTATTGCCATTTTCACGTCCCGCACGACGACGCCGTTGTTCCTCTTCCGGCAACTCACTCTCTTCGCTACACAGCTCGCTACAGCAGCCTTTATATTTCTGCGCACAAGCCGGGCACTGAATAAACAACAGATGGCAGCCATCATTTTTGCAATTAGTATGGCTATCGCACGCCGTGCCGCACTGATGGCAATGCGCGATAACATCTTCAGAGATCCTTTCGCCCATACGCTCATCAAAGACAAAGTTTTTACCGACAAAACGTACCGGAAGTCCCTGTTCACGCGCCTTGCGGGCATACTCAATAATACCGCCCTCAATGTGCCAGACTCTGCTAAATCCATTGTGTTTCATCCAGGCGCTGGCTTTCTCACAGCGGATCCCACCCGTGCAGTACATCACGATTTTTTTATCTTTATGCGCCTGCATCATTTCAACAGCTTTCGGCAACTGGTCGCGGAACGTGTCTGCCGGGATCTCCAGCGCATTCTCGAAATGACCCACCTCATATTCATAGTGATTGCGCATATCAATGAATACCGCTTCAGGATCGTCCAGCATGGCGTTCACTTCTGCTGCCTTGAGATAATCCCCCACGTTGCTGGCGTCAAAGTCTGGATCGTCAATACCATCCGCCACGATACGTTCGCGGACTTTCATACGCAGTACCCAGAACGATTTACCGTCATCATCCAGCGCAATATTCAGACGTAAATCCTTCAATGCAGCATCAAACGCATAGAGCTGCTGGCGAAATGCCTCGACGTTGCTTTGCGGTACGCTGATTTGCGCGTTAATTCCTTCATGGGCAAGATATACTCGCCCGAAGACGTTCAATGCGGTGAACATCTGGTACAGCGCATCACGCGTGTGCTGAGGATTGGCAATGGTGAAATATTTATAGAATGAGATCGTCGTGCGCGGCTCGGTCTCGGCCAGCATTTTGGCTTTGAGGGCGTCGTTCGAAATGCGGTTGTGTAACACTGGCATGGTGTACGTATCCTGCAAATAAGGAATAAATGAAAATCGGCGGCATAATAAAGCAAACATCGCCAATTTACATCCACACATTTTACGCTACATTTCATACTTCACGATAAAATCGCAACAACAATTGCGGAATTAATCACCGTTCTCCCGTCACAAATTTTTGATACGCGCGAAAAAATGCGACAATACAGGGAATTGGTCGTTTGAAGACAGGATAGACATGACGAATTTACCCAAGTTTTCGGCTGCGTTACTGCATCCACGCTATTGGTTAACCTGGCTGGGTATTGGCATCCTTTGGTTAATCGTGCAGTTACCCTACCCCATCCTCTTTAAGTTGGGCTGTGCATTAGGTCGACTGGCGCTACGTTTGATGAAACGTCGGGCAAAAATTGTTTCCCGAAATCTGGAACTGTGCTTCCCGCAGATGAGTGAGCAGGAACGCCAGCAGATGGTCGTCAAGAACTTTGAATCAGTAGGCATGGGCGTAATGGAAACCGGGATGGCCTGGTTTTGGTCCGATAAGCGTATTTCGCGCTGGACGGAAGTGATCGGAATGGAACATATCCGTGACGTTCAGGCGCAAAAACGCGGGATTCTGTTAGTGGGTCTGCACTTTCTGACTCTGGAACTGGGTGCGCGCCAGTTTGGCTTGCAGGAGCCGGGTATTGGTGTGTATCGCCCTAATGACAATCCGCTGCTGGACTGGCTACAAACCTGGGGCCGCATGCGCTCGAATAAATCAATGCTCGATCGTAAAGACCTGAAAGGGATGATTAAAGCCTTGAAAAAGGGCGAAGTGGTCTGGTACGCGCCGGATCATGATTACGGCCCTCGCGCCAGCGTGTTTGTACCACTTTTTGCCGTTGAACAAGCCGCAACAACCTCAGGGACCTGGATGCTTTCACGCATGTCCAATGCCTGCCTGGTACCGTTTGTTCCCCGCCGCAAACCTGACGGTAAAGGGTATCAATTGATTATGTTGCCTCCAGAATGTTCACCACCGTTGGACGACGCAGAGACTACAGCTGCGTGGATGAACAAAATTGTTGAGCAATGCATCATGATGGCGCCAGAGCAGTATATGTGGTTGCATCGTCGCTTCAAGACGCGTCCTGAAGGCTCCCCTTCTCTGTACTGACGCAGAGTTGCAGCCCAGTGGGCTGCAACCCGCTCCCTACCCGTTTTAGATTTAACTGCTATCCGCATTGCAGCAACTATCAACCAGGCGCATAATTAGCCTGCTTACTTATATTCAATCGATAGCGCAAACAGCGCATCACACTGCGGATCGCTATGTCACCCTCAGATGCCCCCATAAACTGGAAACGCAACCTCACCGTTGCCTGGTTAGGTTGTTTTTTAACCGGAGCAGCATTTAGCCTGGTCATGCCCTTTTTGCCTCTTTACGTCGAGAGTCTCGGCGTCACGGGTCATAGCGCCCTGAATATGTGGTCAGGCCTGGTCTTCAGCATCACCTTTCTCTTTTCAGCCATTGCCTCTCCTTTCTGGGGTGGCCTTGCCGATCGCAAAGGACGAAAAATCATGCTACTGCGTTCCGCGTTGGGCATGGCAATTGTGATGCTGCTGATGGGACTGGCGCAAAATATCTGGCAGTTCTTAATCCTGCGCGCCTTGTTAGGGCTGCTTGGTGGATTCATCCCCAATGCGAATGCACTGATCGCCACCCAGGTTCCACGCAATAAAAGCGGCTGGGCACTGGGAACGCTTTCAACCGGTGGCGTTAGTGGCGCACTGCTCGGGCCGCTAGCTGGCGGGCTGCTCGCGGATCAGTACGGATTACGCCCGGTATTTTTCATCACCGCCAGCGTGCTGCTGGTCTGCTTCATCCTGACGCTATTTTTTATCCGCGAGCGTTTCCAGCCGGTGAGCAAGAAGGAGATGCTGCACATTCGTGAAGTCGTGGCCTCTTTAAAGAACCCCAAACTGGTGCTGAGCCTGTTTATCACCACTTTGATCATTCAGGTAGCCACCGGTTCTATCGCGCCAATACTGACCCTGTACGTTCGAGAGTTGGCTGGCAACGTCAGCAATATTGCATTTATCAGTGGGATGATAGCCTCTGTCCCCGGCGTTGCGGCATTAATCAGCGCCCCGAAACTTGGCAAATTAGGCGATCGAATTGGCCCGGAGAAGATCCTGATCGTCGCGCTGATCGTTTCTGTGTTACTGCTTATTCCAATGTCATTTGTCCATACGCCCTTGCAGCTTGGTGTTCTGCGCTTTTTATTGGGTGCGGCCGACGGCGCTCTGCTCCCGGCGGTACAAACGCTGCTGGTTTACAACTCGACCAATCAAATAGCTGGACGTATTTTCAGTTATAACCAGTCATTTCGCGATATCGGTAACGTAACAGGACCTCTAATGGGGGCAGCGATATCCGCCAACTACGGTTTTCGTGCCGTTTTCTGTGTGACCGCGGGCGTCGTACTGTTTAACGCCCTGTACTCGTGGAATAGCCTGCGCCGTCGTCGGAGTACAGAGGTCGTGGGATGATTTGTGTATTTGTATTCGCCGGTTCGGAATAATAAACTTATCTTACACGGCGTATATTTCAACCTTAATGATAATAGTAACACACCTTATTTCTGCCAGAATTTTTGGCTTCATACAATGCGGCATCGGCGTATGAAACAACTTTATCCGCTGATTCATCATCAATTTTGCTGCAATATACACCGATACTTATCGTCATTTTTTCTTTTAACTCATATGAATTTGGTATTGTCGTACCATTCTCTACATTTCGCCTAATTCGCTCTGCAACAACAATTGCCTCATCTTTATCGTTACACTTAAGAAGGATCGCAAATTCTTCACCGCCTACTCTGGCAAAAATATCCGTATCTCTGATTGATTTATTGACAATATCGACAATGCTGATTATCACTCTGTCACCTTCCTGATGACCGTAAGTATCATTAATCCGTTTGAATTTATCAATATCCAGAACCATTACACATACTGTGCCTTTTGCTAATGATGATTTTAATGACTTATAGAATAGTTTACGATTATATATTTTAGTCATTGCGTCTTTAATAGCTGAATCCGTTTCTTTTTTTAAGATGATGAAGGTGTTGTACATCAGTATTGAGATTATACACAGGGCACTTATCACCTCAATCCCCCGGCTTACATACCAAATATACATGCTATATTCATCCAGGCTCAGAAGTAGTACATTGGTCAATATTGCTGAGCAACACAGTAGCCCTATACTTTTCCACAAGATGTTATGCGTTCTGGTTTTAATGATTAAATACAACAGGACCAGTCCCCAGGATACAATAAGCGAATAAATGTACCCAATATGCCAGTGCACGGTGACATTATCAGGCTTCAGGCTTGTGATCTCGAGTGTAAAATTAGGGTTGTAACTGGCCAGAGCGTGCGCCACCACCGCGATAACAAGCATGATTAAAAAAGACAGAACGATATAGCAAGGTTCTCTTTCTTTGGTTTCAATAACTGTCGAGGATACTTTATAAGATTTTAATGAAACAAATAGCAGAGCAATGAAACTAATCTGCCGAAAGTAATAGAATATGGCTATATCGTTAGTTCTTTTTTCGATTGAGGCATAATCATTAATCAAGTCCTGAACGATGTAGATAGTCTCGATGAAAAATATGTTATTCCCAAGAAACGCCATACCTAATATCATAAGGCAGGTGAGATCTTTTCTACAAAGATACTGGAATAACATAAACAGGAAGATTATCCCATATAAAAAGAATAACCCTACAATTATAATCAGATATACTGTTTGCGGGACACTTTGTATCGTTAATTTAAATTGTGTAAGACACACTCCACCAAGAACATAGCTAGCCAAACAGATTATATAGAAAGCCATTAACCTTCTATTATTTGAATTGCCGTTATCCATAACAACCTTAAGGGCTCTCTTAATTTTGCATTTTATATAATAAAGCATAAGATTTTGCAAACTATTATATCTGCACAGATTCAATGACACTAATTCATTTCTTATTTAATGGTTTCTTATAGATTTATAACCTTTGTCATTAATAACATTTTATTATGTATACTATTTTAGTATCACTCACACCATTCACAGCCCCCATACACAAAAGATACTTTGTCACTACCAGAGACACCACTAAGTTTAGCCACTTTCATTGATTGCACCTGCGACACTTCCGTATTGGGCATTAATTTTCTTCTTTGTTTTTATTAAGTTATGAAATATTACGTCATAAGCGATCGGATTCCCTCTCTAAAACACATAAAAAATAACGTTCAACCCTGAAGATTTCCTTATATAACGTCATTTTTTAATTTTTTGATTTTCATTACTACATTGCAAATCACATACATTACTATTTTTTCTTGAATTTTTTTCCTGATATTACGTCGGCTTCAGTATCTGCCAATGTAAATTTTTCATAAACAACCGAAGTTACTTTCCCCCAGTCTCGTAGGCATTGCAGGCAGTAATCATCTGATTGAATGAACCATGCAGCTAATGGGTTTGACGCTCTGCGGATCGCCGTCTATAGATTGAATCATCCCCCTTTATTGTTCGCCTTAGGAGAAGAAATATGGCAAAGAATGACATGAATTTTTATGCCACGTTGGAAGAGGCTATTGATGCAGCTCGTGAAGTGTTTCTGGCTGATAACCCTGACCTTGAGTCAGACGACGCCAGCGTTCAACAGCTAAGCGTCCAAAAATACGTGCTACAGGATGGCGACATTATGTGGCAGGCGGAATTCTTTGCTGACGAGGATGATGTAGATGGTGAATGTCTTCCAATCCTGAGCGGGGAAGCGGCCCAGAGCGTTTTTGATGGCGACTATGATGAAATTGAAATCCGCCAGGAGTGGCAGGAAGAAAATACGCTTCACGAATGGGATGAAGGTGAATTCCAGCTGGAACCTCCCCTTGATACTGAAGAGGGACAGACCGCAGCCGATGAATGGGATGAGCGATAATTACTCGTAAGGTCCATGATGTATGTCGAGCGGCAGCAGCAACGTATCAAACACCAGCGAAAATGGCAGATCGAGGATAGTGACGTAGCGCCATGCGGAGTCCCTAACATCCCATTGCACGCCAGGATAGTATTGGTTTCCGTGTCCTTGCCCTGGGATGGTACGACTAATAATGCTGCCGCATCCGCTCAGGAAGAAGATCATTATTCCTACAGCCAATATTCGCACCTGCTACCTCACGACTCATTCTATTCAATATAAAAAAATACCGGCACCAGGCCGGTATTTTCACGTTACAGAACGCTTATTTTTTCCTGAGCGCCAGCGGGTTCAGTGTCAGTCCCTGATAGTAGTTCACCCACGAAGAATACTTATCAGGTGAATTCCAGACACGGTAATGTAAACGCGCCATGGTCACCGGATCGCTCAACAACACCAGGCGACGATCGCGATTCAGTTTCTCCGGCGTTTCGTTCAGTGCCTGTTCCACATGACGATCGCGTGCAATCTCCAGCACGTTGCTGGCGCGGTGGCGTGCAGTCGCCATGGCCGTGGCCAGTGCGTTAAACGACGGATTAAACACCGCATGCATAAAGCCATCGTCCAGCGTACGTTTACGGTTCATCACCAGATAAGTATCGGTATCCACCAGCACCTGCGGCGGAGAATACTCTTCCGGGATCAGGAACAGCTTCCAGCGCTTGGTACGTAACCCCACCGTGGAACGGCTGGAAATCACGGAAACAAACGGTGACAGGATCAGCGAGAAGACAATCGGTGCCAGCCAGAACAGGAAACGCAGATCCAGCCAGGCCATACCCACAGCCCACACCAGCCCCAGCAGTAACTGAGAACCGTGACGCATAAACGCTTCACCCCACGGGGTCGAATCGTCATCACGCTGCGGCGAATTCCACACAACTTCCCAACCGAGGAAGGCACTCACGACGAAGACGGTGTGGAACAACATACGCACCGGCGCCAGCAACACGGAGAACAGAACTTCCAACAGTAGCGACAGCGTGACGCGGATAAACCCGCCGTACTCTTTCGTCCCTTTACACCAGATGAGCAAAATACTCAGCAGCTTCGGCAGGAACAGCAGCACCATCGTTGAAGCAAACAGCGCGATCGCCAGTTCAGGTCGCCACTGCGGCCAAACCGGGAACAGCTGACGCGGTTGCAGGAAGTACTGCGGCTCCGTCAACGCATGCACCACCTGCAATGCGGTAGAGAGCGCGAGGAACATAAACCAAAGCGGCGCAGACAGATAGGACATTACACCGGTCAGGAACACCGCACGGTGAACCGGGTGCATCCCTTTCACCAGGAACAAACGGAAGTTCATCAGGTTGCCGTGGCACCAGCGGCGGTCACGCTTGAGTTCATCCAGCAGGTTCGGCGGCAGCTCTTCATAAGAGCCCGGCAGATCGTAAGCAATCCACACCCCCCAGCCAGCACGACGCATCAATGCCGCTTCCACGAAGTCATGGGAGAGGATCGATCCCGCAAACGAGCCTTCGCCCGGTAACGGCGCGAGCGCACAGTGCTCGATAAATGGCTTCACGCGGATAATTGCGTTGTGGCCCCAGTAGTGTGATTCCCCTAACTGCCAGAAGTGAAGCCCGGCGGTAAACAGCGGTCCGTAAACACGGGTCGCAAACTGCTGGCAGCGCGCATACAGCGTATCCATACCGGAAGCCTTCGGTGAAGACTGGATAATCCCGGCATTCGGATTCGCTTCCATCAGACGCACCAGGCCGCTCAGACAGTCACCACTCATCACTGAGTCAGCGTCCAGCACCACCATGTAGCTGTACTGATTTCCCCAGCGACGACAAAAGTCATCAATGTTGCCGCTTTTACGCTTCACGCGACGACGACGACGGCGGTAGAAAATCTGTCCTTCGCCCTGCACCTCAGCAATCAGCTCCATCCACGCTTTTTGTTCTGCCACGCAGATATCAGGATTGTAGCTGTCGCTCAGGATATAAACATCGAAATGTTCGGCGTTGCCCGTTGCTTTGACCGATTCCCACGTGGCGCGAAGTCCCGCAAATACGCGGTCAACGTCCTCGTTACAGATAGGCATAATCAGCGCGGTACGGTGTTCAGGATTCAGCGGTTCATCCCCAACCGTTGAGGCCGAGATACTGTACTTATCTCGTCCAATCAACAGTTGCAGGAAGCCCATCAGCGCGGTCCAGAATCCCGCAGACACCCAACAGAAAAGCACGGCAAACAAAATGAGAATTCCGGTTTGCAGCATGTAGGGCAGCAGTTGCATAAAGGAGACCCACAAGTTCTGTCCCATCATGTCTACCGGATTAATAAATGCCCACCCCTGATACGGGAGGATCGTCTTCATATACCAGGTTGCTACGACCGTTTGCGCCAGCGTTAGAATCAACAGCGTATAGCGGCGGATGGTGCCTACGGTACGCCATTTTTGCTCGCTTTCTTGTTCTTCTTTCGTCAAACGCGAAAGATAACGCGGCGTCACATCGCGCCCACGCAAGCGATCCCAAAAACGACCAACCGGGTTGGTACGCCAGGGATCGGGGAACATAGAGGTACGCGTTGCTTTTGGCATCGCCTGCAGCTGATCGCGGCCCTCATCGTCCTTAACCAACTGCTCTTTAGCCAAAGAATCCGGCCATGCTTGCTCAAGGCGAGCTTTCACAGAACCCTGCGGTGAATCATCTTCGCGCGAGTAAGTACGATGCTCGGCATCCAACGCCTGATGAACGGCGCGGATGTCAGTTTTCGGCAGTGCCGCTTTCTCGATATCCGAAAGCGGCATTGCGTCAATATACTCAGTTGTCTTATTCATTGGCAGGTAACTGGTAGCTCCAGGTTTCACTCAGCGTCTGATCGGCATTGACCAAGGCAGCACGCATTTCAGTGGTTTTCTTCACGTCTTTCACTTTCACGCGCAGCATCAAACGCCAACCCTTAGATACCGGGTTGTAGCGCACAGTGCTTTCAACGATTTCACCGTTGTCGCCAATACTGGTTTGTGCGGTAACCGGGGTATCCTGCGGCAGCTTTTTCATATCTGTGCCGGTAAAGTCCACCACAAACGCTATGGTACCGTCAGGCTGACGAATCAGGTTGGACTGTTTTACATCACCGGTAGAACGACGAGTCTGCTGTACCCAGGCGCTTTCCGGCGCATGAAGCTTGTCCTCATCACGCGTGAACGTCAAAGTGTACTTGAAGTTCATCTCTTTGCCCGCTTCAGGCAGTTGATCCGGCGTCCAGTACGCAACGATGTTATCGTTCGTTTCATCGTTAGTTGGGATTTCAACTAACTCAATCTTACCTTTACCCCATTCACCTTTTGGCGTGATCCAGGCGCTTGGGCGCAGATCGTAACGATCGTCGATATCTTCAAAACGCGAGAACTGACGGCCACGCTGCAACAGTCCGAATCCTTGCGGGTTTTCCATTGCGAAGCTGCTCACCGCGAGATGTTTCGGGTTATTCAGCGGACGCCAAATCCACTCCCCATTGCCCGCGTGGATAGACAAACCGTTAGAATCATGCAGTTCCGGACGATAGTTTGTCGCCGGAGACGGCTGGTTCGGTCCAAACAGGAACATACTGGTTAACGGTGCCACACCCAGTTTGCCCACTTTGTCGCGCAGGTAAACTTTGGACTGAACATCCACGACCGTGTCACGGCCTGGAATAATGACAAAACGATACGCTCCGGTTGCACGCGGAGAATCCAACAAAGCATAAATGGTTAAACGTTTATCAGTCGGTTTCGGACGCTCGATCCAAAACTCACGGAAGCGGGGAAATTCTTCACCAGAAGGCAGAGCGGTATCAATCGCGAGGCCACGCGCTGACAGGCCGTAGACCTGACCTGCACCCAGAACGCGAAAATAGCTGGCACCGAGCATGCTGACGATTTCATCGTTTTTATCTTTGCTGTTGATCGGATACAGCACTTTGAACCCGGCGAAGCCGAGATCTTTTACCGTGTCTTTATCATGCTGAACATCGCCAAAATTAAAATAATCCGGGCTGTATTTGATTCTTTTCACCGCCGTGGCGGTAACTTCGTTGATTTTGACCGGCGTGTCGAAGTACATACCCTGGTGGTAGAACTCGAGCTTAAATGGGGTCTTGAGATTGCTCCAGTACGCTTTATCGCGATTGAACTGGATCTGTTGATAGTCCGCATATTTCATGTCGCGGAAAACGGAGGGCAAGTTACTTTTTGGCGCCTCATAGCCTTTCCCGGCTAAGGATTGAGCTTGTTTTGCAACATCATCAATACTGAACGCCCAGCTCGATGATGTATACAGCGTTAACATGACTGCTGCACCCAACCAACGCATTTTCATCATTTGTAGTTTATGTTTCATAATTAGTAAGCACTTCCCCCTTTGTGTGCTTATATTGATCCGATCCATTTTAATGGATAATCGGGTACTCCGACAACTGAATCCCTGTATTGTTCGCGCGCTGGCTCATGGTTTAAGCAGGTTCATCTGCCTGTTTTCACTTTGCGTGCTTATCCTGGAGACAGGTTGTTGGACTTCGTGTAGGGTTGCCCTCGAATGTAACCATTATTCGTCTTAGGGATAAGACGAAAAGTCTGAGAATACGTAACTGTCTATGAGCTCTGTATCACCACCACGTGAATATTTTCTTGACTCCATCCGTGCCTGGCTAATGTTGTTAGGGATCCCATTCCATATTTCATTGATCTACTCCACCCACACCTGGCACGTGAACAGCGCAGAACCGTCATGGTGGTTAACCCTTTTTAACGACTTTATCCATGCATTTCGCATGCAGGTCTTCTTTGTCATTTCAGGTTATTTTTCCTACATGCTTTTTTTGCGCTATCCGTTAAAACGCTGGTGGAAGGTGCGTGTAGAACGCGTGGGGATCCCCATGCTGACCGCGATTCCGCTGCTTACGCTGCCGCAATTTATCATGCTGCAATACGTGAAAGGGAAAGCAGACAGCTGGCATACCCTCAGCGGCTATGACAAATACAATGCGCTGGCCTGGGAGCTGATTTCCCATCTGTGGTTTTTACTGGTTCTGGTGGTGTTAACGACCCTGAGCATGTGGGTATTTACCCAGATGAAAAACAGACTATCGCGTGGAGACGGTACCCCTGCATCGGGGGTGTCAATGACCAAATTAACACTGATTTTTATATTGTTGGGTGTCGGCTATGCCGCCGTCAGAAGAACGATTTTCATCCTCTACCCTTCGATTCTCAGCGATGGCATGTTTAATTTTATCGTTATGCAAACGCTGTTCTATGTGCCTTTCTTTATGCTCGGTGCGCTGGCGTTTATCAATCCGAATCTGAAAGCACTGTTTACCACGCCATCGCGCGGCTGCACGCTAGGCGCCGCATTCGCATTTGTCGCATACCTGCTCAATCAACGTTACGGCAACGGCGATGCCTGGATGTATGAAACCGAATATGTCATTACCATGGTCATGGGGCTATGGATGGTGAATGTCGTCTTTTCGCTTGGCCACCGTTTACTGAATTTCCAGTCGGCTCGCGTGACCTATTTTGTCAACGCGTCGCTGTTCATCTATTTGGTGCACCACCCGTTAACGCTGTTTTTTGGCGCGTATATCACACCGCATATCAAGTCGAATCTGCTGGGTTTTCTCTGCGGTCTGCTTTTTGTGGTTGGAATTGCGGTCATACTGTACGAAATCCATTTACGGATCCCGGTGCTGAAGTTTCTCTTTTCGGGTAAACCGCCCATTAAGCAGGATAAAAACAAGGCGGTAGCCGGTTAGTTTTCTTGCATTGAATGGTTCAGAGCAGCCATTCAATGGGCAACACGGATGCAAGCCTCACCAGAACCCGCTTCCAGAATCCTGTAGCGGGTTCTTTTTTCAGTACCTGTTCGCTGCCAGAAAGCCGATCAACCCAGTTGATTCTGCCCCAACGGTCAAGACGTAATTGCCAAGCCATGTCACGCTGGCTTTGCATAAAACGTTTATGAATCAACTCAGCCAGTACTTCACTCTCAATCACAAACCCCATTTCCGTATTGAGCAGCGTTGAACGGGGATCAAAATTAAGCGATCCTATAAACACTTTACGACCGTCAATACTGAAGGTTTTCGCATGCAGGCTGGAGCCTGAATTACCGGTTAATCCCCGGTCGTGTACTGCTGAAACGCGATCGCGGGTTGGTTTGAGCTCGTATAACTCCACACCGTAGCGCAGGAGTTTTTTTCGCCAGCGCGCGTAGCCTGCGTGAACAACCGCGACATCATTCGCTGCCAGAGAATTAGTTAAAATTGCGATCTTAACGCCTTTTCTCACCAGTCTCAGGAGCTGCGCCACACCGGCGCGAGTTGGTACAAAGTAGGCGGAAATAATATCAATACGCTCGGTGGGAGATCCCATCACGTCAAACAAACGCTGTGGTAATAGTGAGTGGCGCGGCGCTTTCCCCTCTCCTTTAGCAGGATCATCACTCAACAAGCGCGTTTTCGCCCAAATTAGCGGCAGCGACCTCTGATCGAGACGGGTCATAAACTGGCTGGTTTCCAGCTTATGTAGATAGCGACGCGTGATGTCATCGTTATACCAGGATTCCGGAAGTTCGATTTTTTGCGTAGAAGCTGGTTCAGCCACCTCAAGTACGTTTTGCAATGTTGAAACCGAGCGGCAGTGCCAGTAACGGTCAAAGTCGTCTGCAACATCCTGGACAACCGGTCCAATAGCCATAACGTCCAGATCGGAAAATAGTGGTTGTTCGCCTGCGCCAAAATAGGCATCGCCTATATTTCGCCCCCCCACAAGAGTTACGACGCCGTCAGCGGTATAACTTTTGTTGTGCATACGCCGATTCAACCGGGCAAAATCGGTTAAATAGCCCAAGGCACGCAGGATGCGAAAGGAAAAGGGATTAAACAGACGAACTTCAATATTAGGGTGATTGTCCAGCAAACGCAGCGTGTCATCCAGACCTGGTGTGTTGTTATCATCCAGCAACAAACGCACCCGGACGCCCCTCTTCGCTGCGGCCAGCAAAACGGAAAATAATAATAGCCCGGACATGTCGCTTTCCCAGATGTAATACTGAACATCCAGGGTACGTTCCGCCATTTCCGTCAACCGATAGCGAGCAGCAAACGCATCCAGGCTGTCATCCAACGTCAGAATGCCGCATTCTCCCGGGTGGTTTACGCATAGCGGCGTGATGGCACGCTCAAGTCGCGTCATATCAGTCCGTGCGTTCATCGCCTTGTTGGGTAAGTAATCTCTTGTATAGTCGAGCGTTTTCTTCATCAAAGCACACGAAGTATATTTGATCGGGTAGCGTACGTCGGGTGATAAATTTCAACACCGTTTTCACCGCGATCTCTGCCGCTGCAGCACGTGGGTAACCATAAGCTCCGGTGCTTATAGCAGGAAAAGCAATGGATTGATAACCATTGGCTAAGGCCAGTTGCAATGTATTTAGATAGGCCTCTTCAAGTCGTTCAGCCTCGTGGTGATCACCGCCTTGCCAGACGGGTCCTACGGTGTGAATAACTGCTTTTGCCGGAAGCGCTCCAGCCAACGTGATAACGGCATGCCCGGTCGGGCATTCTCCCTGTTGTTGTATAACCTGTTTGCAGGCCTCCAACAACGCAGGCCCGGCAGCACGATGAATCGCGCCATCGACTCCACCTCCTCCCAGTAACGAGGAGTTGGCCGCATTGACGATCACATCTACTGCGATCGTCGTAATGTCGCCCTGTAACACATGAACACGCGATTGCATAAGTTCCCCCTGACAAAACACTCTCCGTTAAGTGTACAGCAGGGTTTTCCTTGAAATCTCACTTTTTAGCCATAAGCGTGCATACCTACGCCAGAATGATTCATTTATATTCAATATTCAGAATAGCCATGCTTTTCTGTTCATTGAGGTAATGCATTTTCACCGTGGCAATTTGTTCCACACTCTGAGGCGCTGTCGTGACCTGTTGCAGGTCGTAGAGACTATTACTCATCGTGCCATCACGCATACATGACAATTCAATCTGTTGTTGTCGAGTGTTAACGTCGCAAGGTGCTTCAACTATTGCACCGCGAAAATGAATAACCCCGCCGGGTAAGATTTGCGTCGCCATTGCGGGGAGGGTTAAAAGAGAAAAAGCCCACAAACCGGTATTTAAAATACGCTTTAATAATGTACACATAAGGGTTCCTCAATGATTAATCATCCTTGAGGGATCGCAATGATCCTTCACCGCTGCGAGTTACGATCAAATAAAACGTTTGTTCGTTTCTATATTCATAGAACAGCACTGCACTCCCAGCCACACCCTTAATGCAAATCCGGCAAAAAATTATGGGTGACTGTTTGAGTCAGGCCATTGTTGCGACAGATGCAGAGACTGCCCGTCAGAAACGGTAACGATAATTTTGACCGAATCCTCCGGTGAAATATTAAAGCTCATTTTTGTTAATTCAATTGGCCGATTAGCAGGGACCGAAAGGCTTGTTTTCTGCTGTGACTGACTTTGTCCGCCCTTTCCTTTACGTACGGCAAGGACTTGCACTTCACATACGCACGGTTGAGCTAATGTCACCTGAGGGATAATGGTGTACATGTCACCTTGCTGAGTTGTATTGAATGTTATTTGATTTGCCAACGCGGCAATGAGTAATAGCGTGTGCATAATATTCTCCCGAAAAAAAACAGGGCTTTCGCCCTGTTTATTATCAGTCAGAAAACTGAATTAGTGCTGGTTAGCTGTAGCATTGTTGCCATAACCAACCTGCTGAATCAGCACATTGGAGTCAGACGCTGTCTGATTAACCACAGCACCGTTACGACCACCAAACTGAGTTACGCTGATATCAGCATTTTTTGCATTCCACTGATTGATATCAGCACTGTTCTGGAAGCCGGTCTGTTTCAGGCTAATGGTACTGTCATCAGCACCTTGGCCGACGGTCGCACCGTTACCATGTCCGTGTTGTGTGATAGTCACGTCTGATTTACGTGCATCACTTTGCAGCGCATTCGCAACGTTACTAGAGCCAAATTGGTAAATACTCATTGAAGAGTCTGGGCCATAGTTGCTACCGCCACCATGATGATTACCGCCCCATTGCGGAACAACACCTGCCAGAGCACTGCCAGAAACTACGATTGCTGCGAATGCTGCCACTTTTAAAAGTTTCATGGTAAACCCCCATCGGATTGATTTAAACGTCGTTTATGGATTAGCGTTGAGTAACGCGAATTGCCATTTGCGACTGTCTCTGCACCACAACTGCTGTTTTTTGTGTACCGTACTGGGTAATATTGGCTTTATTACCAGAGCCTTTCTGGATAATCATCGCCGTATTACCGTAAGAGCTTTGTTTAATACTCGCATCATTAGAGCTACCCGTTTGATCAATATATGCAAAGTTATTTGATCCCGTCTGATCTGTTTTCGCCCGGTTACCTGAACCTTCTTGCGAAATGACCGACAATAACTTGGTGCCCTCCTGGCGAGTATTTGCACTATTAGCAGTACCAACCTGACCAATAATGGCTGCCTGATTAAATGAAGACTTACTTAATTCATTTACCGCAAAGTTATATTCTGAATTAGCTAAATCATAACTGGTTGCGGATGCAATCCCAGGCACACCCAGTATTGTAAACATCATAAATAACAACTTGTTTTTCATGTTGTCACCCTGGACCTGGTCGTACATGAAGTTAAATTAATTACCACTCAAATTGTTGTTAACATGACTTACATTTGTTAACGCCACGTTACGATGAAGAGTATGTCCGTGGAAACATTTTAAATAACTCACCCGCGAGTGGTATTTTTATATCCGGATTCACACCAAAGTACTAATTAACAGTGAATAACACCGCTTCAGGTCTGGCTTTTATTTTTATTTTGCTATCAGTAATGAATTTCTATGCAGTCACTGAGAAAGTGCATTTTGCACGATATCAGGGCCTCTCAGTACAACGTCGAGATAGACATCGGTACAAGTCGTGACAAAAGTCATTTTTTTCCATCTAAAATTGACCAACGTAAATTGAGACAAGGATTTTAGAATTCATTAGAAATCTAAAACTCAACAACCATTAATTAACTGATTTAAAATCAATGCGTTACTATAATTTGTATGATTTTTTAAATCTATGCAGCAAAGGTAAAATGTACAACTTTCCTATCAAATCTAAACTCCAATAAAACCATAAAATCACATTTCAATATATAATTTTACAAGTTGTTACATGTTTAACACTTGCTTTAAGATTTGTAATAGCTAGATTGAAATCAGTTGAAGTCCATTTGTTTTAATATTTCCACCCCTTTGGGTCGATATTTTATATCTACACAGCAGTGCAACATCTGTCAGTACTTCTGGTGCCTCTATTTTAGTAGAGACAGCTGTCAGGTGTGCGACTAAAAAGTGGAGTTTCATCATGTTTAATGAAGTCCATAGTATTCATGGTCATACATTATTGTTGATCACAAAACCTTCTTTGCAGGCAACTGCATTATTACAGCATTTAAAACAATCACTGGCACTCACCGGAAAACTACATAATATTCAACGTTCTCTGGATGATATATCCTCCAGCTGCATTGTTTTACTGGATATGATGGAGGCAGATAAAAAACTGATCCATTACTGGCAAGATAATTTGAGTAGAAAAAACAACAATATAAAGACGTTATTGTTGAATACTCCTGATGATTACCCTTATCGGGATATCGAAAACTGGCCGCATATCAATGGTGTTTTTTACGCAACTGAAGACGAGCAGCGTGTCGTAAGCGGCTTGCAGGGTATCTTGCGCGGTGAATGTTACTTCACGCAAAAACTTGCCAGTTATCTGATCACGCACTCTGGAAATTATCGTTATAACAGCACGGAGTCGGCACTGCTGACGCACCGTGAAAAAGAGATCCTTAATAAATTGCGTATCGGCGCCTCAAATATTGAAATCGCTCGTTCACTGTTTATCAGTGAAAATACGGTAAAAACACATCTTTATAATCTTTTCAAAAAGATAGCTGTCAAAAACCGTACGCAGGCGGTCTCATGGGCCAATGATAACCTCAGGCGATAAAGCCATGAAACGGTATTTGACCTGGATTGTGGCAGCAAATTTATTCTTTGCTGCCGGGAGTCTGCACGCAGCGACAACCGTAGAGGTGGAGGTTCCCGGGCTGTTAACTGACCACACTGTCTCTTCAATCGGGCATGATTTTTATCGGGCCTTTAGTGATAAGTGGGAAAGCGAGTACACAGGAAACTTAACCATTAATGAAAGACCCAGTGCGCGTTGGGGAAGTTGGATCACCATAACGGTCAATCAGGACGTTATCTTCCAGACTTTTTTATTTCCGACGAAAAAAGACTTCGACAAAATTGTAGTCTTCGCATTGGCACAAACTGAGGAAGCATTAAATCGCCGGCAAATAGATCAAACACTATTAAGCACTAGCGATTTAGCGCGTGATGAATTCTAAAACATGATTTTGTCCGGAGGCTTTCATGCGTGTTAAACATGCAGTGGTTTTGCTCATGCTAATTTCACCATTAAGTTGGGCCGGAAACATGACGTTCCAGTTTCGCAACCCAAACTTTGGTGGCAACCCGAATAATGGTGCTTTTCTGTTGAACAGCGCCCAGGCCCAGAACTCATATAAAGATCCAAGCTATGACGATTACGGTATTGAAACCCCGTCAGCTCTGGATAACTTTACTCAGGCGATTCAGTCACAAATTCTCGGTGGCCTACTCACCAACATTAATACCGGTAAACCAGGAAGAATGGTGACCAATGATTTTATCATTGATATCGCCAACCGGGACGGACAACTGCAATTGAATGTCACCGACAGGAAATCGGGGAAAACTTCAACTATTGAAGTGTCGGGTTTACAAACACAGTCGACCGACTTCTAAGTTATAGCCACGAAAGGAAATAATCATGCAGCGTTTACTTATCATGGTGGCAGTAATTTTACTCAGCGGATGTTTAACTGCTCCGCCTCAAGAAGCCGCTAAGCCGACATTAATGCCCCGAGCCCAAAGCTATAAAGACTTGACGCATCTGCCTATGCCTACAGGTAAGATCTTTGTGTCGGTATACAACATTCAGGATGAGACTGGCCAATTTAAACCTTACCCGGCAAGTAACTTCTCAACCGCCGTCCCGCAAAGCGCCACGGCTATGCTTGTCACCGCATTGAAAGATTCTCGTTGGTTCGTCCCACTGGAACGTCAGGGGTTACAGAACTTGCTTAACGAACGCAAAATCATTCGTGCAGCTCAGGAAAACGGTACGGTTGCGATTAATAACCGGATCCCGCTACAGTCCCTGACCGCGGCAAACGTCATGGTGGAAGGATCAATTATCGGTTATGAAAGCAACGTTAAATCGGGTGGTGTCGGTGCACGTTATTTTGGTATTGGCGCCGATACGCAATACCAGCTCGACCAGATAGCGGTAAACCTGCGCGTAGTTAACGTCAGCACCGGTGAGATCCTGTCGTCAGTGAATACCAGTAAAACCATTCTGTCTTATGAAGTACAGGCTGGGGTGTTCCGCTTTATTGACTACCAGCGTCTGTTGGAAGGTGAAATTGGCTACACCTCTAACGAACCGGTTATGCTTTGTCTGATGTCAGCGATTGAAACGGGCGTTATCTTCCTGATTAATGACGGCATCGATCGCGGATTGTGGGATTTGCAGGATAAGAAACAAGTTGATAATGACATCCTGGTTAAATACCGTCATATGTCGGTACCGCCAGAATCCTGATGGGTCTATACAGCATAAAAAGCGTGAGGAAAACCCTCACGCTTTTTTATTTACTGGTCAGCGTCGACGATATTCTATTTTCACGACGAGATGCCAGCCACAGACCACTGTTTTTCATTGCATAGCCGAATACGAGGCCCAGTGCCAGTGACGGTACAACCAGTCGCCAGTCGCCCTGCCCTGCAAATGTTGCACATGCGCCAATGAACGTGCCCGGTACAAATGAAAGCAGCCATTGCTTTGCCTGGATACACATCAGAAACGCGACAATTCCTGTCATGACATAACCAATAATGTCCATATGCGGAGCAAGCGCACTACCGTTAATAATCACCAACGCCCACACCACACCGCTTAGCAGCGTACACGCCGAGATCCACAGTCCTTTTAACCCACCTTGCGGGCAGGCGAAATAAGCCGTGCAACCCAGAAAGCCAGCCCAACTGAGTAAACCAAGAGAAACGGCCACCCATCCCCAGATCCCGGAGAGAATGCCCGTTGTGATTGCAATTGAGAGAAGTATGTTCATGCCGCGCATCTTAGCAGAAAAACGGCATGGTAATGAGATCGCGCACACAATTTATGCAAGCTTATAAAATGAGTTGCACCTTTAAGTGACGCAAGTCACATTTATTCGTCTGTATCTTCCTGCAATTCGTCCCACATCGCACCAATGGCATCACGCGTCAGCGGTGCTATCGTACGCCAGAAAGGCGTGTTCGCGTGCGCTTCAACTTTACCAAGGAACGTACCGCACCAGGGCAGCAAGTAGTCTACAAACAAGGTTTCAAGCGCCTCACTTTCATCTTCCGCAGACTGGTCTTCAAGCCATGAAGCCGCCAGCAACAGCGTACCAATGTGATCTGCCGGTGTATCAGCAAGCGGCATGCCCCGGGCTGAAAGAAATGCACGAACATCGGATTCTTTCGCCCCTTCTACCCAGGCACTACGATAAGGCGGCACTGCACACTCGTCACCGACAAACAGCGCGTTGTAATCTGCAGCCAGCTGGGGCATATCGCAGCTCTTCTGTAAACGGGTGAGCAGTTCGTCCTGTTCCAGCGGCCAGTTGGCGGACAGTTTACCTTCACTAATCAGGGTAAACAGGGGAACCAGTAAAGGGTCCTGCGGTTGGCGGTAAAACAGCGAGCCCAGTACACGACACAGGATAGAAAACTCGTTCATTGATATATTCCAGTTAGTAACAATTACAGTTCAGCAAATTCCGCGATCGGCTCCATGCCTCGCGATTCCAGAAACGCCAATAGACGTTTAGGTGTGACGTTTAAAATTCTGTCTTCAGGGAAATTAACATCATCCAGGATTTTACGGCATTCGCCAAATTCTCCCAGCGTGAAAGCGGTATGTGAATCCGACCCTAACGCCACCCATCCACCAGCATCACGCACAGCCGCAGCAACCGCACGACAATTATCCTCACTGCCCTTACGCGAATGCAAAAACGAAGAGTTATTGATTTCCAGTGCAACCTGGTACTTTGCCGCCGCCTGCGCAATTGCTTTAATATCAACAGGATATTTGGGATTTCCCGGATGACTTATGATGTGCACATTACCGCTGGCCATCGTAGCTATCATTGCCTGGGTATTGGTGTCTTTATCGTGAGGTGCAAAAACCGGCTCATGGAAGCCCGCAATAATGAGGTCCAGGGAGGTAAACATCGGACCTGAACAGTCAATTTCACCTTCAATATTCTTAATATTGGCTTCTATTCCGCGCAGGATCCCCACGCCATCCACGACACGCGGCCAAATACGCATATTGATAAAGTGCCAGTGGTGAGGCGCATCCGCCATGTCCGGTCCATGATCGGTAATGGCAAATAGCTTGATGCCTTTGCGACGAGCTTCCGCGATGTAATCACTTAAGGTGCTGTAGGCGTGGGTGCTGGCGACGGTATGCATATGCAGGTCAACGGGATACATAACTCTCTCCTGTAGTCATTTTCCGTCAAGGATAGCAGGTATCGCCGCCATTAATACCCTAAAAATTCGAGTCGCAGGCAGGTGGCAAGGGAGTGATACCCGAATCACTTACTTAAGTAAGTGATTCGGGTGAACAACCGTAGCCAACGCACATGCAGCTTGAAGTATGACGGGTATTTTAGCTGAAACCCGGTACTTGCCGGGTTACCATTAATATCCCCGAACGCGATTGACCTGACCTGTTACGACTTGCCCGCTCTCCAGGTTCATAATCGTGCGGGAGATATAGTCCACCGCTTCTGCCGGACGGGTAACTGCGGCAATATGTGGCGTCATCGCCACACGCGGATGTTTCCATAATGGGCTGTTTTCTGGCAGCGGTTCACGGCTATAAACATCCAGCATGGCCCCCTTCACCTTGCCGCTTTCCAGCGATGCCAGAAGATCGTCTTCATTGAGATGAACACCGCGTGCAAGGTTTAGCACGTAGGCGCCATCCTGCAATTGGCTAAGTAAATCAGCGTTAATAATGCCTACGGTTTCTGCCGTATTAGGCAGAAGGTTGATCAGCACGCGAGTTTGACTCAAAAACGCGCCCAGTTCCTCAGTACCGGCGAAGCTTTCCACGCCAGACCAGGATTTACGCGTACGACTCCAGCAGCGCAGTGGGAATCCCCATGCCTGCAGGCTTTCGGCAACTTTTGCGCCCAATACCCCAGCCCCCATGATCCCGACGGTAAACTCCTCGCGAGTATATTCTGGCAACGGCTGCCATTTCGCCTGATTTTTCAATGCTTGATAATCATCAAAGCGACGAAACCAGTGCAGCACCTGACTGACAGCATATTCCTGCATTTGCAGGCCCATACCCGTATCTTCCAGACGGAAAAGCGGGATCGACGCATCCAACATTTCCGGATGAGCATTGAGTTTACTGAGAATAGAATCGACACCCGCTCCCAGCGCAAATACGGCTTTTAATTTTCGTCCTGCGAGCATTTCAACCGGCGGATGCCAGACCAGCGCATAGTCAGCATGTGCATTATCACCCGCTTTCCACTCACGTACGTTCGCACCAGGTATTGCCTTTGCCAACGCATTAATCCACCAGGTCGTATCGAATGTTGGGTGATAGAAAATTATATCCATATTGTCTCCTGAACATTGTTGTGCGGAACTTTCTCGCACTTATTATCATCATTTTTCGAGGGAACATCAGAGTAGCAAATTTTAGGATGCTGGCAAAAAAAACAATTCCCGCTTATTTATGCTCCATGTTGCTTGAAGTTTGTGTAAATGCACATTTTTTTCAAAAAGTTGATTGACGGCGGGGCGGTGTTTCCCCTACATTAGCGCCCGTTCCGGTAGCACAGGAACAACAATATGGTGAGGTGTCCGAGTGGCTGAAGGAGCACGCCTGGAAAGTGTGTATACGGCAACGTATCGGGGGTTCGAATC